>CAZAXI010000143.1:0-11964 GCA_964489045.1 uncultured Granulicella sp. | reverse complement strand
CTTAGGATCTGGCGGAGCAATCCGTGGGGGTTCAAGTCCCCCCTTTCGCACCAACAACTTACGACATTATCGAAATTGGGCACTAGGATCTAACGTATCCACTACGAAAGGATGCCCACGGCGTGTGGCCTATGGGCTTGCTCTCTTTAATATCGATTAGAATGACGAATCCAGGCTTGCAAGTTCAGCGAAATCTTCGTTGAGGGAGCATCTGGCGGAGACGCACTATGACAGTCAAACAGCAGGAACACGATCCAATCCTGACCCATTCCGTTGCGGTTGAACTCAACGGCCGGCCGCTGGCGCCGAATCGCCGCATGCCACTCAATCTCGAGTGGGTCGAGGAGGTTCGCGCCAACACCAGCGCGGTGGAGCGGCGCGCCGCCACCATTGGCACGCGGCGCACGGTGAAGAAAGAGTGGCAGGCGGCTTGGCTGTTGCGCGCCATCTCCTGCATGGACCTGACCACGCTCTCCGGCGACGACACCGCCGACCGCGTCCGCCGCCTCTGCGCCAAGGCCCGCCAGCCGCTGCAGGAAAGCATGGTGAAAGCGCTCGGCATTGAGGAGCTCAATCTCCACACTGGCGCTGTCTGCGTCTACCACACCTTCGTCGAAACCGCCGTCAGGGCGCTGGAAGGCAGCGGCATTCCCGTCGCCGCCGTCTCCGCCGGATTCCCCGCGGGCCTTTCGCCGCTGGCCGAACGCGTGGCGGAAATTCATCGCTCGGTGGAGGCCGGCGCATCGGAGATTGACATCGTAATCACCCGCGCCCACGTCTTCAACGGCGACTGGCAGGCGCTCTACGACGAGGTTGCCGCGTTCAAGGACGCCTGCGGCCCCCTGCACATGAAGGCCATCCTGGGCACCGGCGACCTGCTCACCCTGCGCAACGTCGCGCGCGCCTCCGTGGTGGCAATGCAGGCAGGTGCGGACTTCATCAAGACCTCGACCGGCAAGGAAGCCGTGAACGCTACGATCCCCGTTTCTCTCGTGATGGTGCGCGCGATTCGCGAATATGCGGAGCGCACCGGCTACGCGGTCGGCTTCAAGCCCGCGGGCGGCATCAAGACGGCCAAAGACGCGCTGAACTGGTTGTTCGTCATGAAGGATGAGCTTGGCCGCTCGTGGCTGGAGCCGTCACTCTTCCGCTTCGGCGCCAGCTCCATGCTCGCCGATATCGAGCGTCAATTGGAGCACTTCATCAACGGCCGCTACTCCGCCGCGTACCGTCACCCGATCGCGTGAGATGACAGCAACCTTATATTTCGCCGCAGCCGCGCTCATCAGCTGGTCAACTTTCAGCTATACGCAGAATGTGGCCGCCCCAACCGATTCACAGACGCTTCGCCAACGAGACGCAGAAGACCAGGTGGCTAAGATTCTTGACACAGAAAGAGTGAGCCTCAAGCTTAAGCCTCTGAAGCGAGTACGCCCAACAGACTTTGAACTCCAAATGACCTGTACCGCAGCTTTGACGAATAACACAGATATTGAACATTCAGGGTTAGCTAGTTTTCAGGTTTATAAGACGACAGATTTTGAACAGACGTCGGACATCTTATATTTCATTGCATCCGGAAGAAGGAAGGATTGGGGGGAATCGGAACGTGCCGTTTTCACGAATGCAGACTCCCAATATTCCACTATTGTTTTTCGTGACCCGCGGGGCTCAACAGAGAAGCCTGTATGGTTCGTCGGCGTTTCACGTCACGAGAGCAACACGAAGACTTGGTTTGGATGTATAGCAAACGAATTCACGCTTAACGACAGTTGCTGGGGCTACAAACAATATCTGAAAGACATCGTCGCTCCTGCATGCGCAGGACTCAAGGCAAAAGGCTAGGAGAATGTAATGCCAAACAGTATCGTTGAAAAGTTTTACAGCATGGAATACGGCCCGGCGCCGGAAGACACCAAGGAAGTTGACACCTGGCTAGCGGCGCATGATCGGGCGTTCGGCCTTTACATTAACGGCGCGTGGACCAAACCGGCCAACACGGTGGCGACCCTCAACCCGGCCACCGGCGAAAAGATCGCCGACGTCTCCAGCGCCACGGCCGCGGACATGAACGCCGCGGTTGCGGCCGCGCGCGCAGCCCTGCCCGGCTGGCAGGCGCTGACCGGCCACCAGCGCGCCCGCTATCTATACGCGCTGGCGCGCCAGGTGCTGAAACACTCGCGCCGGCTGGCCGTGCTGGAAAGCATGGACAATGGCAAGCCGATCCGCGAATCGCGCGACATCGACATTCCTTTGGTGGCGCGCCACTTCTACGCGCACGCCGGCTGGGCGCAGTTGCTGGAGACAGAGTTTCCCGGCTACACCGCGTGCGGCGTGGTGGGCCAGATTATCCCCTGGAATTTTCCGCTGCTGATGTTTGCATGGAAAGTTGCGCCCGCGCTGGCCGCCGGCAACACTGTGGTCATCAAGCCCGCCAATTACACCCCGCTGACCGCGCTGGCCTTTGCGGAACTCGCACAGGAAGTCGGCCTGCCGGCCGGCGTGCTCAACGTGGTCACCTGCGACCGCCGCGTCGGCACCGTGCTCGTCGAGCATCCCGACGTGGACAAGATCGCCTTCACCGGATCGACCGACGCAGGCCGCGTGATTCGCAAGGCCTCCGCCAACTCGCCCAAGAAACTCTCGCTCGAACTCGGCGGCAAATCCCCGTTCATCGTCTTTGACGACGCCGATCTCGACTCCGCCGTCGAAGGCCTGGTGGATGCCATCTGGTTCAACCAGGGCCAGGTCTGTTGTGCCGGCTCGCGTCTGCTGGTGCACGAGCGCGTCGCCGAGCAGCTCTTCGCCAAAATCCGCATTCGCCTCGAGAACCTGCGTGTCGGCTCGCCGCTGGACAAGGCGGTGGACATGGGAGCCATCGTCGACCCCCACCAACTCAAGCGCATCACGGAATACGTCGCCAAGGGGATCGCAGAGGGCGCCACCTGCTGGCAGCCCAGCTATTCCCTGCCTGCCAAGGGTCTCTTTTACCCGCCAACCCTGCTCACCAACGTGCAAACCTCGTCCACCGTAGTGCAGGAGGAGATCTTCGGCCCGGTGCTGGTCGCCATGACCTTCCGCACTCCCGCCGAGGCTGTCGAGCTCGCGAATAATACGGTCTACGGCCTCGCCTCTACCGTGTACAGCGAGAACATTAACGTCGCACTCGATGTGGCTTCGCAGATTAAGGCCGGCGTCTGCTGGATCAACTGCGCCAACATGTTCGACGCCTCCTGCGGCTTCGGCGGCTACCGCGAGTCCGGCTACGGTCGCGAGGGCGGCCGCGAAGGCATGTACGAATACCTTGTCCCCACATGGCTGCATCACGCCAATCGCAAGAAGGTCGCTCTTCCCGCTCCGGCCGGTGCAGTTGGGAATCATGAAGTACCCGCGCCTTCGCCGATGGCCATTGACCGCACCATCAAGCAGTACATCGGCGGCAGACAGGCCCGGCCCGACAGCGGATACAGTTACCCCGTCTACGCCCGCGACGGCAAACTCATCGGCGAAGCTCCGCTCGGCAATCGCAAGGACATTCGCAACGCTGTGGAGGCTGCGCGCGCCGCCGCCAAGTGGGCAAAGCAGTCCGCGCACAACCGCGCCCAGGTGCTCTTCTACATCGCGGAGAACATGATCCAGCGCCGCGACGAGCTCGCCGCCAAACTCGCCATCCTCGTCGGCGAGGACCAGGCCGGCATCGAAGTCGACTACTCCATCGAGCGCATCTTCGCCTACGCCGGCTGGGCGGACAAGTTCGAGGGCATTGTGCACAACCCTCCCGGCCGCAACGTCACCCTCGCCATGAACGAGCCCGTTGGCGCCATCGGCATTCTCGCTCCGGAAGAGTCCCCGTTGCTCGGCTTGCTCTCGCTGGTCCTGCCCGCCATCGCCATGGGCAACACCGTCGTCGCCGTCCCCAGCGAGCGCTACGCCACCGTCATGGCCGACCTCTACTCCATCTTCGACACCAGCGACCTGCCCGGCGGTGTCGTCAATATCGTCGCCGGCCGCGCCGTCGAGATTGGCAAGACCCTCGCCGAGCACGACGACATCGACGCCATCTGGTCTTTCCGCGACGAGGCCGCATCCACCATGGTCAAGCTCGCCAGCGTCGGCAACATGAAGCAGACCTGGACCAACGACGGTTATGCCATCGACTGGTACGACTCGCAACAGGCTGAAGGCCGCTACTTCCTGCGCCACGCTACGCAGATCAAGAACATCTGGGTTCCCTACGGGGAATAGGGTACCCGCTAAACGCAGAATCTACGGGCCGCATACACCGCGGATCGCCCAGCGCGGCGCTGGAATAGCACTATCGATTCCGATGCCGAAATGATGGCCCCGTCCCGGTCATGAGAAGTCTCTGCCGGACGAACTTGCCTCAAACGCCGTTTTCCGGAGCCAATCATCCGCTAATTCTCCGGCGGCCTCTCAATATGATCCACCACGATCCCCGGAATCGGCCCCTTCGCCGGCACTAACTGCAAGCCCAGCTCCTTTAGCCCTTCAAACACTGTCGGCACGCCTGCGTCCTCCGCAGCCTGCTTACTCTCATCCGCCATCCTCCTGCGCGGAAGCTGCAACGAGAAGTCGTAGGTGCCGGTCAGCCCCGTCTTGTCGATCACCACCCGCCCCGCTCCCCCGGGCCGGTTCAGCAAATCCACCAGGTCGGTCATGGTCGCGTCCTGGCCCACCAGGTTGAACCGGCTGAGCCAGCCCAGCGTGTGCCCCGAAATCGCTTTGGCTCCGGGATTCGCAGGGGTCACCGTGTCTCCCGCGTGGTAGTCCATCAGCTTCGGCCCACCCTTGGCAACCTGCAACTCGTAGACGGGGTGATCCGACATGTCGTCGTGCGCCTTCAGCTTCAGCGCTTCCTCCAGCGCCCGCTGCACCATGTAGCGCTGGTCGATCAGTTGCATGTGCTTCCACGTGGCCACGTCCTCCGGCGCCACCTTGGCCGTAAAGTCGTAGAGATCGTTTTTCACCCAGTCCGGCTCGCCTGAGATGGTGAAGTAGCTGGGCCTCCCGCCTTCGTACGCAAACCTCAGCAGGGTGTCGATGGTCGAGGAGTGATACGAAATAAAATCGCCGTCCGGCGGAAACTCCCGCTGCGCGTGCGGCCTCTGGGGCAAAGTATCATCCGACTTCACCCGCCGGAATGACACCACGTCGAACGTAATCGGCTTCAGGTCCGGCGTCGGCTGCCATTCCAGAGGCAGCGCGCCTCCCGGCATATTCGGCTGCACCCGCCCCTGCGGGGGCTGCGGCACCTTGCCGGCATTCGGCCCGGTGCAGCAGTCCTTATAGAATGCCGCAATCTTCGCGTGGTCGGCATTCAGCACCATCCCGTTCTTCAGCGTCACCTGTTCCACAAACGTCACCACGTAGGGCGCGTCCGCCCGCGGCGCAACCTGCTGGTCTCCCGTCTCGTACGCGCCGCCCTGCGTAATGCCGCCACCCGGCGGCGTAAGCGCATCACTCTGGTGAAATTCCAGCCCTGCCGGCAGCGCGTACGCCCATCCCACCTTCACCGACGTGATCTCCATCGCGGTGCGGCTGGTCACCCGTGCCATCTGCAGCCAGTCGCTGTCGCTTTGGCTGGTACGCATAATCTCCGCCGGAAAGTTCGGCTGCCTGGCCTCGATCGTGGCCGCCACCCAGTGCGCTGCCCGCACGCTATGCACTGGCTCGGGCAGTGCGAACACCTGCTGCTGCGACGCCGGTTCCGTCGCATCCTGCGCCATTGCTCCTGAACCCGCAAGCAACGCCGCAGCCATCACCGCCCACCCCGCTCTCCGCATCGTCATCCCCATCGCCGACTACTCCCATCGCCTGTCATTCAGTCCGCCCACCAACCGCATCATCCCATAGCTCCTCAATTTTGTGCCCACTGCCAGGTTGTACTTGTTTGTTTCTCTTATAATGAGGTGGGCATAAGACCCTGTAAATACTGGGCAACAGAAAGCCTAACAAACTCCGCCAATCTGCTGATTCTTCTTTCACCGTGAACTTAGGATCTGGCAGAGCAAACCGTGGGGGGTTCAAGTCCTCCCCTTTCGCCCTCTCCTCTCCGACCGCATCGAAAGCCATATGAGCCAGCCCAAGCAATCCTCCGAACCGCCCACCGTCACGACCGCGCACTCTGAAAACTATCGCGACAGCTACGCCAATAACATCCAGGTCCGTATGAGCGTCTGGGATTTCTTCCTGGTCTTCGGCACAGCACGCCAGGAATCGCCCGGCGAAGTTAGGATCGAGAACTTCCAGGGCATCTACCTGAGCCCGCAACAGGCCAAGGCGCTGCTGAACCTGCTCGGCCACAACCTCGCCCAGTACGAGCAGACCTTTGGCACGCTCGCGCTCGAGCCGCAGTTCGGACCCCCCGGCGGTCCCGTCCACTAGAGCGTGCAATCCCCCTCCGCGCATCGAATCCTCATCCCGGGCGCACGCGCGGCCCTGCCACTGTGGATGCTCTACCCGGTTTTCTTCGCCGCCGTCTATTTCTCACACCTCACGCTGCTGCGCCTGCCCTACTTCTGGGACGAGGGCGGCTACTACATTCCTGCCGCGTGGGACTTCTTCCGCACCGGCACGTTGATCCCTTTCTCCACCCTCAGCAACGCGCACCCGCCCCTTCCCGCGATTCTGCTCGCGGGATGGTGGCGCCTCTCCGGCTTTGTGCCCAGCGGGACGCGCACCTTCCTCTGCATGGCCACGGCTGGCGGGCTGCTCGCCGTCTATCGGCTGGCACGCCACCTGCTGGGCACGCCCGCCGCGGTCGCCACCACGCTGCTCACCGCCATCTACCCCATCTGGTTCGCGCAGAGCACACTCGACCACGGCGACCTCTTCGCCGCCGTGTTTACCCTCTGGGGGCTGGCGTTCTACCTCGAATCGGTAGCAGACATGGGTGCTCCACATCTCGAGGTCCCCGGCGAGCTTGCTCGCGGGGGTGGGCGTCTTCCTCCTGAGATGTGGGTTTCAGCCAGACCCAAAATTTACGCCGCCATCTTCTTTTCGCTCGCCGCGCTCTCCAAAGAAACCGGTGTCCTCACGCCGGTTGCTCTTGCCTTTTGGGAAGCGTTCCTGGCTCTGCGCGACCGCAAGCTCCACCGGCGCGCAGGTTGGATTGCCGCGCTGCTTGTTCCCATCCTCCCACTCGCGGCCTGGTATCTGTACCACCGCCATCGCACCGGCTACGCCTTCGGCAACCCTGACTTCCTCCGCTACAACGCCACCGCGAACCTCGACCCGCATCGCGTCGCCCTCGGCCTCTACCACCGCTTCCTGCACCTGACCATGCACATGAACATGTTTGTGCCCGTCACCTGCGCCCTCGCCGTGTTGCTGATGCCGGCCATCGCCGGCCGCATGCGGCTTTCGCGCCCCGTACTCAACGCCATCGCCGTCGTCCTGCTTGTCAACTGGATTGCCTTCTCCGTTTTGGGCGGAGCGCTGCTTACCCGTTACCTGCTGGCCATGTATCCGCTGGTCCTCCTGGTCTGCGTGGCCCAGTGGCAGCGCCGCCTGCGACACTGGCAGTGGCTCGCCGCGTTCAGCGCCGCCGCTTTCCTCGCCGGCATCTGGATCAACCCGCCCTACGCCTTCGCGCCCGAGGACAACCTCACCTACCGCGATATGATTGTGCTCCACCAGCGCGCCATCAACCTGATCGCCGAACGATGGCCGCAGGCAACCGTCCTCACCACCTGGCCCGCCAACCATGAGTTGGATCAACCCTTTCTCGGCTACACCAAACGCCCCATCAAAGCTCTCTGGATTCGGAACTTCTCCATGCAGGAACTCGAAAAGGCCGCGTCCGAACCCGGTGACTACGACCTTGCCCTGCTCTTCTCCACCAAGTGGAACCCTCCACCCGGCGGCCTCGAGCTCGACCACCCCAACACCAGCGACGCTCGTTACTTCGACTTCCACCAGGACGTGCCCCCCGCCCAGGCCGCCCAAATCCTGCACGGAGACGTAGTCTGGCAAGCCTCTCAACACGGCGAGTGGGTCGCCATCCTCCGCTTCCCCCGCATCCAGGACGCCAGCCTGCACACGCACTAACGCACGCTCCGAAAAAAGCCTCGCCGTCGCCTTTCGGATTAGCATGGGGCTTTAGCCCCGGGCGTTACAGCTGCGCAAGCGCCTCGCGCGCAAACCGGACCTCTTCCGCCAGCACCTGCAAGACGCGGAACGACAGGGTCGGCTCCGTGTTCATCAGGTGGACAAAGTCGTCGCAGGTCAGCACGCTCACTTCGGCGCCGTCCACAGCTTCCGCGGTCAGCGAGTACGGCTTCGATCCAACCACCGCCGGCACGCCCAGCAACGAGCCCGGCCCCGCCTCGACGCTCAGCAGTGCATCGCCGTCCGACATGTTGGTCAGAATGGCGGAGCCTCGTCTGAGAATGAAGACGCCCTTGGGCACGTCGCCCTGATGAAAGAGGACGCGGTCCTGGCCGAAGGCAACGGGCTCAGCCCGCTTCTCCAACTGTTCAATCAAATCCGGATCGGCAACAAACGCTGAGGAAACTTGCATCACGGTAGGTCTCCACGCGCCGGATCCCGAGAACCACCAGTGGGTGCGGTCTCTGCTCCAGCGTGACATAGCCAAATTCTCTCACCCAGCCGACCCGTAGGGCCGTGATGATCGACACCCCAGATTGTGATGTACCTCACATCGCGCACACGCCTCTGCCTCAGCACATACCCCCGCCCGCCTTCTATAATCGTCACATCGTGGTGAGAACTCCCCCCAGCCCCATCCGGCGACTGCTTTCCCTGGCAATTCTGTTGGCCTTATGGGCTCCTATCCCCCCGATTCAGGCCCAGATCGAGACCCCCGCCCAGAATCCCGCCCAGCCGCAGTCCTCAGATGCGACCGCGCCGTCCCCCGACTCTCCCGCCGACATTCGCCAGCCCGGCGGCCGCCTGGTGCTGGTACTCCCCTTTGACAACCGCTCTGGCCAGCCCAACCTGAACTGGATCGGCGATTCCTTCCCTTACACGCTCGACCAGCGCCTCACCTCCGCCGGCTTCCTCACCATTGGCCGCGACGACCGCGAGTACGCGCTCGATCATCTCGGCCTTCCCTCCGGCTTCCGTCCCAGTCGCGCCACCACCATCCGCATTGCGCAGACGCTGGACGCGGACTTCGTCGTCGTCGGCAGCTTCAACGTGCAGGGCGGCAGCATCTCGGTTCAGGCTCAGGTCCTCGAGGTGAACCAGCTCCGCATGTCCGAGCCGCTGACGGACTCAGCCGAGTTACCTCGCCTCTTCGACGTGGAAAACGCCATCGCGTGGAAGGTCGCGCAGCGCATGGACCCGCACTTCGCCATCGCCGAACAGACCTTTCTGGCGGCGGCGGACGGGGTCAAGCTCAGCTCATTCGAGGACTACATCCGCGGCACCTCCGCGCCCACCTCCGAGGAGCGCCTGAAGCGGCTGGAGGCAGCCGTCACCGAGACCCCCGACTACACCGCCGCGCTGCTCGCCCTGGGCAAGGAGCAATACGCCGCGCTGCAGTACGAGCCTGCCGCCGCCACGCTCGCCAAAGTCCCCTCAACCGACCGCCTGGCTCTCGAAGCCGGATTCTATCGCGGCCTGGCGCGCTTCAACCTCGCCAAATACGCCGAAGCGCAGACCGCCTTCGCCTTCGTTGCCAACCAGTTGCCTCTCCCTGAAGTGGTCAACGACGAGGGCGTAGCCCTCAGCCGCCAGGGCAAAGACGCCTCGCCTCTCTTCCTGCAGGTGATCGCCGCCGACCCCGACGACGCCGACTACCACTTCAACCTCGCCGTCGCCCTGCTCGGCCGCAGCGACATCGCCGGCGCCATCCGCGAGGATCAGGCTGCCTTGAGCCTCCACTCAGACGACCCCGAAGCCACCGAACTGCTCGCCCGTCTGCAGGCCACCCACGGTTCTACCGCCAACCTCAAGACCATCATCGGCGCGGAAGGCTTTGATCCCACCACGCGCATCCGCCGAACCTGGTCGGAGTCATCGTTCCGACAGGTCGCGTTTCAACTCGACCAGATGCGCGCCATCCAGATGGCCTCGCTGCCGCCGGCCGAGCGCGCGACGCAGTACTCCCAACTCGGCCTGCAATACCTCGCCCAGGGCCTCATCCCAGAGGCAGAACAGGAGTTCGACAGCGCCCTGTCCGCCGACCCGAAGAATGCCGCGGCCCACGCCGGCATCGCCCAGGTGCGCGAACGCAGCGGTTCCGCCGACGAAGCCCGCGCGGAAGCCGAAGCCTCGCTGAAGCTCGCGCCAAACGTCGACGCCTACCTCGTGCTCGCCCGCCTGGACCTGCAGGCCAATTCCCTCTCCGTGTCCGCCTCAGACGTGGCCGCCGCGCTCAAACTCGAACCCGCCAACGCCGCCGCCCTCGGCATCAAGTCCGCCCTCGCCGACCGCGGCCAATCCCTCCCCTGACCTCCGAAGTCACCTTCTCTCTTTGTTGTTTGTAGGCAACCTTTGTTGACCTTCTCGGGCCCGTTCCAGTTGTTGTTTGTCCTTGCTTCTAGGTACGCCAAGGCTTCAGCCTTGGCCCTCAGGGGTCACCTCAGAATAAGGGGCTTTAGCCCCTGGGGTATGCATTTCTCCATAGCTCTCAACAAACTCTGCGCGGCTCCAAATTCTGCCGTATCCTTACCTCGCGGCCACTCAACCGCCGGAGTCCATCACGTGCTGCGTCGTCTTCTCATACTCCTCGCCTTCGCCCTGCCCCTTTCCGCGCAATCTCCCCTGGTCGTCAAGCTCACCATCCACGACACCATCCAGCCCATCACTGCCGAGTACCTCAAGCGCGGCCTCGACGACGCCGCCAGCCGCCACGCCGAAGCTGTCCTCGTCTCCATGGGCACGCCCGGCGGCCTGCTCGACTCCACCCGCGAGATGGTCGCCAACATCGAAGCCTCCTCCGTCCCCGTCATCATCTTCATCGAACCCTCCGGCAGCCGCGCCGGCTCGGCCGGATTCTTCCTGCTTGAATCCGCCGACGTCGCCGCCATGGCCCCCGGCACCGAAGCCGGTGCCGCCCATCCCATCCTCGAAGGCGAGACCATGGACCCGGTTCTCAAGGAAAAACTTGAGAACGACGCCGCCGCCTTCCTCCGCTCCTACGTCACCGTCCGCGGCCGCGACGCCAAGGACGCCGAAGACGCCGTGCGCAACTCCAAATCCTTCAGCGAGTCCGAATCGCTCAACCTGCACCTCATCGATTACGTCGCACAAGACGACAACGCCCTGCTAGCGCAGCTCGACGGCCGCACCATCAAGCGCTTCAACGGCGCCAGCCAGACCCTCCACCTCGCCCACGCCAACATCGATCCCCTCCCGCCCTCCACGCGCGAGCGCCTGCTCACCCGTCTCACCAGCCCCGACCTCGACGTGCTGCTACTCCTTTGCGGCGGCCTGCTCATCTACCTCGAATTCAACGTGCCCGGCACCATAGTTCCCGGCGCACTGGGTACGCTCATGGTCCTGCTCGCCATCTTCGGTCTCAACCTGCTCCCCGTCCAGCACACCGCCATCCTGCTGCTCTTCGCCGCCCTCGCCCTCATGGTCCTCGAAGCCAAGTTCGCCTCGCACGGAGTCCTCGGCATCGCCGGCGTCATCTGCCTCGTCTTCGGCCTCGCCACGCTTGTCAACGGCCCCACGCCTGAGATGCGTGTCCACTTCAGCGTCGCTGCCGGCGCAGGCATCGGCTTCGGCATCGTCACCTTCGGCCTCGCCTGGATCGCCTTCAAAGCTCGTCAAGCCAAGCGCCTCACCGGCCCGCAAGCCATGCTCGGCTACACCGCCGTCGCCATGACGCCCCTCGCCCCGCAAGGCCACGCCCTCCCCGGCTATCCCGCCATCGGCCAGGTAGAAGTCCGCGGAGAAATCTGGCAAGCCACCCTCCCCCCCAACACCCCACCCATCCCCGCCGGAACCCCCGTCACCGTCCGCGCCATC
>CAZAXI010000142.1:0-12047 GCA_964489045.1 uncultured Granulicella sp. | reverse complement strand
TGCCGCGGTCCATGGCCTGGTTGGCGAGGCGGTCGGCGTCCTTGTTCTTGTGGCGGAGAGCGTGGACAATCTCGAAGGCGTCGAGTTGCGCGATCTTCTTCTTCGCCTGCTCGAAGAGGGGCCGCAAGCCGGGGCTTTTCACCTTGTACTTACCCTGTATCTGCTTGACCATCAGCTCCGAGTCGGAGATGACGCGCAGACGGCGGTGCCCGTGGGTGAGGGCGAAGTCGAGCGAGGCGAGCAGGCCGGAGTACTCAGCGAAATTGTTGGTCTGGATGCCGAGGAACTCGGATAGCTCGGCGAGCGAGTGGCCGCCGGCGTCCTGGATCAGGGCGCCAAAGCCAGCGGGGCCGGGATTGCCGCGGGCGCCGCCGTCGCAGTGGGCGGTAATCCAGGGACCTGAAGAGGGGTGAGGCGGGGGGAAAAGGCTGGGAGGGGTGGTGCGTGAGGGCATGGGGAGAGTTTATCCGTTCCACGTTGCTCGTTCTACGTTGTTCGTTCTTGGGCCGCCCTTCCGGGCAACAGAAAACGAACACCGAACAACTGTTTTTCCCGGCTTACCTTTTCGGGGCGCGGGGGTCTATCAAAGTGGATCCAGTTGCTGACTCCGGAGTCGGAAGCGATGAATGCAGATGCTTTGAGCCTGGCGACCGGCAGCGAACTTGTGCCGGCGCTTTCAGCGATTGCCGGTAATGCCCGCAAGCGAACCGCAGGCAGGTTCAACCCGGCCTTGCGGACGTCCGCGTTGCTGGATGCGGCGGTCGCGGCAGGCGCGGGCGCGCGGGGGACGATAGAGGCGGTAGAATCGTCCCCAACGATGCCAAAGGCGGCGGGGCAACCCGGCTCGAAGACGGACAGGAACGGCGTGAAGCTGACCCAGGCTCAGTTGGACGCGCGCGCCCAGCAGCGGACCGAGGACGACGACCTGATCCGGGAGGCCCAGCACGGCGACCGGGCGTCGTTCGACTCGCTGGTGCGGCGGTATGACCAGTCGGTGCTACGGCTGGCGCTGCACATGCTGAGCAACGAGCAGGACGCGCAGGACGTGCACCAGGAGGCGTTCCTGAAGGCGTACCGGCACCTGGGGAACTTCCGGTTCGAGTGCTCGTTTTACACCTGGCTGTACCGGATCGTGACCAACCTGTGCCTGGATCATCTGCGCCGGCGCAAGAGCCGACGCGAAGATCCGGCCACGGTGCTGGATTCGCGGGGCGACGAGATGGATCTGCTGTCGAATATCTCCGACACGCGGTCGATGGCCAACCCGGCGCGTGAGCTCGACCGCAAGCTGATGGCGGCAAGCATCAACGAAGCGCTGGGGCAACTGACGCCACGCGAGCGCACGGTTTTTGAACTGAAGCACTACCAGGGATTGAAGCTGCGGACGATCGGCGAGATGTTGAACACGACCGAGGAGACCGCGAAGAATACGCTGTTCCGCGCAACCCGCAAGCTGCGGGCGAACCTGGCGGAGTTGAGAGGGTAGTTGTTGGTTGTTAGTTGAAGAGCGGGACACGAGCGGGCGTTAGACCCGAGGGCAATGGAACGAGACCGTTTCTCTTCGAGGCTGGTTGAGGTGATGCGATGAAGTGCGATAAGGCGCAGGAACAGATCATTCTTGTAACCTACGGCGAGCTGCCCGACGAACAATTGGCCTCGCTGGAAGAGCATCTGGCAGAGTGCGAGGCGTGCAATCGTGAGTTGAAGGCGTTGCTGGCGATGCATGAGGCGCTGGCGTACAAGCCCATGGTCGATCCGTCGCCGAACCTGCTGGCGCAGTCGCGGATGCGGCTGGACGATGAACTGGACGCCATTCCTCCGCATGGCTGGCTGACCCGGATGCGCAGCAACCTGTTTGGCTGGCTGGGACATATGCAGAGCGCGCCGGGGCTGATGACGCTGCTGGTGGCCGCGGGATTGAGCGTGGGGTTTCTGAGCGGCATCTCCGCGCTTCGCTACCAGGTGTCGCACCAGCCCAAGGTGCCCTCCGCGGTGGTGCTGAGCAACTCGACCAACGGTTCGATCGCGGACGTCAGCGGCATTGTGCAGACGCCCAACTCCGAGATTGTGCAGGTGACGTACAACCGCGTGGTCCCGGAGACGGTGCAGGGTTCGCTGGACGATCCGCAGATTCGGCGGCTGCTGATGATTGGCACCAAAGCGGCTGCGACCAACGGGGTGCGGACGGATTCGGTGGCGCTGCTGGCGAATGAGTGTCGAGTTGGACACCAGTGCGTGGAAGGAGACGGCGGCATCCGCAACGCGCTGCTGGTGAGCCTGCGCTACGACAAGAATCCTAACGTCCGGCTGAAGGCGCTGGAAGGATTGCAGCCGTATGTCGCCCAGGACCAGCGGGTCCGCGACGCGGTGCTGGAAGCGCTGATGCACGATGCGAGCGCGAGCGTGCGGACGCAGGCGATCAGCCTGCTGGAGCCGGTCGAGTCCGACTCCAGCGTGCGCCGGGTGATGCGCACGGTCTCCACCACCGACGAGAATCCGTATATCCGCACCGTCAGCACACACTTGCTGCAGGGGACCGCGGACATTCAATAGGGGCAACGGTTTGAGGGACGAGGGTGTGAGGCAATGAAAAGCGCATTTGGATACGGGCTGATTCTGCTGGCTGCTGCGACACTTTCAACGCGGAGCGCGCTGGCCTCGGGCAATGGCGACCCGGAGATTGAGGCTGGCGGCGCGTTGTTTCTGATGAGCGGCTCCGGCAGCGCGCACGCGCAGGGCTACCTGGGCGTGGATGTGCGCGATGTGCCCGCGGACCAGGTTGCCGTGCTGAAGCTGAAGGAGGCGCGGGGTGCGGAGATCATCCTGGTGGACCACGACGCCCCGGCCGGAAAAGCGGGCCTGCGCGAGCACGACGTCGTGCTGCAGATGAACGGCCAGGCGATCGAAGGCGAAGAGCAGATTCGCAAGATGCTGCACGAGTGCCCGCCGGGAAAGGCGATCACGCTGGTGGTCAGCCGCGACGGGCAGCAGATGACCGTGACTACCCAGATGGCCAACCGCGAAGAGGTGGAGCGCCAGGCCTGGGAGCAACACCACACCGTTCCTGATCCGCAGGCTCCGCCTTCCGATATCACGGGCGGCGACTTTGCGCCAGCCGGCTCGCCCGCCCCGGCAGTGCGCGGCAACAGCTTTATCGGAACCATGCTGATGAATTCGTCCTACACCGGCGCCGTGCTGGAGGAGATGAGTTCGCAACTCGCGGACTACTTTGGCGTGTCCAGCGGCGCGGGGTTGCTGGTGCGCAGCGTTCAGCCGAATTCGCCTGCAGCCCTGGCAGGCATGCGCGCCGGCGACGTAGTAGTGCAGGCCGATGCCAAACCCCTGGTCAGCACCAACGACTGGGCCAAGGCGATCAGGAACAGCCAAGGGCACCCGCTGACGATTGTGGTAATGCGCGACAAGAAGCAGCAGACCCTGACGCTGACCCCGGACAGCAAGAAGCGCTCCAGCCTGCAGCCGCCCACGCAGGACCGCGATGGCGGAGTGTCGGCGCACCTGGGACTCTTCTCGCATCCGCAATCCTGACGAGATTTGCTAAGCCGCTTTGAGCCCGTCACGCAGGCTACGGATGTAGTTCTGCACCATGAGGATGTGGGTGTGCTGTTCGGTTAACAACTGCCGGATGGGGCCCGGCAGATCGCGGTCGAGTGCACTCTTGTAGGCGCTCTTGGCCTCTTCTTCGCCGTGCTCGGCGGTTTCGAGAAGGGTCTGGTCCCCGGCGCCGAGCTTGGCCCTGAGATTCGCCCACGCGCGGAAGAGTGAACCGGATATGGTGCCGGTTTCGTGGACATCGTGAATGCCACGGCGATGGAGAACATTTTCGAGTTCTGCCCGAAAGTTGGCGCGGCGCAGCGATTCGGCGAGGAAATAGCGCCTGAGGGTTGGGTCCTTGAGATGCTGACCGATCTCGGCCATGCCCTTCTGGCCGTCTTCGAGGACACTAACGAGTGACTTCAAAGCGGTTTCGAGTTCACGGTTTCCTGGAATGGCGATTGCCATGGACGAGTTCCTCTCCATCACTGTGAGATGCCGGCTCTGGCTGGTGCGGGGTCTGCCGGCTGTCCGCGATTCTCCTGCGCCGGCCGCAAGCGGGAGAAATCGCGAAAACCCCGCGCCCCCGCCAGCCATCGACTGCAATAGTGGCCCTGGTGTTGCGTGTCCGCCCAGAGACGATTCTCTGAGCGGGGCATTCTGAGAAGTAGGATGCGTTCCACCGTCATAGGTTTGCATCCTGAGTCCTCCTCCAGGACTCTTCTGTTTTCCCGCGCTGGCTCTGGGATAATCGCAGTAGCTCTGGCGGTCCCCGGCCCTTCGCTTCACCCGTACCATGGTGTGCGCCTCAAGCGCGCGTCCGGGCGCGGGCCTAAGCGCTAAACGGGGTCCGCGTTCCCCCATGAAACCACTTAGGCTGGTCTCGACTCCAACCCGTAACCGGCGCCTGAACGAGATTCTCGGCCTCGCCGTTCTCGGCAGCGCCGCGCTGCTGTTGCTGGCGCTGGCGACCTACACACCCACCGACCCCTCGGCCAACACGGTCGGCGGCTTGACGCTGGGGGCGCGATCGGGCGCAGGCCTGGGCGCGCGGCTGCTGGGACCTGCCCACAATTGGACCGGATTGGTCGGTGCATGGCTGGCGGATGCAATTCTCCAGACCATCGGCATCGCGGCGTTTCTGCTGCCCATCCTTCTGGGTCGGATTGGATTGTGCTGGGTGCGGCAGCGTCCCGCCGGGTCGGCGATGGCCCGCTTGCTCGGCCTGGGGCTGTGGGTGACCTTTGCGCCGGCGGCCATCGGGCTGCTTCCCCACACTCTCTACTGGCGCGGTGCGCTGCCGATTGAGGGGGTTACGGGACGGCTGCTGGCAGACGCCATGGTGCACTATCTGAACCTGCCCGGCGCGACGATTGTGCTTGCCCTGCTGGTGGCGGTGTCGCTGTACCTGGCCACCACCTTCACGTTCCACACCGCAAGCGAGTGGGTGGAGACGCACTTCTCGATCGTGCGGCGAGTCCACGAACGCATGCAGGATTGGCGCGCCCGGCGCGTTGCAGCCCGGGCGGAGAAGGATGGGTTGGACCAACAGGAGCGGCCGCTGGAGCCGGCCGCCGGAGTATTTGCCAGCAAGCGCGAACAGAACTTGCAACAGGCCGCACACGACCTGGAGAGCGAACGCAGCGCACGGATCGCCGAGCCCACCACGCTGCTGAGCAGCCTGTTTGGCTGGTGGGGGCGCAAGCGCCCAAAGCAAACCTCGCCCGGCGCGACCGAACCCGACGAACAGTCCACGGGCACACCCGCCACGGTCTGGCAATCGATGCCGCGCACCCACGTGGATGCGCCGCCGGTGACGCCTTTGAGCACCGCTGCAGCAGCAGCCGCGCCTTACGCCGAAGCGCTAGCTGCAGCCGCCGCACCGGTTCGCGACTCAGGGCAGACGGGGCGCCTGGATCTGCCTGAACTTCCCCCGGCGCGCGTCCCGCAAGCGCGTGCACCGGAGACTCCGGCTGCAGTTCCAACTCCCGCGCCTTTGACGGGACAGACGCAAGGACAGGCGATCTCCTTCGGCAAGCGCGCCGACGCCGACATCAAGCCGGTGACGATTACGCCGAAGTCGATTCGCGGTTATAAACTGCCGCCGTCCTCTCTGCTCTACCGCTCGGACGAAGTGGCCATCGTGCGCGAGCAGGCGCTACGGGACGAAGCCCGGACGCTGGTGCAGAAGTGCGCCGAGTTCGGCGTGGACGGGCAGGTTACGCAGATCAATCCCGGCCCGGTAGTGACCACGTTCGAGTTTCGTCCCGACGCGGGCGTGAAGTATTCGCGGGTGACCGGCCTGGCGGACGATCTTTGCCTTGCCATGGCCGCGGAATCGATCCTGATCGAACGCATGGCGGGCAAATCGACCGTCGGCATCCAGGTGCCCAACCACGGGCGCGAAACTATCTGGCTGCGCGACGTGGTGGAGTGCGAGTCGTTTGCACAGAGCAAGAGCAAGCTGGCGATCGCGCTGGGCAAGGACATCAACGGCCGCATCGTTACGGCCGACCTGGCCGCCATGCCGCACGTGCTGATCGCCGGATCGACAGGCTCCGGTAAGTCCGTGGCTATCAATGCCATGATCATGAGCGTGCTGTACAAGTCCACGCCGGAACAGGTGAGGATGATCCTGGTCGATCCGAAGCGCGTGGAGTTGGGGATGTATGAGGGCATTCCGCACCTGTTCACGCCAATTATTACGGAGGCGAAACTCGCGGCCAATGCGCTGCGCAACGCGGTGCGGGAGATGGAGCGGCGGCTGAAGCTGCTCGCGGCCAACCACGTGCGCAACATCGAGCAGTTCAACAAGCTCTTCGACAACGGCTCCGACTATCTCTTCGATGACGCGGACCAGGAGCCGCTGCCCTACATCATCATCATCATCGACGAACTGGCCGACCTGATGATGCTGGATCGTGCGAATGTGGAGGAGTCGATTACGCGGCTGGCGCAGATGGCGCGGGCAGTCGGCATTCACCTGATCCTGGCGACGCAGCGGCCGTCGGTCGATGTGATTACGGGATTGATTAAGGCGAACATCCCCACGCGCATCAGCTTCCGGCTGGCCACCAAGGTAGATTCGCGAACGATCATCGATTCGAACGGCGCCGAAAGCCTGCTGGGCAAAGGCGACATGCTGTATCTCGCGCCAGGGACAAGCCGCGTGCATCGGTTGCATGCGCCATTTGTAACCGAAAAAGAAATTGCCGCGGTGACCGCGTTCTGGAAGGCGCAGGGCGAGGCCGAATATGTCCACGGCTTCCTGGAAGGGCCGAAGGATGAGGCCGGCAGAGATATCGCGGACTCCGAAGGCGACGAGAACAACGACGATCTGTTCGACGACGCGGTGCGGCTGGTCTTCGAATTTGGCAAGGCCAGCACGAGTTTGCTACAGAGACGGTTACGAATTGGCTATGGCCGCGCGGCGCACCTGATCGACATGATGGAGCACGACGGGCTGGTGGGACCGGCTGACGGATCGAAGCCGCGGGAAATACTAAAAGCGCCAAATTATTACAAGGAAGTGGACGCGGCACTACGGTAGAGGTCGCGCATCCTTACCTGCCGACATTCCTCGAGGACTTGATCGCGACTGCGCCGAGCGCGCAGATTGCGGCGATGAGGGCGATCCACAATACCTGGGGATGGCGCTGGGTGAATGGCAGCGGCGGCTCCGGCCTGAGGGTGTAGTCCGGATTCAATTGCTCGGGCGCGAGGGTTGCCGCCAGGGGTTTGTCTGCCGCGACGAAGAGGCGTTCGTAGTCGTACACGGGGGCGGCCAGCGCGGGGTCGCCGTAGTAGAGCGCCAGGCCGGCGGTGTTGGCGGCGGCTGCGACGTCGAAGCATAGCTCGCGTTGGCGCATCTCCAGCCGCACCTGCTTGATCGGCAGCGGCTGGTCGTCGCCGTTCTCGATAACCACTTCGACCTTTGCGGGGCGCTGCAGGTTGGCCCCGAGAATGGCCGGGAAGCCGAGTTGGCCGGTATGAATCTCGCGGCCAGCTTCGTTCGCGTGCACGCGCAGAATGTTCCCGGTCACCGTCTCCGGCAGGGGCGCGCGCTGGTCGTTGTCAACGTCGCCCTCGGCAGTGGCTTTGGGTGCGCCCTTGGGAAGCGGCTCGGCGGTTGCGGTCACTTTCACGTCGCGGCTGAAGTTGCCTTTGAACGCGGGCGCGAGGACAAACTCGATGCGCTCGACGGGGACGCGCGAGGGAATCTCGAAGGTCGCTCGGCTCTCGCGTCCTGCCGTTGCAACGGACGTGGTCTCGGCCACGGTGGTGTAGAGGATCTGCTGCTCGCGGCTGGGCGGGACCTGGGCACCCCGCACCATGGCGGGCACAATCGCCGGTCCGGTGCCGGGTGTGCTGCCTGGCGCGGGCGAAACCGAAAGGGCTACGTGCAGATAGTGGAACGTCGACTCCTCCAGCGGCAGCGTGGTCGAGCGCGACAGATGCTGCGAAGTAAGGTCGAAGAGGGTGAAGGAGCCGAGAGCGGTGGATTTGCTTTTGGGGCCCAGCGTGTCCATACCTGTAACCGTGGCGGTTGCGAGAAAATTTGTCGCGTTGGGATCAATATCGAGCGTGACGTCGGAGTACGCGCGTTGCGGCATCTCCAGGTCGAATACGATTTTGCTTCCCACAGTGCCGAGATTGAGCAGCCGCGCCGGCTGGGTCTCCTCGGTGACCGCTGCGCTCATGGTGATCGCGTAGGGAACCTCGTACGCAGTTGCCGCATTGGGCGGGAATATCCGCAGGTCGATGAGCGCCGGCTGGGCGTGGGGAAAGATCTGCGCGTCCAGCACCGCGCACACCTGGCCTGTGCCCGCCGGCACGCTGAGCGCGCGCACGTAACGCAGGTAGCCGGGTTGGGCCACCGGCGGCTCATTGGTCGCGGCACTCTGCCAGAGAAGAAGCGCCATCAGCGCCGCAGCCTTCATTTCGCGGCCTCAGAATCTGCACCCGGCGCGGGCGCGGACTTGCGGAGATTCAGCCAGTCCTTCTGGTAGGCAAAGCTGATGGCGAGCAATACCGCGCCGAGGCCGAGGAAGCTGACTACGCGGTAGCCCTGGCTCAGGTCTCTCATGTCGTAGAGAAATGTCTTGAAGATCGTAAATGTCAGCAGCACCAGCGCCTGCCAGCGCAGGAAGCCACTGCGGCGCCAGAAGCCTACCGCGAGTAGCGCTGCGCCATAGAGCATTAGGAAGGCCGAGATGGCCAGCGCCTGCTGCAGCCCCGAATCGGCGCTCCATGTATTCGGCGGGGGCGCCCACACGGCGGAGACCTCGCGCACACCGGCGAGGACGGCGATGAGGTTGAACGCGATGGTGGAGAGCGCCGCGCAGTTCATCCAGAAGGGCTCCTCCGCGCGCTGCCGCGCCACACGCAGCGAGACCGCGACGACCGCCGCGAAGATGGCCAGGCCGATCAGCGCCGCAACAAAGTCCGCCGTCGCAAACGCCGGATGCACCGCCCATCCGAGGGAGAAGGAGACCAGTTCGCGCAGCGTGAGCAGCGCCGCCGTCATTGCGATCAGCAGGAACGCTCCCATCGCGATCCTGTCCCAGGCCCTGACGCGGGTCTCGCCGCGGGCTGAACTGGTCCCCGCCCGCAACGCCAGCCACGCGGCCACGGCAAACATGGCAACGCCGGTCAGCGCCGTGCCCGTTCCCCTATTCCACAGGCCCGGGGCGGACATATCCATCAAGTCGAGGACGTGAACGACGATGCCGCAGAATCCAAGCAGCAGCGCCGCTGTGGCCAAGCCGCGCAGCGTGCGCGAGGCGTGCCCGCCCGACGCCTGGTCCGCACCCAACCGCGTGGCGACCCAGACCAGCGCCAGACCTTCGACGAGCCAGCTCACGGTGATCCAGGCGCCGCTCGCCTTCAGCGGGATCGCTATGGTGAGGAGCACCACCGCCAGCGAAAGATGGATCGCCGACGCGACCGCGGTCTGCGGGAGACGCATGAGCGCCAGGTACACCGCGGCCAGCGCCACCATCAGCCATGGCAGCAGCGCGTGGTAGCCCGAATCCTGCAGCACGGCGTAGCCCGCCAGCGCGGCAAACGCAGCGTTCGCGAGCGGGAGCAAAATGTCTTCGAGCAGTGTGCTGCGTCGCCGCGGTCGCGCCGCGGCCGCATCTTCGACCGCGCCTTGACCCAGCGGGACGGTGGCAAACGCCGCGGCAAACAGCGCGATAAACAGCGATGTGATCGCGAGTTCGTCCGCAGCGTAGTACCACGCGTAGTACCAGCCGAGGAAGTACGCCACCGTCAGCGGAAACGCCCCGATCAGCAGGCGCGGCCAAGTGCGCAGTCGCACCAGCGCCACGGTTGCCACGTCGATGGCCAGGACGTAGGTGAAGAGGAATATCTCGTGGTTGCCGCCGGAGGAGAGCAGCATGGGCGTCGCGAAGCCGCCGGCGAGAGCGTAGACCGCGAGCAGTTCGGAGTCCTGCGCCCAGGCCATGTAGGCGTTCCAGGCGGTTACCAGAATCATCAGCAGCAGCGCCACGGTTGCCGGCAGCAGGCCATATAGGTGGAATGCCGCCCAGAGGGACAGATAGAGAACGCCGGAGCCAAGCGCTTTCAGCGAGTAGGAGAACGCCGCGAATCCTTTGCGGCGGAAGCGCTCCGACCAGAGCACTATCGCCGATCCTGCAATGAGACCGGCAATCAATCGGCCAGTGGGACTGGGAACAATCCACCGGCGGTCGACCGCGAGCTTAAGGAAGTAAGCGGTGCCGATCAGCAGGAGGACGATGGCGATGCGGTTGAAGACTTGCGAGCCGAGGCGGCTTTCCAGTGAGTCGCGAGACTCGGGTACGGACGCAGGGGCAGGGGGCGCGTAATTCCACTGCTGGGAGGTCACCCGCTGGGCGCCGGCCGGAACTGCAGCGGGTTCGGAACGCGGAGGGATTGGAGGCGGGAGCGGAGACCACGCGGCGGGAACGGCCTGTGGAGCTGCAGCGCGGGCAACTCCCTGGCCGGCGATCTGGCGTTGCAGTGCGGCAAGATCACGCTCCAGCCGGGCAACCCGTTCTTCAATGGCGGTCAACTGTGGGCGGCGATCGTTCGCGTTTGCGCTGCCCGGTGGCTCCGGTACATCCCCATTTGCCATGGGCACCACTTTAGAGCATCTTTCGCTCCGATACACGGGAAGATTTGGCAAATACTTTTCTCTCTGGCGGGTAGCCGGCATATTCAGCCGGGCGAGTGGCGCTCGGGTGCGTTGCTTGATACTCTTTCGGGGCAACCATGACGGCGCAACCCATCCCGGCGCAGGTGCTGGTCGTCGACGACGACGCGATGAGCCGCGAACTGCTTTGCGTCCTGCTGGGAGCGGAAGGCTACGCGGTGGAATCGGCGGATTCGGGGGAGTCGGCGCTGGTGCTGCTCGGCCGGGAAGGCCCCGCGCCCGACGTGGTCCTTGCTGACGTGCAGATGCCGGGCACAACCGGCGCGCAGTTGGCCGGCAAACTCCGGCGCGCATGCGGCGAGCGAACCATTCTGCTGGCGATGAGCGGAAGCCAACCGCCCGACAAAGCCATCTCGCGGTTTGACGGATTTCTACTGAAACCCTTCAGAATGGAGGAGATTGCCGCCGCCCTGTCGAAGCGCAGCCAGCGAGAGGTCGCGGCAGAGGCCCCGGCCACCCGAGAGCGGTGGACCGTGGTGCGCGGTCCAGCCGGTGGCGCTTTGCCCTCGCGAAAACTGGTATCGATCCATCCGGCTGCAGCCCATGCGGCATCCAAAGAAGGCATGAATACCCCGGGCCACGATGTGCCACCGGCGGAAAGTGTCTCTAACTCCCCGGTATTGAACGAGAAGATTTTTCAGCAACTCGCCGGCTCCATGCCCGCGCAGCAGCTCCGGGAGTTGTACACGATGTGCGTGAACGATGCGCGCACGCGGATTACAACCATGCGCAGGCTGGCCGACACGCACGACGGAGCAAAGTTCGTTCGCGAAGCGCATTCGATCAAAGGCGGATGCGGGATGCTGGGCGCGACCGAGCTGCACGGAATGGCGGCGGCGCTGGAGACGAATGGCCTGGAAACAACAGGACAGGGCGGGCAGGAGGTTAACTCTCTAGATGAGTTGGACGGTGCATGCGACCGGCTTGAGCGTATGCTGAGGTCACGTGTCTGAGGTCATAAGTATCCCCAGCCGAGTTGCGCGAGGTTAGCCCGAATGAGTCAGCAAGCCCACAAGAAATCCCCCTCCTCCTCCCCCTCTCCCTCTGCCGGTGCGGCACCGATCCGGATTGTCGTGGCCGACGATCATCCCGTGGTCCGCTTCGGCGTACGCAACATGCTGCTGAACGAGCCCGGATTTGAGGTGGTGGGCGAAGCTGAGGACGGCGACGACGCCATCACCCAGACGCTGGAACTCGAACCCGACATTCTTCTGCTCGACGTAGCCATGCCCCGCCTGCCCGGCCTGGAGGCCATGCGCGCGATCATGACCAAGTCGCCGCGGGTGAAGATTGTGCT
>CAZAXI010000141.1:0-12113 GCA_964489045.1 uncultured Granulicella sp. | reverse complement strand
ATGTTGGCGAGCGGGGTGAAGGGGAAGAGCTGGTGGACGAGCTCGGGAGTGGGGGGTAGGGCGACGGCAGGCGGGGGCGTGGTTGGCGGGACGGCGGGTTGCGGTGGGATTTGGGTGGTGGGCATGGAGCGGATGACGGTGGGCATGGATGAGATTTCCTTTTGGGTATACTTTTCTCGACAAAGTCTAGTGAGTAAATGAGTTAGGTCTGGACCGGGCCTGGAGCGGGTCTCCGGGGTCGTCTCTCCGGCTGCATGGGTTAATTGGAAAAGCCCGGGCGGGATGCCGGGCTTCTTTGTTTAACTCACTGATACCATTATATAGGATTGACCATAACTCATCTGCATCGACTTTTGGTAAATATATACTTGGCTAACCAGCGGGATTCTGGCATGATGGGGATGCCGTGACAGGGCAGTTCTCTAGCCATGATACAAAAGTTGTATAGAAGCAGAACCAGCAAGGCCCCGCGATGGGGCCTTTGTCACGCAATGGAATGTTGGGGTTATAAGCAAATATTGCAACTCAACATCCAAACGGGCGCATCCCCCGGAAATACCATTGACACTTTCGGGGTAGGGAGCGAGAATAGGTCAGTTCAGGGGCCTAAACGTAAAGGGCCAACCACCCGTAGCGGGGTGGCGGCCCGTAGCACAACTGGTAGTATGCGGGAAGCAAACCTCCCCTATATTGGCCTAAATGTGCCTACGTGTCAAGCCTAAAAGTAGAAGCCGCCCGTCCCCGGTTAGAGGGGCGAGCGGCTCTGTGGCGATGGCTTGCTCATTGGTGAGAGCTAGGGATCGGTAATCCCGACCGCAGACCGGTATATGGGTTCAAATCCCATCCATCGCCCACTTAGAGAATTTTAAGCGAACCCCACACTATACGCCAGTCTTGAAGCTCGTCAAGAGTCTCATTGGTCACCGGCTAGCTAAATTGCCGTGACCAAGGCGACGGGTAGCGGAGTGCGTCAAGGTAACTGTTAACTCAATAGCTATTGTGTCGCCCGCCCCCTAAGCGTACGCTTTCCGCGTGCCGGATGCCTTTATTACTGTGGAGCTGGAAGGCGACGAGGCGACCGGCGGCGACCTCCAGCTCGGCCAGTTTATCGAGGAACTAAACGCCATTCGGAATGCCCTGCGGCAAACCGAGCGTATAGTTCTGCGCCGTGAGGAAAATGCTGTCCGCTATCGCGTGACGGGTCTCAGCCATTCCAGTCCGGCCAAGGTGACCATTGGGATCTCATCCCGCGAACCTGCATACGTCAATATGCCAAGGCGCATCTCCCGACAATTTACATATTCCCTCGCCATAGTCCGTCGAAGACACCGATACGCTGAGCGACTTGACGTGAAAAGCCTGGAAGCATTCAAGGCCATTGCCGCCCCTGCGACTAAGCACGGAATACGATTAGTTGTGTCCGCAGACCAGAATCGCGCCATTCGCATCGACAAGGAGTTCGATATGAGGGTGACTCAACTGCTAATAGGGGATGAGCGGGAGCGGGATGAGCTAGTCGGTCGGGTCGAACGGGTGGATATTCATAACAAGAACGTATTCGACATTTTCCCTGTGATCGGGCCCAGCCGCGTTCGTTGCAGCGCTCCGCGTCGCCTGCAAAACAAGATCGTCGCAGCCATCGACAAAACTGTTTTGGTGGAGGGATGGGCGCTCTATAGGAAAGATGCCGCTTTTCCCTATGCTATGAAGGTCGAGGACATTCACCCTCGGCGACCTGATGATGAACTACCCACCATGCAATCTATGCACGGAATCGCGCCAGATGCTACCGGTGGCTTGAGTGCTGAGGAGTTCGTGAGGAAACTACGGGATGCCTACTGGTAAGACGCCTATCTATTGCTGGGATTCATGCGTTTTTATCTCCCTGCTGACCAAGACTGATCGGACAGAGGAGGAGTTGGAAAAACTGTGCGCCGTCGAGCGGCTTTCCGATAATGGCGGCTGCATTATATTCACTGCGGCGATCACTCTGGTCGAAGTCCTAGCCTGTATGCTCACCCCGGAACAAGAGAATATGTTTCAGGATTTGCTCCAACGCTCAAACGTGACAGCGGTTAGTATCACTCCCCGGATCGCAACCAAAGCGAGGGAGATTCGAGACTACTACCAGACGCGGGGAATCAAGCTTGCGGTGCCAGATTCAATCCATCTTGCGACAGCAATTCAGTTCAATGCCACGGCTTTACATACCTATGACGGGGCCGGGAAACGCCGGCGACGGAGTGATCTGTTGCAATTGGCGACTCCTCTGATAGAGAAGTATCCACTCACTGTGATGAAACCAGAACCGCCCCCAGCAGAGGTGCCAGAGGCACCCGAAGAGGGGCATATCGCAGGTCTGTTTGATGAGCCTCCCGTCGAACCAGAGCCGCAGGGTGCTTAAAAGAGAAAAGCCGAAGAGGCTGTCTACACCACCTTCGGCTTCCCGTTGATGTGTCGGAACCCGATAAGACTCAGGGATCAGACCACACTCGTCGAATATTTATATGATGCCCGAAACGTGGAAAAGTGTCAACTTTTTCCGATTACCACTTTAGTGGACCCCCCGGTCGGATTCGAACCGACGACCTCAACTGTTCGACGAGTGTGCTCTAGTCCACTGAGCTACGGGGGGCCACACACTGAGTATATGGAACTTAAGCACATTGGTGCTACATTAACTGACATGGAAGCTGCACCCTCATCGGCGAAACCTCCGAAGGAGTATGAGGCGTTTAGGACTTTGCTCCGCCAGGTGGTAAAGCCACAGCCGAAACCTTTGGCCCCCGCTTCCGGCGGTAAGGGTTAGAACGCCACTGAGGCCTCCCTCCCGGTCAGTTCCGCATACGTGAGCCTCCGACCCACGATGTCTTTCAGCACAGCCTTGAAGCGGCTTGCATCGGTGTTCTTGTGGCGAAGGTTGAAGCGAAAGACCTGCTCTGCCACGTATGCGTCAAGGTGGAACGGCTCTACGCTGATGTAGGTTCCGCCCAAACCCCGCTTGAGGCAAGACCAGAAATTCTCGATTCCGTTGGTGTGGACGTGTCCGTTCACGTATTCCTCTGCATGACAGATGATGTCGTGATAGTACGGATCGGAGATGAACGGGTAGGTCGTGTGTTCATCGGTGATGATGTGCGCTCCCGCTTCCACGTTGTCATGCAGGGCTGGCCCCATGCTCTCAACCTTGCGATCCTTGATAACCTTAGTGCGAACCTTGCCGCCACGCTCTAGCATCCCCATAACGATAGTCTTGCCGTTGCCAGCGGAGTAATTGAGACCCTTCACCCGACGCGACCTGTGCATGTTTCTCATCTTGCCGCCGATGAAAGTCTCATCGCACTCGACCGGGCCAGAGCCACCTAGCTTTTCAGAACTGGCGTCTGTCATCACCTCACGAACCCGGTGGAGCATGTGCCACGCGCTTTTCTGAGTGATCCCGATGGTTCGCGCCACTTCGCAAGAGGAAACCCCGTTGCGACAGTTCGCCAGCATCCACATCGCAACCATCCACTTGTCTAGGCCAAGCGGCGAGTCATGGAAGATGGTTCCGGCCTTGACGCTGAATTGCTTCTTGCAGCCACGGCACTTCCAACGCTTCTGGTTCGCCAACCAGAGCGTATTGCCGACCTCGCCGCAGTTGGGGCAGAAGATTTCACCATCGGGCCAGCGCATCGCCGCAACTTCATCAATGCAAACCTGCTCATTGCTAAAGTACTTAACCGCGTCTACGAGAGTGGTTGGATATTCCATGACCAAAGCATACCCCACTGGGGTAAGTTAGTCAAGTATATAATTACCCGACTTTTTGCAGTGTTTTGTTGGAGATAGGCCATTTGGGGGCTTGACAAGATTTTTTGTGGAAAACAGGCCGTCGGCTCCTTGGGGGGTGCGGATTAAGAGGTAGAGGTCGATCCGGCCACACCAACGGAGTGGGCGATCTTTAGCTCTGGTGTATGCTGGCCACGCTCATTCTAAGCTCGGAGATTACGCGATGAAGGTTTGTCGTGCGTTGATCGTGTTTTGTTGTTGCGCTATGCTCTGCCACGCTCAAACGGCAAATACAGATCAGGCACTGCTGAATCAAACGCGCGAGAAATACGATGCTCCGTTCAACAGGAACTTGCAGTCCTTCGATTGTGGTGTCGATTTCAGCTGGAAGGACCACTTCAAAGAGACGGTCCGCGTAGGAGACGAAGGGACAGACGAGGAACTGGAGAAGATTTTTCAGCCGATTAAGAACCGCGTTACCGTGACGCGGCAAGGCGTCATCGTTTCCGCCGTTGGACTTACCGAAGCCGAAATTGACAAGCTTCCCCATGGCGGGATGGCCGAGGGGTTGCTGGAACACGCGGTACAGAAGAGCCTCCAGAACTGGTTGCCTGCGAGTACGAACGCGATCCTTCCGGTTCCCGGTACGCCGGTCTCCTTCAAGCGGTCAAAGTCCGGCTACGATCTCGACTACAAAGTTCAGAACGCTGAGGTCGAGATGGTTCTTGCCCCCGATATGGGCTTGCGGAGCGCGAAGTTGAAAGCACCTCAATCCGACCATTTCGAGACATCCTTTGAGCCTGGGCCCCAGGGGTTCCTATTGAAGTCATGGACCATGGGTGAAGATGGGAACTGGGACCTCTTCCACCGCCTGATCTTCACCTACACCTACCAGACCGTAGATGGTGTGGAATTGCCCGAGCACGTTGTCGTAATCAGAGAAAGTCACCATGAGGTATGGCATTACACACTGAGCGACTGCAGCGTGAAGAAAACCCAATGAATCATGCTTAACCCCGACGCTTTGCGGAGAGGCAACCGCATTGGCTATTGGGCAAGCAGCGCGCGCAGTTGGCTCCAATCGATCGCCTGGATCGCATTTGCCGCCAGAGTCTGATCGCAGTCGAGGTAGACCGCGATGTTTTGAACTGAGAGGCGCGGCGCGGCGGGATTCGTCTGCGCGTTGGTGGTGACTTTGGTGGTTGTGGCGTCCAGGTTCGTCGATGCGGGTTGGCTCCAGGGGCCGAGCAGGACCCAGGTGCCGGGGTCGCCGCTGGATCCACCGCTCAAGGGCTGCATGGCGGGCAGGTAAAGCTCGGTGCCCCCGCCGGGAAGCGCGGAAGTGCCGATGGCCCCCTGAAAGTTGATGAGCTGTTCCGCGGACGAGTTGAAGCTGACCTGGGCGGTAAACCTGGTGCTGGGCGGGGGCGGGGCGCTTTTTAGCTTCGCATCGAGTTGTTTCTCCAGCGCCTGGGCCTCGGTGTATTTGCCGGCCTTCATCAGGTCCATCATTTGCACCATCAGCGGATCGGGCGTGCTGGCCGCCGCGATGGCCTGCTGCCCCTGGGCCGAGTTTGGATCCACTGCCATGGTCAGCTTGAACCCCTGGCCGTGAAACGGCCCATTCTCCGATCCGCGCGGCGCCGCAAGAAACAGGACGCTCGGGTCAGGCTTGCTGATCATCTGCCACTGCGACGCCGTGAAGGCCGACTCCATCGGCGCGAATGCGGCCGCCAGCGCGGTCTGCAGGTGCTGATCGAACTTCACCTCGCACTCGGACGAGGCCCGATTCTCCGCCTCGTTGAGCCAGTCGTGGATGATGGGGTCGCAGCCGACCCAGTTGCCTGCCGAGACCGGCGCAGGCGTGCTGGCCCGATGCAGGCTGATGGTGCCGCTGACCGTCACGCGATACGCTTCGTGGCCGTCGGTCGCCATCAGGCCCACCTCGGTCATGGTTCCGGAAAGGGTGGCCTCGAAGTTGAGCATGTCCATTTTGGTCACGGTTATGGTGACCGTGTCGGTCGGATCGGTGGTTGAGAACGTCTTGTTGCTGCCACCGCTCGCGACCATCACGTCGAACGCCAGGTCGGTTTTATGCCCGGTCGACAGGTCGTTGGCGCTGGTGATGGCAAAGGTCTTCTGGGTTCCGTTCAGCAGAAGATCGGCCCTGCACTGGGCGAGAGTCGCCTTGTCGGCCACAAAAAAGGCGGCGTGCGCGTCGTTCGGCAGCACGTACCAATCGCCTTTGCCGGCGAAGTTGTTCATGAAAGGCAGGGAGCAGGTTTTGGTGGCGCCGCCAATGCCCGGGCCGGAGAGAGTGACGGTGCTGTTGCTGACCACGGGCGGCGGCGCGGCTGCGGCGTTGGCGAATGTGGTTGTGAATGCGAGAAGGGCCCCAGAAACAAGCAGAACAGAGGTCTTGTCCATGGTGTGTGCAGTTTAGCTTAAGCGCGTGCTCAGCCCCAGACCATACGACAAAATCTGAATCAAACTACGACTCCGGCTGACGATGTTGCTCGAGTTGCTGGTTTAGCGCGCGTTCTCGCGGACGTTGATAGGGATCTCGAGGGTGCCGACTTTATTGGAGACCCCGTCCAGGATGCCGACGTGGAGGGAGAGTTGGCCGGGGGGCAGGTCGATCTGCTGGGTAAGGCGGTAGGGCTTGGCGGCGAAGTTGTCGTAGTCGGCGGAGAAAAGGGGGAGCTTGACGGTCTGGGAGAGGTGAGCGACGAGTTTGCGGTCGGTGTTGTAGGCGGTGATTTCGAACTGGAGCGAGCCGTTGAGGGTCCCGGCGGGGTCCTCAAGAAAGGCGATTTCGCTGGAGGGGAAGCCGAAGTGAACGTCGTAGCGGACGGTTTTCGATTTGGACGATTTTTTCGATTGGTCGTTGGTCGCGGGGGTGGGCCAGACGCCGACGTCGAAGAGGATCTGGGTGCGGGCGGGGGTGTTGCCCTGCATGGAAGCTTTGAGGAGTTCGGGGCCGGGGGCGGGCGCGTCGGGGGTGGGAAGGCGTTCGGCGTTGTAGCCCTCGCGGTAGACGAGGTGGAGCTTGGGCTGATCGAGTTCGACCTTGATGGTGTGGTAGTGGGCGTCGTCCTTCTGGTTTCGCGGGACGTAGGAGATGGTGTAGAAGTGGGACTGGTCGTCGATGGCCTTGGCGATGAGCGCCTTGAGGTCGTTGTTGTTGTAGAAGGCCTCGCCGCCGGTCTGCGCGGCGACGGCTTCAACCTTGAGCGACCCCAAGCCGAGGCCGACGACGCCGCGGGGGTCGATGGGCGATACGGCAACCTGCTCGGCGGTGAAGCGCTCGTAGATGTCCATGAGGCGATGGACCATGCCCATATCGATTTCGGCGGGCCTTCCACGCCCGTCCAGGCCCCAGCCGTAGCCGCCATCGCGCATGATATTGACGGGCATGCCGGGCGTAACCCAGAGGAGATTTTTGCGGCCCTTGATGCCGGCGACATAGGCGGCGATCTGGTTGAGTGCGTCGATGGTGTACCAGTCGGTGGTGTGGCGCTCCTGGTCGGAGCCGACGGTGAAGCTGGTGTTGCGGAGGGCGCGGGTGAGGGTAGCGGGGTCGGAGGTGAATCCCTGCATCATGTGGAGGCCGCTCTCCGAGAGCCAGAAGAGGGCGACTTTGTTGCCGCGGGGCATGGAGGCGAAGTAGCCGGCGGCGGCCTGGAGCGCGCGAATCATGACGACGGGGTTGGAGTGGAGAGCGTCGAGCAGGAAGATGTCGACGGGGCCGGCGGCGGGGGTGGATTGGCTGTTGGTGTAGACGCCTCGGGGAAGCAGGGGCGCGGTCGGTTCGGCGGCAGGGCTGGCGGAGGAGATCTCGAGGAAGCTATCGATGATCTGCGGGTGGCCGTTCTCCTGGATGGAGAAGTCGGATTTCTGCAGGCCGTGGACGGGATTGCCTTCGGCGTCGGTAACCATGACGTCGACAACGACCTCGCGTGCGCTGACGTGGAGGGTGCGGATGGGAGTGTCGGGGACGTCGACGGAGGCTGGCGGCGTGGTGGGATTGGAGGCGTCCTGAGCTGCGGCCATGGCCGCGAGCAAGGTGAGGATGAAGAGGGATGAGACGAGGGCCGGCTTGCAAAGTCGCATTGCTTCTCCGAAGTGGGTGCAGCGCGGAACCATTGTAGGCTGGCGGGAAGGAAACGCAGGAGATTTGTTTTGAATTGATCGTGAGCTGGTTCCGCAGCGCTGACTGCGTAGGGTTGCAGGAAGAGAGTAACCCCACGATAAACGAGCGGTGAGACGCGCTCGTTGATCATGGGGCACCCAGGGGGTGGGGCACCTGGATCTGGAGCACTCGGCGATATTCGCACGTAAAATGGTGGGGATGGCATTTACGGAACAGTTTGATGTGGTGGTGGTGGGGGCCGGTCACGCGGGGTGCGAGGCGGCGATGGCGGCGGCGCGCATGGGGCTGCGGACGGCTCTGTTTACGCTGAATTTGGATTTAATTGCGCAGATGAGCTGCAATCCGGCGATTGGCGGAATTGCGAAGGGGCACCTGGTACGTGAGGTGGACGCGCTCGGCGGCGTGATGGGCGAGGTTGCGGATGCTTGCGGGATCCAGTTTCGGCTGCTGAATACTTCTCGCGGGCCGGCGGTGTGGAGTCCACGGGCGCAGTGCGACAAGGCTCTGTACCGGGTGAAGATGCGGGAGGTTCTGGAGGGGCAGCGGGGACTGTTTATTAAGCAGGCGGAGGTGGTGGATCTGGTGGTGGAGGAGGTTCGAGGTTCGAGGTTCGAGGTTCGAGGGGAGGCGGAAATCCCCGGGGATTCCGGGTGCTCCGAGCAGAATACGGGGGTTCTTCGCTCAGCTCAGAATGACAATCCCATAAATGGAGGCAGGAGAGTAACCGGGGTGCGGCTGCGGGATGGACGGGTGGTGCATGCGGGCGCGGTGGTGGTGACAACGGGGACTTTCCTGAATGGGCTGATCCACTGCGGGGAACAGCAGTATGCGGCGGGGCGGAGTGGCGAGCCGGCTTCGGTTTTGCTGGGCGAGGCGCTGAAGCGGCTGGGGCTGCGTGAGTGCAGGTTGAAGACGGGGACGCCGCCGCGGCTGGATGGACGGTCGATCGACTGGACGAAGTTTGAGGAACAGCCGGGGGATGCGGACCCGACGCCGTTTTCTTTTAGGTTCAAGGTTCGAGGTTCGAGGTTCGAGGGAAGGACAAATACGGGGGTTCTTTGCTCCGCTCAGAATGACAACTCGAATGATGGGGCGGGTAGCTGGGTGCCGGAACTGCGGCAGGTGAGTTGCCATATTGCGCAGACGACGCCGGAGACGTTGCGGCTGATCCGGGAGAATGCGCACCGGTCGCCGATGTATACGGGGCAGATTTCTGCGGTGGGGCCGCGCTATTGCCCGTCGATCGAGGACAAGATTGTGCGCTTTCCGGATAAGACGCAGCACCAGTTCTTCCTGGAGCCGGAGGGGTTGAACACGCACGAGGTGTATGTGAACGGCATGTCGACCAGCCTGCCGATGGAGGTGCAGGCGGCGATGGTGCGGTCGATACCGGGGTTGGAAAATGCGGAGATGCTGCGGCCGGGGTACGCGATTGAGTATGACGCGATCGACCCCACAGAGCTGGACCGGACGCTGAAGGTGAAGAAGTATGACGGGCTGTTTCTGGCGGGGCAGATCAACGGGACCAGCGGATATGAGGAGGCGGCGTGCCAGGGGTTGATGGCGGGGATCAATGCGGCGTTGAGCGTAAAAGGCGAGCCGGGATTCTGGCTGGACCGGACCGAGGGGTACACGGGGATCCTGATCGACGATTTGATTTCTAAGGGGACCAATGAGCCGTACCGGATGTTTACGTCGCGGGCGGAGTTCCGGCTGCACTTGCGGATTGATAATGCGGACCGGCGGATGACCAAGCATGGGCGGCGGCTGGGGCTGATCGACGATGCGGCGTGGGCGGCGTACGAGGCGAAGATGGGAAGGGCGGCGGCGTTCGAGCGGATGCTGCGGAAAGAGCGAGTCAGCCAGTCAGCGAGCGAGCAAGTCAGCGAGGCGGTGCGGCAGCAGGCAGGTGACGCGGCGGTCGAGCGCGTGAGCGGGCTGGCGGGAAGCTCATACGCGCAGGCACTGAAGCGGCCGGAGGTGACGGTGGAGGGTTTGTGGCCGGTGCTGGCGGGTTTGATGAAGGATGTGCCGGAGTTGCAGGAGTGGGTCCGTGAACCCGCCCAAGCAGAGCTTGGACGGGGCACCCGCGGTGTGGGTGGTGCAAAGCTGCCGGCGTGGGTGCGGAATGAGATGAAGACGGTGGAGACGGAGATCAAGTACGCGGGGTATCTGGAGCAGCAGAAGAAGGTGATGGAGAAGCTGAAGCGGGATGAGGCGCGGGTGATTCCGGAGTGGTTCGACTATACGACTTGCAGCGGGCTGAGCCGGGAGATGGTGGAGAAGCTGGGGAAGGTTCGGCCGCGGACGCTGGGACAGGCGAGCCGGATCCAGGGAGTGACGCCGGCGGCGGTGAGTTTGGTGAATTGCTTTATTGCGATCCAGGCACGGAGGCAGACGGCTTAAAAGGGCGACCACGGATTTGCACGGATGAACACGGATAAGAGGTGAGTGGATCGTTTTGTGCGCGACGCGATCTAAAGACAGCGGGCGAGGTGGCGATGATGTCGAAGCTGAGTGCGGCGGTTCTGGGCGTGGTATTGGTGGCGGTGGTGGTATTGGGGGTGAAGACGATGGTCTAGAACGTAAAGGCGGGGGGACAGGTGCGGACGGAGAAGCTGCCGGCGCCGGTATTGGATGAGGCGAAGAGCGCGGCGCACAGCGAGACAGCGGTGTTTGCGGGCGGATGTTTTTGGGGTGTGCAGCTTTTTCAGGACAATGGGAAGCTGTTTGAGGATTGAACCCTGAAAACGATATAGTTGCGGGCAAAGCGAGGTGACGGCGATGCGCGTGATGGTATGGGCGATGGGTGCGTTGGCAGCAGGGTTGGGAATTGTGTGTGTCGCGCAGCAGGCAGCTGCGCCGGCGGTGCCAGCACCGGCAGCACCGCGAGCCGCGGTGCCGCTGTGGGCGAATGGGGCGCCGCATTCGCAAGGGAAGACGGCCGTGGAAGTGGTGACGCCGGTGAACGCGGATGGCGAACGAATTGTGACGAGCGTGAACAACCCTTCGATCACTCCGTTTCCAGTGCGTGGCGCGAAGAGTCCGGTGGCGGCAGTGATTGTGATGCCGGGAGGTGGGCATTACCAGTTGTCGATTGACCATGAAGGCTACGACGTGGCGAAGTATCTGAGCGGACATGGGGTGGCTGCGTTTGTGCTGAAGTACCGGCTGGCGCGGGAAAAGGGGTCGACGTACACGGTGGATGGCGACGAGATGGCCGATGTGCAACGGGCGATTCGGACGGTGAAGGCGCGGGCGGCGGAATGGGGCGTCGACCCGGAGCGGGTGGGCGTGATGGGATTTTCGGCGGGCGGTGAGCTGGCGGTGAAGGCGGCGGAGAATTTCCATGGAGATGTGAGCAACGTGGTGCCCGTCGACGCAATCGATCGGCAGAGCGACAAGCCGGCGTTTGAGGCGCTGATGTATCCGGGCGGACTGGATGCGGACATTGTTGCCAAGGTGACCAAGGACATGCCGCCGGCGTTTATGCTTTGCGGCGCGGATGATCGCGAGAATATTGCGCAGGAGCTGCCGCTGTTGTTTATTGCAATGCGCAAGGCGGGGGTGTCGGCGGAGCTGCATGAGTATGCGGGGGTGGGACATGGGTTCGGGCTGCGGCTGAGCCAGAGGGGCGCGGTGGCGGAGTGGCCGGATGTGTTCGTGCAGTGGATGGATGCGAAGGGGTTTCTGCGGGGGAAGTGAAGCGCTGGAGCGCAATCACGATTGGCGTGTCTCGGTGGATGACAACGCGAAAGGCGAAAGGCTCTGATTCATGAGCTGTCAGCTATAAGCTATCCAGCTATCAGCCTAGGCGATTGCAACAACTTTGGTTCTGCGCTAGCGACATCGCGGAATGCGCGGGATGTTGATCCGGCGGAGTGGGGAGCGGTGGTGGCGAAGGGGTGACCGGTTACTGGGTGAGGTCGCCTTCGGGTTCGTCGGTGGGGTTTTCGATTTCGGCGTGGAAGCCTTCGAGGAGGCGCTCGACGAAGGCGTCGGTGTCGGTTTTGGGGTCCTGGAGCTGCTGGGCGAGGGCGACGTGGCGGGCGAGGTCGGCGAGGACGATGCCCCAGGCGAAGGGGTCCTCCCAGGCGCCGGAGCGGATGCTGACGTGCTGGCCCTGCTCGGCGATCCAGACGCGGAGGACTTCAAAGGAGGCCTTATCGCGGGCGGCGGCGGGCGGGAT
>CAZAXI010000140.1:0-12114 GCA_964489045.1 uncultured Granulicella sp. | reverse complement strand
TCGATGTGGACTTGCAGCGGCGGGCGGACCTGATTCCGAACCTGGTGGCGACGGTAAAGGGCTACGCGAACGTCGAGGAGACGGTGCTGACGAACATTGCCAATGCGCGGGCCGGCCTGATGACGGCGCAGACGCCGAATGAGAAGCTGGCGGCAAACGACCGGTTGAATGTGGCGCTGCTGCCGCTGATGCGGATGCAGGAGAACTATCCGGATTTGAAGAGCAACGAGCAGTTCATGCGGCTGGAGGACAACCTGGAGGGGACCGAGAACCGGATCGCGGTGGCGCGGCTGCGGTACAACGCGGCGATCAAGGACTACAACGTATTCATCCAGCAGTTTCCGAACAGCATTTGGGCGAATATTGCGGGGTTCAAGCCGAAGACGGAGTACTACACGGCGGACCAGAGCTCGAAGGAAGCGCCGAAGGTGGATTTCTCCAAGTAGATTTGAGCAGAGGACACAAAGGCCGCCGGGAACGCCCGGCGGCCTTGTATTTTGCGACGAATCCGGTTATTTGAAGGAACTGATGCCGGACGCTTCGTTGTCCCAGATGTCGAAGACGGTGTAGAGCTTGGTGATCTGGAGAAGGTCGTGGACCTTCTTGGTGAGGTTGAGCAGCTTGAGTTCGCCGCCGGCATTGCGGACCGAGGTAAATCCGCTGACCAACTCGCCGATGCCAGAGCTGTCGATGTAGCTGATGTTTTCGAGGTTCAGCAGAATCTTCTTCGATCCCTTGGCGAGCACATCGTGGACGGCGTCGCGCAGCGTGACGCTGCCTTCCCCCAGGGTGATGCGTCCACTAAGGTCGAGGATGGTGACTCCGTCCACCTGGCGGGTTGCGACTTTCATGCTCATGCGTATGTCTCCTTTAGCCTTAAGCCGGCGGTTGGGCCGGCACTCGATGTTTGATGAGGGTCAATTCTGTGCCGGGATGCAACTGGCGAAAGTGTACCTCATCCATGAATGCTTTGATTAGGAATATACCCCGCCCGGAGCCGCGGAGGATGTTTTCGGGGGCCAATGGGTCTGGCACGGCGCCGGGATCGAGGCCGGCGCCCTGGTCGGTGATGCGGACGACGAGGGAGTCGGAGTTGGTCTCGAAGGTGGCGGTAATCTGCTTGTCGGGGCTGTAGGCATTGCCGTGAATGACGGCGTTGACGGCGGCCTCGCGCACGGCCATGGCGATGTTGGGCACGGTGTCTTCGTCGAAACCTGCGCGTTCGGCAAAATCCGAGGCCGCCCGCTCGACCCTGTCGACGCTTTCGATCGAGGAAGCGAGCGTTAGCGACATGCGGCTTGTGGTGGAATCAGGCAATATGTCCTTGGCCGACACTGGCCGACTGCCGCGGTCGGGTTGCAGCGATAATCGCAGTGTGCTTGTGGATGCCTCGAATGTCAAGGGATAGGGGCGGCGGAGGGGAAGGCAAGTGTCAAGGCGGGTGACAGCAGGCGAGCAAATGTGTTGGAGGGCGGTTGCCGCACCGTCGGCTGGGATAGGATGCGGATGAGGGGTTTTGCCCGGGCAAAAGAGGGCCACCTGCGCCGTATGACGAAACACGCTAGCCAGATGACGAGCATCTCCGCGTTAATGGGCGCGCCGGTTACGGATGCGAGCGGGCGGACGCTGGGGCATGTTCGTGAGTTCGTGGTGTCCCCGCCGGTGGATACGAACCATGTGCATGGACTGGTGCTGAGGCTGGCAGGCGCGGGCCGCACCGGCCGGCCGGCAATGGCTGCGGTGGTCGATCTGGAGATGACCGCAGCCGGGCAACTGCGAATGCGCGGCCAGGCGACACCGAAGCCTATGGCGGAAGAGGATTCGTATCTTTTCCTGGAGCGCGACCTGCTGGACCAGCAGATTATCGACGTGCATGGGCACAAGGTAGTGCGGGTGAATGATGTGGACCTGGTGTGGGAGGCGGTTGGCTCCGACGGGGCCGAGGGAGCGCCGTGCTCGGTGCAGGAGTTGACGGAGGGGTGCACGCTGAAGCTGCGGATTGCGGAGGTGGAGGTAGGCACGCGGGGTGCGGTGCGGAGGCTGCTTAAGGGGCTCCCCGGCGCGACCGTTGAGCGGGCTGCGGCACGATTCCGGACGAGCGTGATTCCGTGGGATTTCGTAGACCTGATCGAACGCGATCCGGCACGGCGGGTAAAGCTGAAGATCGAGCAGGACCGGCTGGCGAGGATGCATCCGTCGGACCTGGCAGACATTCTGGAGGACCTGGCTCCGGCGGAGCGGCAGGCGATCTTCACGTCGCTGGATGAAGAGGTGGCGGCGGAGGCGCTGGAAGAGGTCGAGCCGAAGATGCAGAAGTCGCTGACAGAGGCGCTCGACTCGGAGCAGGTCGCAGGGATTGTGGAGGAGATGGACCCGGCGGCGGCGGCGGACTTCCTGTCGGAGCTGCCGGATGAGCGGTCGGAGGCGATTCTGGAGGAGATGGATCCCGAGGAGCGGCAGGATGTGGAGGAACTGCTGGAGTTTTCGGGGGATTCGGCGGCTGGAGAGATGACGAAGGACTACATCTCCCTGGGGCTGCGGGCAAAGGTGGACGATGCAGTGAAAGCGCTGCGGGACTTTGAAGGCGACCTGGAGACGCTGACGCACGTCTTCCTGGTGGACGAGCAGGAGGTGCTGCGTGGAGTTGTTCCGCTGGTGAAAGTGCTGCTGGCGCCGCTGGAGATGGAACTGACGCAACTGGCCGACGATCACATTGTTTCGTGCGATATCAAAACGAACGGGAAGAAAGTGGCGGAGCTGTTCGACAAGTACAACCTGCGCGCACTGGCGGTGGTGGACGCGGAGCAAAAGCTTGCCGGGGTGATCTACGCGGAACAGGTGATTGCGCAGTTGCGGACGAACGATTGAGATGATCGGCGGAGACTCCCACCCCTTGACGACGCCGGAGCAGGCAGACTCGGGTGCGCCCTCCGGGGCTGCTCGAGACCCTGTGCCGCTGAAGATTCTGTACGCCACGGGGTTGTCGCCGAATGACTCATCGCTTTACCGGCTGTGGGCGCTGGAGCGGCTTGGGCACCGGGTAGTTCCGCTGAATGCGTATGAGTATGTGCCGCGCAATAAGCTGATGGTGCAGATCACGGGCCGGCTGGCGGTGGGGCCTGCTGTGAGTCGACTGAATCGGGACCTTCTGAGCATGGCCGAGCGCGAGCGGCCCGACGTGGTATGGGCCGACAAGCTGCTGGGGATGCAGCCAAAGACGCTGGACAAGCTGCGCGCGATGGGGATTGCGACGGTTAGCTACATGATTGACAACGCATTTGGCCCGCGCAAAGACCCGGGTTGGCGACTGTATATGAAGGCCATTCCGCACTACGATCTGCACGTGGTGCAGCGAGATGCGAATATCGCGGACTTGAAGGCGCGCGGCGCTGGTGAGGTGATCAAAATACAGACCGCGTATGAACCTACGATCCATTTTCCGCCGCCGGCGGGATGGAACGATGCCAGCCGGGATCGCGAGGTGTCGTTCATCGGCACGCCCTACGACGACCGGGCCGATTTTCTGACCCGTCTCTGGCGCGAATACGGCATCAAGGTTACGATTTCCGGCACGGAGCGATTCTGGCGAAAGGCCCTCCCGGCCGATGCGTTTGCGGCGATGTTTCGCGATGGCGAGCTATTCCAGAAGCAGTACCGGGAAGGCATTTGGAGGTCCAGGATCAATCTGAGTTTTCTGACTCATGCCAACCAGGATGAGTTTGCGCATAAGAGCTTCGAGATTGCCGGCTGCGGCTCATTCCTGTTGGTGGAGCGCTCGCAGGGACATTCCGAGCGGTTTCGGGAGGATGAAGAGGCAGTGTTCTTTTCGACGATTGAAGAGTGTGCGGCGAAGATACGCCGCTGGCTGCCTGATGAAGCAGGGCGTGCCCGAATTGCAGCGCAGGGAGCAGTACGTGCGAAGGCAAGCGGATATTACAACGATGAGCAGGTCGCGGCGATTTTGCGCCGGCTGGCCGGACCGGTCGCTGAAGCGAGAGAGCGCGCGAAGCAAGGGTGACCGCGCTGAGTCAAATCGACCTTCCATTGATGCGGAACGGCGCTGCCTCGGCCAATCTGTTGCTCAATTCCGCTGCGTTTCTGCAGTAGATGGTATTGGAGGCGCCGAAGTGCTTCGACGGCAACGGTGTGAGCGCACGTGTGAATGGGTCATACGCGTGGGGTGCGAATCCGTTGCGATGCAGACGGTCGTGAACCGCTTGTTCATTGGGATTTAGCGCAGCGTCTCCGCCGTTCATTTCCACGATCAAAGCCAGCAGAGAGGGCTGGCGGAGCGTGGCCTCCGCACCCGCGAGCACCTCCGATTCCCATCCTTCAACGTCGATCTTGATGAGGGAGGGCGACTGGCCATCCAGGAGAGTGTCCAGGGTCTGCACCGGGACTTGAACGGATGGGCCGGTCCAGTTTTCGTCGGTGATGACGTGGTTCATGGTGTCCTGGTCGATGGTGAAACGGAGCGTCGATGGGGAACTGCCAAGGCCGATGTTGTGGGCGTGAGCCTTGGCGTCGAGGCCGTTGGTGCGCAGGTTGAGGCGGAGCTTGGCAAAGGTGGCGGGCACCGGCTCGATGGCAACGGCGGACGCGCCAATGGCGCCCGCAGCGAGCACCGTGTAGACGCCGACGTTCGCTCCGATGTCCACGAACAGATCGCCGGCGCGGAGCAGATGCAGGAGAAATCCGCAGTCCTCGAACTCGTGCAGGCCGGTGTAAATGTTCTGGGTGGCTCCGGTCATGCCTGGGGACACAACCAGGACCGTGTCGTTGACAAACGGCACCAGGACAGCGCCGGGGACCAGCCGGCTACCAATCTGCCATTTGATGAGACGCAGCAGCGCCGGGCCTTTGGCGGAATTGTTGAGCGGATGCCGGAGGATATAGCGGAGCGTGGAGATAAAACTTTTCATCGTGCGGATTCGCCCTTGAAACCATACTAAAGTAAAAGCAGAGGGCCACTTCGCTGCTCGGCGCGGGTGTCATTGACGGTTACGAACGACTATTTTGGGTGGAAAACGCGAGGAAGAGTGACGAAGGGATGATGAAGTTCTGGCGACAGTGGCGAGTGAGGATACTGCTGTTCCTGGCGGTGCTGGGGCCGGGGTTCATCACGGCCAACGTGGACAACGATTCAGGCGGGATCCTGACGTACTCGCAGGCGGGTGCGCAGTTCGGGTACATGCTGCTGTGGACGATGATCCCGATTACGCTGGCGCTGATCGTGGTGCAAGAGATGTGCGCGCGCATGGGGGTGGTGACCGGCAAGGGGCTGAGCGACCTGATCCGCGAAGAGTTCGGGCTGCGGATGACCTTCATCATGATGATCATGCTGGTGATCGTGAACTACGGCAACGTGGTGGCGGAGTTCTCGGGCATTGCGGGGTCGATGCAGCTTTTTCACGTGACCAAGTACATCAGCGTGCCAATCTGCGCGGCGATTGTGTGGTTGCTGGTGGTGAAGGGTGATTACAAGAGCGTGGAGAAGGTGTTTCTGGTCGCCAGTGTTTTCTATATCGCATATATCGTGACCGGCGTGGTGGCGCATCCCGACTGGCATGAGGCACTGAAGCGGACGGTGGTGCTGCCCGAGCGCGGAGTGTGGAGCGACAAGACGTATATCTATATGGTGATCGGCGTGATCGGGACGACGATTGCACCGTGGATGCAGTTCTATCTGCAGTCGTCGATTGTGGAGAAGGGGATATCGATCAAGCAGTACAAGGCGTCGCGGCTGGATGTGATTGTGGGCTGCTTCTTCACCGATATCGTAGCGTGGTTCATTATTGTGGCCTGCGCGGCGACGCTGTATGTGCACGGACTGCGCGATATTGCGGTGCCGGCCGATGCCGCGGGAGCGATGAAGCCGCTGGCCGGCGACTTTGCGTTCATTTTGTTTGCGGCGGGGCTGTTTAATGCGTCGCTGTTTGCGGCGTCGATTCTGCCGCTGTCGACGGCGTATACGGTGTGCGAAGGGCTGGGCTTTGAGAGCGGGGTGGACAAGAGCTTCAAGGAGGCGCCGTTCTTCTATTGGTTTTACGCGTCGCTGATTGTGCTGGGCGCGGGGGTGGTGCTGATTCCGAACTTCCCGCTGGTGCGGGTGGTGATCCTGTCGCAGGTGCTGAATGGCGTGCTGCTGCCGGTGATCATGATCTTCATGCTGAAGCTGATCAACAAGCATGAGCTGATGGGCGAGCACACGAATTCGCACTGGTTCAATGCGGTGGCGTGGGTGACGGCGGTGATTGTGATCGTGCTGTCGCTGGTGATGATGTGGAACCAGGCGACGGGCGGGTAGGGTTGGATTGAAGAAGGCTGGGCGGCCCAGGGCTAAAGCCCCTATCCTCACGCCAGCGGTTACCGCGGGCTGAAGCCCGCTGCTAATCCCCTTGGGAAGGCGGCGATAGCCCGAGACTAGAGGAGTTTGCCTTCGGAGAGGTCGCGGATTAGGCCGAGGTCGGCGGCGAGGAAGTCGTAGGTGGGTAGGGTGCTGAGCGGGGTCCACTGGACGGCGTTGAAGATGCGGTTGTTGAGTTCGCCGGTAAAGTCGCGGACCTTGAAGAACTGAAGATCGATGACGCCGCCGTTGCGATAGCGGTGGCGGATCTGGGCGACGCGGGGGCCGATGACGGCGGCGATGCCAAGTTCTTCGTCGAGTTCGCGGGTGAGGGCCTGTTCGGCGGTTTCGCCGAGTTCGATCTTGCCGCCGGGGAACTCCCACTTGAGGCTCATGGGCTGGTCGGGACGGCGCTGGCAGACGAGGACTTCGGTGCTGCCGCCGTTCTCGCCTGCGGCATTGCGCAGGATCAGTGCCGCGACGACCAGCCGGATGGGCTTGCCGTTTGCGCTGCCGTGACCGTCGAGTCTGCGAATACGCTCTTTCACTGGGGATTCTGTTTCTCCGTCATCGAAGTGCGGCGTCCATGCAACAAGCCTATCTACCTAACGGTAGACGAGCTACCCCTAGGTTAGACGAGCGAGGGACGGTTTGCGCATGAATGACGGCCTACTCGTTACGGGCGGCGGTTGGACGGACGCCCATGGCGCTGAGCTTGGTGCGGGCCTGGGCAGCCTCTGGTGAATTGGGGAAGCGCTGGATGAGGGCGCGAAGCTCGTTGATGCCGGCGTCGCGTTCTTTCATCGCGATCAAAGCCTGCGCCTTGTGCAGATGCGAGACCGGAGCCTTGACATTGCCGGGGTACTGGTCGAGGACCTGGTTGTAGTCCTTAACGGCGGTGGAGTATTTGCCTGCGTGGTAGTCGATCTCGCCAATGTAGAAATACGCATTGCCGGCGAGTTGGTCGCCGGGGTAGGAGTGGATAACTTGAAGGAACTCCTGAGTGGCGAGCGGATTGCGGGCGGCCATATAGTCCCGATACGCTGCGTTGTAGAGGTCGCCAACGGGTGGAGCTGAAGGCGCGACCGGCGCGACTGGAGCAGTGGGAGCATTGGCGTACGGGCCCTGCTGCGCGGGAAAGGGAATGTCGGGCGATGGCTTGGCACTATAGGCGACTGGGCCGGGCTGTCCCTGAGGCTGAGAGACGCCGGACGGGACGTCGGACGGAGCAGCGCCTGGGGCGGCGCCGGGAACGGAGCCGGCCGGGGGCTGGAGGTTTTGCAGAGCAGCGTTGATGGACTGGAGCTGGCTCTGGACCGCCTGCAGGCCCTTCTCCATGTTGTTGAGCCGCGCCTTGACCTCATCGACCGAGTCGTTGAGCGCCTGCGCCTGATTGGAGACCTGGTCCACCTTGCCGCTGGAGGCTTCCTGCTGGCTGGCGAGGCTCTTTTGCAGGTTTTCGATGAGCAGCGACATTTTGTTGACGGAATCGGCGTTCTGCTGAACGAGGTCCTTAAGGACACCCATGCGCTCGTCGTTGGACTGCTGGAGACGGGCGACGGAGTCCTGCAACTGCTGGACCTGGGTCTGAAGCTGGACCATGTCCTTGTTGACGGCGAAGGCTGGCGTGGCGGAGAGGGCGAGCGCGAGGATGGCGAAGGCAAATCGGGTGGGGATGAGGGCGCGGCGGTCGATCATAGCGAGTACCTCAAGGAACGAGTAGCTCAGGTTGAAGTGGTTCGCCGGGGATGCGGGAGCAGGCCAGTGCATCCCCGGCGATCCGGTTAGCGGTCGAGCGAAAACTGAGCGCGACGATTCTGCTGCCAGCAGGACTCAGTGTCTTCGGTGCAGAACTGTTTCTCCTTGCCGTAGCTGACGACACGAATGCGATTGGCGGCGACGCCTCCGTTGACCAGCGCGGTCTTGGCGGCGTTGGCGCGATTCTCGCCCAAAGCAAGATTGTATTCGGCGGAGCCGCGGTCGTCGCAGTAGCCGCCGATGACGATCTTGATGTCAGGATGGGAGACGAGGTAGGACGCGGCCTTGGTGGCTGCCGCCTGACCTTCGGGGCGCAGGGCGTAGCTGTCGTAGTCGAAGAAGATGTCGGCGACGTTCTGGTGGAAGGCTTCCTCGGAACCCATAGCGTTGCTCTCGCCCGCGGCTTCAGCGGGAACGGTAGGCGCGACGGGAACGCGGACGGTGACGCGGACGTTGGCGTCGGTGGTGCCTCCGTCGCCCTTGGCGACGAGGTGGAAGTTGGTGGAGGTGGACGGCGAGACGGTCTGGGTGCCATTGGGGTTGACGGGACCGATGCCGTCGATGGAGACGGTTGTAGCATTGGTGGTTCGCCAGTTGAGGACCACCGACTGACCCAGGTCTATGGCCAGCGGGTCGGCAGTTAGAGTGGTGGTGGGTGCTGGGGTGGGCGCGGTCTCGGTGGGGGCGGTGCTTGCAGGATTCACCGGGGCAGTCTTCTTGTGGCACCCGGTGATCGCTGCCATCGCGAACACGAGTGTGAGAGCCGCACGAACCGACCGGGTGCGGAGGAAATGGGTGGGAAAGGATCGAGTTTCTGTCATCGGTTTCTCCTGCATTGCAAAGGCTCTAGTCATCTTTCATGGTACTGAAAATCAATGATTCCGACGGTGGGGTTCCTTGTGAGTTACCACCGCCTTGGATGCGACGCGGCTACTTCCAACTCCAGTTCGGCATGTCGGCGCCGGGGCCGGTGAGCGGGCGCTTCTGGGTGCCATCGGCGAGCATGGACCAGATTCGAGTGTGGTCGGCGCGGCCGTCGGCGGAGTTCGCATAGGCGATATGGCGGCCGTCGGGTGACCAGGAAGGGAAGTCGCAGCGGCCGCCGTCGTGGCTGAGTTGCCACCATTTCTTGGTGGCGACTTCCATGATGTAGATGTCCTGCCCACCGGGAGCGCCAGGGCCGTACTTGCGGTCCCAGGCGAAGGCGATGAACTGGCCGTTGGGCGACCAGGAGGGTGAGGAAGCGTAGCCGCCGTCGGTCATCTGCTGCACGCCGGAGCCGTCGGTGTTCATGATGTAGAGCTGGGGCAGGCCGGTACGGTCGCTGACGAAGGCAATCTGGGCGCCGGTCTTGGGATTGTAGGTGGGCGACGATGCACCTTTGCGGAAGCTGGTGATGCGGCGGCCGAGGTTACCGTTGGAGTCCGCGACCCAGATGTCGAAGGAGCCCTCGGGTGCTGCTGCATAGGCGATCTCGTTGCCGCTGGGCGCCCAGGCAGGAGATTCGGAACTGGTGGCGCCGCTGGGGAAGTTGATGTAACGGCCAAGCAGCAGCGAGTACAACTTGAGTTGGAAGCCGTACTTGCCGAGCGTGGCGAAGGCGAGGCGGGAGTTGTCGGGCGAGACGCGCGGCGAGATGGAGATGGTGCCGAGGTGCGTGATGGCGTGCTGATTGGCGCCATCGTAGTCCATCATCCAGATCTCTTTGGCATCCTTGCCGAGGATTTTGACGTAGTAGATCTTGGTTTCGGCGATGCCGGGTATGCCTCCTCCGAGGCGCAGGATGATCTCATCGGCGAACTGATGGGCGATCTGGCGGGCGGAGTCGTCGGTGGGGTCCTGGTTATATTGGCGGGCGAATACCTGCGGGTACTGGAGATTCTTGGCGTCGTAGAGGAAGGCGTTGACGACCAGCTTGCCGCCGGAGACGGCGATGGAACCGAAGGCAACAAAGGCCGCGCTGGCGGGCGCGTTGGCGTAGTTCTGGACCTGCATTTCAGAGGGCGAGCCGGGGGAACCAGACGGCATCAGGCTCTTGGAGACGATGTCGAAGATGCCCGCAGTGGCGAGGTCGGCGTAGAGGGTTGCGTCGAAGGTCTGCTTGAATGCAGAGGTCTGCGAGTCGGCGGCGGCGGGCTTGAAGTCGGCGACGGCGATGCGGATCGAGATTTGTGCGCCGATGTTGGTCCCGGTGAAGACGTTGTCCTGGGCGAAGGCTAGCGGAGTGGAGAGAAAAGCAGTCAGCGCCAGGGCCAGAATGACGATGGTGGATTGAGAAAGGCTGAGGCACAGGCGGGATTTGCGGGTCGAACACTCCATGCTCTTTATGGTAGATGCTGGCGATGAATTCCCGGTTGTCTCAGCGATCAATGGTGCGGGGGAGGATCAAAGTAGTACGTGACGTTGAGGTGGGTCCCGGTGTACCACTCGGGGAGCGGCCCGAAGGTGTCGATGTGCTGGACGGCGCTGAGCGCGGTCTGATCGAGGGTGGCGTCGCCGCTGCGCTGGGCGATCTGGATGTGCGAGAGCGAGCCGTCGCGTTCGATTTGGAAGGTGATGTAGACACGATGGCCGGCGGCTTGCGGATCGAGCATTCCCGTGTACCACTGCTGGGCTACCTTCTGGGTGATTTGGCGGACGTAATAGGCGCCGCGCGCGCCGAAGCCGGCGTCGGATATGTTCGCGCTAAAGGTGCCGGCTTGGGTCTGGGTACTGCTCATAGGGATGTTGGCGGGAGCCTCGCCGGTAGTGGCCTTGTTGAGCTCGGGCGTGGTGGGCTGCGGATGCAGCGGAGGCGGGGGCGCTGGCTTGTCGGCGAGTTTGGTGGGTTTGATTGGGATGGGAATGGCGTTGGGCTCGGGCACCGCGACGGTCTTGGGCGCGGGCGGGGCGGGCGCAGGTGAGGGGTTGTCGGTAGCGAGGACGTTGTCCTGATCAGTTGCCACTTTTGGCGGCAGCGGGATCTCGCTGACCATGGTGGCCTGAATGGTGCCTGTGTTGGCGCTGGCTCCGCCCCAATTTTGGCCGGTGTGGAGGTACCAGGCGGAGGCTACGAGGAGCGCTGCGAGCGCACCGTGCAGCACAAATGAGCCGGCCAGGCCGCCGCCGAACGGGTCGTTCCGGATGGCGATGGCGGAGGTGCGGGTTGTGATGTCGGTTGGCATGAAAGTGCAGCTTTTAGCTATTAGTCCTTAGCTTGAAACAGAAGCATCGGTCTATTGCCCGGCAGTTTCGTCCGCAGGTTTGGACTCGAGCGGCTGGGTGACGATGCTGATGTTGGTGATGCCGGCCCGCTTGACGGCGTCCATTACCGACGCGAAAGCCTCAAACGGGACACGCCCGTCGGCGCGGACATAGATGACGCGCTTGGCGGGATCACTGCTGTCATCGCTGCGGAGTTGCGCGGTGAGACGGTCCAGGTTGATGGGTACGTCGGTCCCTCCATTGCGGCCGTCATCCTGCAGGAAGACATTTTGGTCCTTGTCGATGGTGACCACGGTGCGCGGCTGGGTGATCTGGTTGACCGCGCGCGTGTGCGGGACCTGGACGGCGATGCCCGATTGCAGCACCGGGGCGGTGAGCATAAAGATCAACAGCAGCACCAGAACGACGTCGACCAGCGGCGTGATGTTGATGTCGGCCAGCGCGGTCTGAGTGCGGGTCTGGCCACCGTTGCGCGTGGAGAAGGCCATTGCTAGAAGTTCCTCCGGCGCTGGACTGGGACTTCCTCGGGCGGGGGCGCGGCGGCAGGCGGGGCGAGCATGGCGGCGTTCTCGATGGCGTTGATCAATTCGCGGCCGAAGTCGTCCATGCGCGCGGCGAACTCGCGGAGTTGCCCGGTGAGTTGGTTGTATCCGACCAGGGCGGGGATGGCGACGGCCAGTCCGGCGGCGGTGGTGATGAGGGCGGCGGAGATGCCGGGAGCGACCGCGCGGAGGGTTGCGGTGCCGGTGGTGCCCAGGCCGTGGAAGGCGTCCATGATGCCCATGACGGTGCCGAAGAGGCCGACG
>CAZAXI010000139.1:0-12133 GCA_964489045.1 uncultured Granulicella sp. | reverse complement strand
ACGAAACCGTCCGCCAGTTCGGCGGCCTCGACATCCTCATCAACACCGCCGCAATCTTCCCCGCCTCGCCCGACGGCATCATCACCGATGTCATGTGGGGCATGACGCTGGAGATCAACGTCACCGCTAACTTCATGCTCACCGACGAGGCCGAGCCCATCTTCAGTGCGCAGGGCATCGACGCCAGCGTCGTCCTCACCAGCTCCGCGAACGCCGTAGTCGCCAAGCGCGGCACCGAGGCCTACGACGTCAGCAAAGCCGCCCTCAGTCATCTCGTCCGCGAACTCGCCATCACCTATGCGCCCAGGATTCGCGTCAATGCCATCAGCCCCGCCACCGTGGTCAAGGGTTCCACCATGTTCCCCCGCGACCGCGTCATCGCCAGCCTGAAAAAATACAACCTGGTCTACGATGAAAGTGCGAGCGACGAGGATCTCCGCAACGAGCTCGCCCGGTTCTATGCCCGGCGCACCTTGACCGGACAACCCATCGACCCTCAGGACTGCGCCCAGGCCATCCTCTTTATGGCCGGACCCAACACGCCCTGCACCACCGGCCACATCTTCCCCGTAGATGGAGGCCTCACCGAGGCATTTTTGCGATGAGAAAGACCCCATGAAGAGTTCGCTCGGAAGACCGCTGAAACCCAATGACCAGAGAGCCTCAATAGCCGTCGATCTTGGCGCGGAGAGCTGCCGCGTCTCCTTACTGCGCTGGAAGAACGGCCGCGCGTCCATCGAACTGGTGCACCGCTTCCCCAACAACCCCCGCGAGATTGATGGCGGCCTGCGCTGGGACCTGAACGGTATCGTCAACGGTGTCGAAGAAGGTATGCGCCGCTGCGCTGAGCTCGCCTCCGAAGGCATTCGCTCCGTCGCCGTGGACGGATGGGCCGTCGACTACGTCCGCGTGGACGCTGTCGGTTTCCCGCTCGCCGACCCCTTCTGCTATCGCGATCCGCGCACCGTTAAATCCGAGCGCTCCGCGCACCGCAAGTGCAGCATGGAGCGCATGCGCGAGCTCACCGGCATCCAGATCCTGCCTCTCAACACCGTCTACCAGCTCCACGCCGACCAGCTCGCTGGCCTTCCCGAAGGCGAGCAGTGGCTCAACCTGCCCGAGTACCTGCTCTCCCACTGGGGCGGCGCCCGCGTAGCCGAGTACACTAACGCCACCCACACCCAACTCGTCGAACTCTACAAAAAGCAGTGGTGCCGCGAGATATTCAACTGCCTTCACCTCGACCTCGCCAGCGCCCCCAAGCTCGTCCCGCCCGGCACCGAGATCGGCAAACTCTCGGGCCCGCTCTCTGAACTGCCCGCCTTCGCCGATACCGCCCTCATCGCGCCCGCCTGCCACGACACCGCATCCGCCGTCGCCGGCATCCCCGCCATCGGCAACGAATGGGCCTACATCAGCTCCGGCACCTGGTCACTGGTCGGCACGCTCATCGAGCAGCCCCGCAACAACGCCGCCGCCCAGGCTGAGAACTTCACCAACCTCGGCGCCGTCGGCGACCGCATCTGCTTCCACAAAAACGTCAACGGCATGTGGCTCATCCGCCAATGCACGGACCAGTGGGCGCTCGACGGCAAGGTCTGGCACATTGCCGAGCTCTGCGCCGCGGCAGAAGCAACCCCCTGTCCCGAAGGCATCCTCGACGTCGACGACCCCGACCTGCTCCTGCCCGAACGCATGCCCCAGCGCATCAACGCCCAGCGCGTCAAGCGCGGCCTCGCTCCGCTCGACGAGTCCCTCGCCAACGCGCCCGCCTTCGCCAGCCTCATCTTCCACTCGCTGGCCGCGCGCTACGCCAAGGTGCTCGACCGCGTCGCCTTCCTCACCGGCAAGCGCCTTAAACGCCTCTTCATCGTCGGCGGCGCCAATCAGAACGCCTTCCTCAATCGCCTCACCCAGCAGGCCACCAAGCTTGAGGTCTATCGCGGCTCGCCCGAAAGCTCCACCGTCGGCAACTTCGCCGTCCAGCTCGCAACCCTCGAAGGCAGCCGCGACCCCATCACCGGCGCCTACGCCGAACCCGTCGCCCGCTGGGCTGGCCTCTTCATCGAAGCCCTCGACGCCGCTCCCACCCCCGAAGTCCCCGCCGGCTAGCGGGTGCCCCGTCCTAGCTCCGCCAGGGCGGGATCCCGTCGCCGAACCCGCTGCACCCGCGTAAAGACAATGCTGCCGGGTACCCCACATCTCGCTTCTGAGATGTGGGATCAGCCACAGACTTCCCCCTGCCCGATAACTGACAACTGAGAACTGACAACTGAGAACTGCCCTACTCCAAGCCGCGGTCTTTCAGCATCGGCCCGGTCGTCGGCTCCGCCCCCAGCCAGTCCGCGTACAACTTCGCCAGGTCCTCCGTATTCCCTCGCGACAGCACCATCGTGCGGAACCGATCGCCGTTTGCGCGCGTCATTCCGCCATGGTCTTCGAACCACTGGTACGCGTCATCATCCAGCATCTCGCTCCACAGATACGCGTAATAGCCCGCGGCATAGCCTCCACTCCAGATGTGCTGGAAGTATGTCGACCGGTAGCGCGGAGGCACCGTCTCCAGCCACAGGCCCTTCTTCTCCAGCGCGTCTTTTTCAAACGCGTCCGGCTTCACCGCCGCCGCATCCGCCGGAATCACGTGCCATTGCATATCGAGCTCCGCTGCTGCCAGCAGCTCCGTCAGCAGGTAACCCTGGTTGAACTTCTCCGATTTGCGAATCTTCGCGGCCAGCTCCGCCGGCATCGGCTCACCGGTCTTGTAGTGCTTTGCGAAGTGGTCGAACACCGCCGGATAGCTCGCCCAGTGCTCGTTGAACTGCGACGGAAACTCCACGAAATCGCGCGGAACGTCCGTGCCTGAAAGCAGCGGATACTCGCAATTCGAGAACATCCCATGCAGCCCGTGCCCGAACTCGTGGAACATCGTCGTCACATCCGTAAAGCTGATCAGCGCGGGCTCGCCTGCTGCCGGCTTGGGAAAATTGGCGACGTTATAAATCACCGGCAGCGTGCCCAGCAGCTTCGATTGCTCGACGAAGTTGCTCATCCATGCGCCACCGGCTTTGTTGTCGCGCTTGAAGTAGTCGCCGTACCACAGCGCAAGCGGTTTTCCGTTCGCGTCGAAGACCTCAAATACCCGCACATCAGCGTTATAGACGGGAATGTCCTTGCGTTCCTTGAAGGTTATTCCGTAGAGCTGATTGGCCGCGTAGAACACCCCGTTCTGGAGCACATTCCAGACCTCGAAGTACGGCTTCACCTGCGCCTCGTCCAGGTCGTACTTCGCCTTCCGTACCTGTTCGGAGTAGAACTCCCAGTCCCAAGGCTGCAACTGGAAGCCGCCCTTCTGCGCGTCAATGACAGCCTGGATATCCTTCCCCTCCTCGACCGCCTTTGCCGCCGTCGCCGGTGCCAGCGCGTCCATGAACTTCACCGCCGCCTCGGGCGTCTTCGCCATCTGGTCCTCCAGAGTCCACGCCGCGAAGTTCGCATAGCCCAGCAGCTTCGCCTTCTCCGCCCGCAGTTGCGCCAGTCGCACAATCGTCTCCCGCGTGTCGTTCGCCCCGCCGCGCTCAGTCCGGTTCCACGAGTCTTCAAAGACCGCCTGCCGCGTCGCCCGGTCCTCAAGAGAAGAGAGGATCGGCTGCTGCGTCGTGTTCTGCATCGGCAGAACATAGCCCGGCACCTTGCGCTCCTTGGCTGCCTCGACCGCTGCCGCAAGTTCCGCGGCGCTCAGCCCCTTCAGCGCGCTCTTGTCCGTGGTGGAGAAGGCTTCGGCCTTGGTTGCTGCCAGCAGCTTCTGCCGGAAGCTGTTCTCCAGCGTCGATTCTTCCTCATTCAGCTTCTTCAGCTTGACGATGTCCGCCGGCGACAAATTCGCACCCGCATGGACGAACTTCTTGTAATAGACCTCCACCAGCCGCTTGGATTCTGCGTCCAGCCCGAGCACATCCATCTGCTTGTAAATTGCGGCGACCCGCCGAAACAGCTTCTCGTTCAGAAAGATGGCATCGTCGTGCGCCGTCCGTCTGGGCGACTCGATCTCGTCCACTTTGTCCAGCGTGGGGTTGGTGTTGGCCTGCGTCACCCCGTCGAAGACCTCCTGCACGCGCTCGTAGAGTTGCCCGCTCTTCTCCAGCGCCACCAGAGTATTCTCGAAGGTCGGCGGCGCGGGGTTGTTCGCGATCGCCTCGACCTCCTTCAACTGCTCGGCCATCCCAGCCTCCAGCGCCGGCTGGTAGTCCGTGTCCTTGATCTTGTCGAACGGAGGAGCATGGTACGGCAGCGTGCTGGCCGCATAAAACGGATTGCCCGGCCCAAACGCCGCTGCCTGCCCGGAACTGGCCTGTCCCGCTGCGCCGTTCGCACCCGCACCTAGCGCCACCGCACCCGCCAACATCGTCATTCCCATCCGCAATGCACTCCTGTTGCTCATCTGGCCCCTCAACTTCTTCATCCTGAATTCACAAATCCTCAACCGAATCATTGTAGAGGATGCACGGTTTTATGCCCCCGTCGCGGCTGCACATTCACTCTGCCTGAGCCCAATCTGCCGGCTCGGCATCTACCTATGTATGCCAGACATACGCCAATTCAACCTCCCAGACGCGGTTGCTGTTCTTTCTCGGACTCCCTCAGCCCTCGACGCGCTGCTGCGCGGTCTTTCCAACTCCTGGGTGCAGCATAATGAGGGGCAAAACACATGGAGCCCCTTTGACATTGTCGGCCATCTGATCGCCGGTGAGCGAACGGACTGGATGCCACGGGCTCGGATCATTCTGGAGAATGGCGAAGCACGTGCCTTCGATCCGTTCGACCGCTTTCAGCAGTTCAATGAGAGCGAAGGTAAGTCGCTGGACCAGTTGCTGGACGAGTTCGCCCGCCTGCGCAAGCAGAATCTGGCTGCGCTTGAGGCGCTTAACCTGGGGCCGCAGGATTTTGAGCGGCGAGGAACGCATCCGGAGCTGGGGGTGGTGACACTAGGCCAATTGTTGGCGACGTGGGCTGTACACGACCTGACCCATCTGCATCAACTCTCGCGGGTAATGGCGCACCAGTACCGCGACGCGGTCGGCCCGTGGAGCGCCTATCTGGGAGTGTTGCACTGCGCCGGCCACAGCGATTAGCGGACGCGGCAATCGAGGGCGCAGGCGTTTGCAGCGCGGGAAACGAATATAATCGCCGCGTTCTCGAAGTCATCGCCCCATGCCCTCCGAAACCATGAAGCCCGCGGTGTCCGAACCTGCTTTCACGCTGGTCAAGTGGTACATGGACTGCGTCACGGAGACTGGCGAGACTGCGATTCTCTACTGCGCCGACCTGCGCTGGCGGGGCATCCATGCGTCCTACAGCAGCGTTCTGCTGGCGGACGGCCACACCATCACCACGCAATCCTCCATGAAGCGCCATCGCCTCCTTCCCCACGACGACCTTATCGTCGTGGAGTTCCCGCAGATGAAGGTCAGCGGAACATGGAAGGCTACGGCTGCCCCAGTCCAGCACACCGTGTACCAGGAGTCACGCGGATCGGTGCTTTGGAACTGCCTCCAGCCGGGATCGTTTGCACACGTCACCGTGGGGGATTGCGAACTGAACGGTTTGGGCTACGCAGAATGCCTTACCCTGACATTGCCTCCCTGGCAGTTGCCCTTGCGCCGGCTTCGATGGGGGCGGTTTGTGTCGCCGCAAGACACGCTGGCCTGGATCGACTGGACGGGCCCCTACTCCACCAGCCTCGCCGTCCACAACGGCCACACGTGCGAACCGCGCTCCATCTCCGACGCCGAAATCTCCCTCGACGACGCAACCTTGCACATAGACGAGTTGTTCCCGCTCCGCGCCGGCCGGTTAGGCTCGACCATTCTGCCCGGCGCCCCCATGCTTCGCAGCCTGCTTCCCCATTCGCTCTTCGACATCGACGAGAAAAAGTGGCGCAGCCGCGGGACGCTGGACAAGCAGGGCCATCAAAGCCACGGCTGGGTCATTCATGAGGTCGTCGATTGGAACTGTTAGCCCCTTCTCGAATAGCCAAAGCTCTCTATGGAGTCCTCTTTGTCGCCGTGGTCCCGCTCGCGCTGGTGGCATGGGCCCGCGCCTCCGCCCAAATCCCTCTGCCGGCGCTGCATTCCGTGCTCTGGGGCGCGACGCTGATCGCATTCGGCGTCCTGATGATGGCCCTGGGAATGGTGTCGCTGTGGATCTACGGCGGCGGATTGCCGATGAACGCATTCCCGCCGCCACGCTTTGTCGAGAACAACATCTACAGTCTCGTTCCCCATCCCATCTACGGAGGCTTCCTGATCGCCTGCGCCGGCGTGACCATCTTCTCCGGCTCGGCCAGTGGCCTCTGGCTGGTGACGCCGGCGGTTGCCTTGTCCTGCGCCGCCCTGGTGCTGGGCTATGAGTTGCCCGATCTGAACCGGCGTTTTGGTGTACGGACATTCTCCGCCTGGCTTCCACGCGACCGGGCCGAGGCACCGTCGCTGGTGGAGCGCCTGCGCACTTATCCGGTGGTGCTGCTGCCCTGGCTGGCCGTGTTCGAAATGCTCGGCGCGTTGGGCAAGGCGCCCGATTGGATGGGCACGTACCTGCCATTCGAGAAGCACTGGCCCGTGATCGAGCAGACCGAGCTGTTCTACGCCAGCACCTACGTCGTCGTTCTTCTCGTTCCGCTGCTTGCCCGCTCCGGAAGCGCGCTCCGGCGTTTTGCGCAGCGCGGACTCATCTCCATGGCGCTGATCTTCCCGCTGTATCTGTTGCTGCCGTTCTATGTTCCGCCACGCGAGTTTCATCCTGCTACGGCACTCGGGCGCCTGCTGCTCTGGGAGCATACCCCCTATTCGGGGAACGCGGCCTTTCCGTCTTTCCACGTCGTGTGGGCCTTCATCGCGGCGTCGGCGCTGGCCGAAGGGAGCCGCCGGAAGAGGTTCCTATGGTGGACGTGGGCACTGTTCGTCGCGGTCAGTTGCATCACCACCGGCATGCATTCCATCGCCGACGTACTCGCGGGAGCCGTCGCGTATCTTGCAGTCATCCGTATGCCGCAGATATGGAAGGCTATCCTCGGGGCCGCGGAACACATCGCCAATTCGTGGAGGGAGTGGCGGATCGGGCCGGTTCGGATCATCAACCACGGGGGCTACGCCGCTCTCGGCGTCCTCTTCGGCATGACCATCATCGACACCCTGCTCGGTCCCGGCCTGCAACTTATCAGCATCAGTTTTTTCCTCTCCGCCATCGTCGGAGCGGCACTGTGGGCGCAGTGGGTGGAAGGCTCACCATCGCTGCTTCGTCCCATGGGCTACTACGGCTCGGTCGTCGGAGGAGTCTCGGCGGCGGTTGCATCCACACTTCTCCTGCACGCCAATCCATGGACCGTCCTCGCCGCCATCTCCGTGGGTGTACCTGTGATCCAGGGCATCGGCCGCCTGCGTTGTCTTGTCCAGGGGTGCTGCCATGGGCGCATCGCGCGTTCCGTGCCCGGAATCCGCTACACCGAACCGCATACCCGCGTGTGCCGGCTGGCGAACCTGTCCGGAATTCCCGTCCACGCCACGCCCGTCTATTCCATCCTCTGGAATTGTGTCGTCGAACTGGCCCTGCTGCGCCTGCTCCAGTTACACGCTGCGAGCACGATGATCGTCGGCGCCTATCTGTTCCTTTCGAGCGCCGGGCGCTTTGTGGAGGAGGCCTACCGCGGCGAGCCGCAGACCGCAACCATCGCCGGCCTCCATCTCTACCAGTGGATTGCGATTGTGCTCGGCGTGGCCGGGGCCGCAATCACCACCGTCAGCAGCTCCCCGATTCCTCCGCTCGCCCCTTTCCGGCTCAGTTCAGCTCTCATGGCGCTCGGATGCAGTGCCATCGCCTGGTTTGCCACCGGAATCGATTTCCCTGAATCTTCGCGCCGCTTCGCACGCCTCACATAATTCAAGAGTTTTCCGGTCCGGCGGAAGCCCATTGAATCTCTTGCACATCGGGCGATGGGTTGGCGAGCGCGCCGCCGGAAGAGTAAGGTAGATTTGCTCGCTCGTACGCCGGATGGGGCACGCGGCGGCTTTGATTTCTGCTCGGAATCGCGCACCAAGGAACGTCAACGGAACGGTATCGCCGACCGCGTGCACGCCATAAAACCTCCACCTCCAGCCTGTATTCAGAGGAGAAACGTCATGGCCAAAGTCTCGTACATTCCAAAGGACTACAACTCCGTTACGCCGTACCTGATCGTCAAAGGCGCGGCCAAAGCAATCGACTACTACAAGAACGTCTTCGGCGCCAAAGAAGTGATGCGCATGCCCGGCTCCGATGGCAGGATCGGCCACGCCGAGCTGAAGATCGGCAACTCACACATCATGCTGGCCGACGAAACCCCCAGCATGGGTCACGCACACTCCAGCGCCGCCACAATCGGCGCCAGCCCGGTAAGCCTGCTGGTCTATCTCCCCGACGTCGACAAGGTGGTGGAACGAGCGGCCGCCGAAGGGGCGAAGATCATGAAGCCGGTCCAGGACCAGTTCTACGGAGACCGCACCGGATTTATTCAGGACCCCTTCGGGCATTTCTGGAGTGTTGCCACCCATATCGAGGATGTTTCGCCGAAAGTAATGGAACAGCGGATGAAGAAAATGTCGCAGGCAGCGTAGCTCGAGCGGTGAAGGGGCGGGGCTGACGCGCTCCGCCCTTCTGCCGGAAAGACATGGGGGCATCGAGCGGCGGACGCCGGGAATGGCAGAACCCGGGTATCCTTGAACTGACATGACCGAAACCATCCGCATCGGCTCCCGCGGGTCGCAACTGGCGCTCTGGCAGGCCAATCACATCGCCGCGCAGCTCCGCGACCTTGGCCACGCCGTCGACATCGAGATCATCCGGACTACAGGCGACAGAATGCAGCAGCCCGACAACGCGGACGGCCAGCCCGCCCTGGCGCCGCTACCGGGCGGCAAGGGAATCTTCATCAAGGAGATTGAAGAGGCGCTCGCCGAGGGCCGCATCGACCTCGCCGTCCACTCGCTGAAGGACCTGCCCACCGAGCTTGATCCGCGCTTTACGCTCGCCGCCATCCCTCCGCGCGTCGACGCCCGCGATGCCTTCGTCTGCGAGCAGTATTGGGCGCTGCACACCTTGCCCATGGGCGCCCGCGTCGGCACCACCAGCCCGCGCCGCCGCGCCCAGCTTCTCGCCCTGCGTCCCGACCTGACCTTCGTCGAAACCAGGGGGAACATCGACACCCGCCTGCGCAAGCTCGCCGAAGGCCAATGCGATGCCCTGGTGCTCGCCTCCGCCGGGCTTGACCGCCTCAGCCGCGCCGAGTGGGTTCACCAGCGCTTCGCCGTCGACGAGCTATGCCCCGCTCCCGGCCAGGGCGCGTTAGCGCTGGAGACACGCGCGGCCAGCTACGCCGTCTTTGCCGAGCCCGGCCGCGACCACTACGTCCGCAGCGCTGTCGCTGCGCTCGACCACGCCGAGACGCGCTTCGCAATCGAAGCCGAGCGCACGGTCCTCGACGCCCTCGGCGGCGGCTGTTCCATCCCCATCGGTGTCCATTGCTCGCCCATCCGCGAGGACAGCGAAACCATCGCCTGGCGCCTTCACGCCCAGGTGCTGGCGCCGGACGGCGAACGCATGATCTGCCTGTCCTCCGAGGCGCCTGTCGGCATCGCCGCCCACACTCTCGGCCTGCAGGCCGCCGCAGACCTCAAATCCCGTGGCGCACTTGAACTGCTATCTGCCGATCTTCCGGCATAAGCGTAGCGGCCCGGACCACTGCCCCGGCCTCGTCCAATGCCTGTGAGCGATCGCAATCTTCGTAAACCCGCTATCCACCTGCGAGTCCGGCCCCACAAACACCAGGATGTCGTCTGTCGCGTCTCCATTCACTCGCATGGAATCAAGCGTTGTGCCCAGTCCAGTCATTGACTCGCGGACTCGGCCTCTGAGCCTCGCACGATAGAAATCCAGCACGGCGCTCGGCGGATCCCCCGTCGTATACTCTTCAATCGCTTCCACGCTATTGGCGTCCCTGAACTCCGCTATCCGCTCCATCCGAGCCGTCGCTCCGGGATAAATGGAGACACCCAACGCCACGCGCGCGGCTTGCGCGTCGCTGCCGAGCGGACGATGCAGGGAGTGCCAAACCGACAGCACAAAGACAGCACTCACCACCGCACAGGCTCCAAGCAGTGCCACAGCAGCGGCCGCGGCAACCTGGCGTCCCTTGCCGTCCAGCAGCACGCCTCGCCTGGACCCCATCCCTGGCCCTCCTTGTTTCTTCGTCGCGATCCTAAACCGTCACTGTGTCGAAGTCGTGTGCACGATTACGAACTGGGTCTTGCCGCTGTTGTTCCCTGTGCCAGGCCCAACCGTAATTTCGATGCCGCTCTTGCCATTCGCGCCCTGATCGCCCGAGGTGAGCACACTGCCGTTGGCGGTATCGATGTCCGACTCGTTCGCGCCCAGCTTGCCCTTATAGAAGGCCACCACCGAGCTCACCGAATCGCTGGTGTCGTAGACGGCCGTTACCACCGAGCCGGTAGGCAGCGTCATGTGCATGCCTCCCTCGCCGACGGTCGCCCCGGGATACAGCGGCACGCCCAGGTCCGCCGCGCTCACATCCACGTTTTTGCCCGCCGAAATCGCTCCTATGCCAGGCACCGAAATCGTCCCATTGCCTTTGCTATCGGTCGTGACCGAATGCGCCACTTTATAGAATCCATATCCTACGATGCCCACCCCGATCGCACCCAGCACGACCACGACTGCAATCACGATCAGAATGATCTTCAGCGCGCCGCCGCCACTCTTTGGCGGAGCAACATACGCGCCGGCCGCTGGCGGCTGCCCGTACGCGGAAGCAGCCGCAGCCGGCGGTGCTGCTGCGACCACGGGCGGCTGCGGCGAAGGCGTTGCCAGCGGAGACCCCACCGGGGCACCGCAAGTTGGACAGAAACCTGTTGCCGAGGGAACAGAAGCGCCACATTTCGTGCAGAAACCGGCCATTTGAATTCTCCTTTGGAGTTAGCCCGGCCATCGGCGTGAGCGCGCGCGGAAATTCGGATAGCCCGGAGAGCCATGAGCCTACCCGAATCGCAAACATCGCGTCAACCGCGCTAAGGCGTAACCGACGTTGTGTGCAGAATCACAATCTGGGTCAGTCCGCCGGTGGAGCTGGGGCTTATCGTCACCACCAGGCTGTTCTTCTGCGCGCCATTGGTCGTAACCGATTCGAACGAAGTGCCGCGCACGCTCTTGCTCTCGATCGCCTGCCCGCCAACCTGGTTGCGGTAGAAGTCCTCCACGGCGCTGACCGGGCTGGTGGTGGTGTAGGTCGCGCTCACCATCACGGTGTTGCCGAGCTTCAGTTTGACGCCCGCGCCTTGCTTGGCCGCCGCGCCGGGATAGAGGACGACGCCAAGGTCCGTGTCGCTGACCTGCACCGATGGACCCACCGACACCGAGTTGCCGGGAGCATGGAGCGCGCGATAGCCCACATAAACCACGGTTCCCACGCCCAGCACACCCAGCACCACCACCGCTGCCACCACGATCAGCACCACCTTCAACGCTCCACCGCTCTTCGGCGGAGCAGGCTGCCCGTACGCCGGAGCGGGAACTGGGGCAGCAGCAGAGAATGCCGGCGGCGCTGCAGGCGTTCCGATTTCAGCCCCGCAGGAGGGGCAAAACGTTGTTGCAGGGGGAATTTCAGCGCCGCATTTCGTGCAAACCATAACCATTGAACTCTCCTGGATCTACCTCTACAACTGTACACAGCCCAGGCATTTCCGAGCGCGGACGGAAGCATGAGGCCACCGGAGCGCCCGAGTCAACCGGAGGATGCGGTTGCCGGCGTTGCAGCACAGCTACTTGGCTGCCAGACCCAGCTTGGCGCGCGTCTCCGCTTTGGCGGCTGCGAGGTCGTGCTGGAAACGCGGCGTCGCCATCATGTAGCCGAAGACCGCATACGCCACGCGGCGGCTCGCCTCGACGTCGCTGGGATAGTGCACGCCGCACACCAGCCGGTTGTGCGCGAAATCGTCTGCGCGCGCCAGGATCTGCGTACGCTTCTCCGGGACGATTTCCGCCAGCGTCAGGCCTTCCAGATAGCCGGTCAGCGCATGGCCGCTGGGGTAGG
>CAZAXI010000138.1:0-12146 GCA_964489045.1 uncultured Granulicella sp. | reverse complement strand
TTAACCTTGGGCCCCTCCTTGATCACAAAAGTGACGGCGACGGCAGCGGGCGGGGCGGCTGGTGGTGGTGGGGCGGCTGCTTCGGAGGCTGGGGGCGGGATGGCTTCGGCCTCGCAGGACACGACTTCGGCGCAGGCGAATGACGGGTTTCTGATTAATGGCAGCGTGAGCAATGCGGCGACCAGCCAGTTCTCGCTGAACCAGGCGTTCGGCAACAACCGGAATGGGGGACGGTGGCTGTATACGGGCGGGGTGAACCTGGTGCTGTCGGATTCGGCGCTGAATGCGAAGAATTTTTCGTTGAATGGAGAGGATTCGGCGAAGCCTCCGTTCTTCAACATTGTTGCGGGGGCGCAGTTGCTGGGGCCGCTGAAGATTCCGCATCTGCTGTCGGCGGCGCGGGCGCCATTCTTCCAGTTTGGCTACCAGCGGACGGAGAACAAGAACGACACGATCAACCCGGTGCGAATGCCGACCGAGGCACAGCAGTTGGGCGATCTGACGGGGGCGGGGGCGGTCTACGATCCGAACACGGGCAATTTGTTTGGCGCGACGAACTGCCTGCCGGCGCTGTTTGCGGTGGACGCGTCGCCGACGGCGTGCATTCCGCAGAATGAGATCAACTCGCAGGCCGGCTCGGTTGCGCAGGCGCTGCTGAAGTACTATCCGCTGCCGAATTCGCCGGGCGGGTCGGAGTACAACTACCAGGTGCCGCTGGCGGGCGACACGCACACGGACTACTACCAGTTTCGGTTACAGAAGCAGTTGGGAAGCAAGAACAATGTGAACGGGAGCCTGACGGTGGGGGACTCGCGGTCGAGCAATCCGAGCATCTTCGGGTTTCTGGATACGGGCAACTACCTGAACACGGCTGTGAATGCGAGCTGGTACCACCGGTTCACGCAGCGTTTGTCAATGAACGCGTCGTACAACTTCAGCCGGTCGCGGAATGTGAGTACGTCGTACTTTTCGGACAAGACGAATGTGGAGGGGAACGCGGGGATCACGGGGAACGACACCAGCGCGACCTACTGGGGACCTCCGGGACTGGGATTTGCGAGCGGCATCGCGGGCTTGTCGGATGGGCCGACGTCGAGCAGCCGGCCGGAGACAAATTCAGTTACATATTTCATGACCTGGAACCGGTTCCGGCACAATATGACGTTTGGTGGGGACTTCCGCAGACAGGAGTTCAACTACCTGACGGAGTCGAACCCGCGCGGGTCGCTCTACTTCAGCGGCGCGCAGACGGCGAGCAGCACGGTGCCGGGCAGCGGGAACGACTTTGCGGACTTCCTGCTGGGGTTGCCGGACACGAGCTCGATTGCGTATGGGAACGCGGACAAGTATCTGCGGCAATCGGCCTACGATTTGTACGTGGACGACGACTTCCGGGTGAATCCGGAGTTGAGCATCCGGGCGGGGCTGCGCTGGGAGTACGGCGCGCCGATGACGGAGATCAAGAACCGGCTGGTGAACCTGGATGTATTGCCGGGGTTTACCAACGAGACGCCGGTGCTGGCGTCGAGTCCGAAGGGGGCGCTGACGGGGCAGACGTATCCGACATCGCTGATGCGGCCGGACTACAGCTTTCCGGACCCGAAGATCGGGATTGCGTGGCGGCCGATCTCGGGATCGTCGCTGCTGATCAAGGCGGGGTATGGAATTTACAACGACACCAGCGTGTACCGGGCGACGACGTACGCGATGGCGCAACAGGCCCCGCTCTCAACCAGCCTAAGCGTGGCGAACAGCGCGGCGTGCCGGTTCACGATTACGGCTCCGTTCCAGCAACTGCCGTGCGCGACGACGACGCCGGACACGTTTGCAGTGGACCCGAACTTCAAGGTGGGCTACGCGCAGCAGTGGCGGCTGGATGTGCAACGCGATCTGCCTTTCTCGCTGCAGTTGGTAGCGACATACCTGGGGACCAAAGGGACGCACGGGGTGCAGGAGATTCTGCCGAACTCGTATGGCCTGGGGCTGACGGCGAGCCCGTATGGATCGGCCCCGGTGGGGTATTTCTATCGCGATTCGCTGGGGGATTCGACCCGCGAAGAGGGACAGATCAGCCTGCGGCGACGGCTGCGGAACGGATTTACGGCGAGCATGCTGTACAAGTACTCGAAGTCGCTGGATGACGACTACTCGCTGGGCGGGCAGGGGTCAGTGACGACCAGCGGCGGGAGTCCGCAGGTGGCGCAGGACTGGACCAACCCGGCGGGACAGCGGGGACTGTCGACGTTCGATCAGCGGAATGCGCTGACGGCATCGCTGCAATATACGACGGGCATGGGGCTGGGCGGACACACGCTGCTGAGCGGCTGGCGGGGCGCGGCGTACAAGGAGTGGACGGTGCTGGTGAATATCAACGAGGCCAGCGGGACGCCGGAGACGCCGATCGATCCGGTGGTGGTACCGGGGACGAGTTCCTCGGGCGTGATTCGCGCGAACTATACGGGCGCCGCGATCCACGGGAGCTATGGGAACGGCGTGTTCCTGAACCCGGCGGCGTTTGTGGCGCCGACGACGGGGTTCGGCAATGCGCGGCGGGATTCGATTACGGGGCCGAGCCAGTTCGGGCTGGGCGGGTCGATCGCGCGGACGTTCCGGCTGCACGACCGGTTCAACCTGGATGCAAGGGCGGATGTGCAGAATGCGCTGAACCATGTGGCGTACTCGGGCTGGAATACGACGGTGGGTCAGCCGCTGTTCGGGACGGCGGCGGGAGCAGGCGGAATGCGGAGTATGTCGGTGACGTTGCGGATGAGGTTTTGAGGATAGGTTCGAGGTACTAGGTTCGAGGTTCGAGGTGGGGTGCGAGGTGCGAGCGATGAGGGATGAGCGGCGAGGTTCGAGGTTCGGGGTTCGAGGTTCGAGGCTGGCGGCGGGGGTGTGTGCGGCGGTGCTGCTGGTGGGGATGGGGACGGCGGGGGCGCAGTTGACCGGGGCGAACAAGCCGGCGGACCAGACCGGGGTGACGACGCTGCACGAGACGGTGCGGCTGGTGGTGGAAGACGTGTCAGTGAAGGACAAGGCGGGGAAACCCGTGACCGGGCTGACCGCCAAGGACTTTACGGTGACCGAGGATGGGGTGGCGCAGTCGATCAGCTTCTGCGAATACCAGAGTTTGCCGGTGGTGCCGGACAAGCCGGTCGCGGAGCTGACGACGCACGAGGCGGAGGACAACATCAAGATCTACAACCGGCTGGCGCATGAGCAGATTGCAGGCGAGTCGCCGGGGAAGCTGATGTACAAGGACAAGCGGCTGCTGGCGCTGTACTTCGACATGACCGCGATGCCGCCGACGGACCAACTGCGGGCGCTGGAAGGGGCGGAGAAGTTTGTGCGGACGGAGATGACGTCGGCGGACCTAGTGTCGATCTCGCGCTACGCGGGGAATGGGGTGGAGATCCTGCAGGACTTTACGGCGGACCGCAGCCGGCTGCTGAGCATTCTGGAGACGATGGTGGTGGGCGAAGGCCAGGGGAACGATGAGTCGTCGAGCGACGACAGCGCGGCGGATACGGGCGCGGCGTTTGGGCAGGACGACAGTGAGTTCAACATTTTTACGACGGACCGGCAACTGGCGGCGATCCAGACGACGGCGGAGATGCTGGGACGGCTGAATGAGAAGAAGGAACTGATCATCTTTGCCAGCGGACTGAACCTGAACGGGCTGGACAACCAGGCGCAGATGCACGCGACCGAAGATGCGGCGATCCGGGCGGGGGTGGCGTTGTTCATGGACGATGCGCGCGGGCTGGTGGCGATGGCGCCGATGGGGAATGCCACGCAGGGTTCGCCGGGCGGGCAGGCGATGTATACGGGCGGGTCGTCCACGGCGATGGTGTCGAACTTCCAGCGGTCGCAGGACACGCTGTACGCGCTGGCGGGGGATACGGGCGGGAAGGCGTTTCTGGACAACAACGACCTGAGCCAGGGGATTGTGCAGGCGCAGAAGTCGGTTACGGACTATTACATCATCGGGTACTACACGTCGAATACGGCGCTGAATGGGAAGTTCCGGAAGATCAAGGTGACGCTGGGCGCGGATGCGGAGGCGAAGCTGGACTATCGCGTGGGCTACTTCGCAGGCAAGGAGTGGGGCAAGTTCAACACCGCAGACAAGGAGCGGCAACTGGAGGATGCGCTGATGCAGGGCGATCCCTGGACCGACCTGCGGGTGGCGGTGGAGGTGAACTACTTCCAACTGAACAAGGCGGAGTACTACGTGCCGATCATGGTGAAGATCCCGGGCAGCGAGTTGGTGCTGGCGAAGAAACGGGGCGCGCAGCAGGCGCTGATCGACTTTGTGACCGAGTTCAAGGACGACTACGGCGGGACGACGGTGACGAATCTGCGCGACTTTGCGAACCCGAAGGTGAGCGACGAGACCGCGGAACAACTGGCGAAGAGCCCGCTGGAATACTCGACCGGGTACACGCTGTTGCCGGGGAAGTTCACGGTGAAGGTGCTGGCTCGGGATGACGCGACGGGGAATATCGGCACGTTCCAGACCAGCTTTGTGATTCCGAACCTGATGAAGGAGACCAAGCGGGTGGCGATCAGCAGCGTGGTGCTGTCGGGCGAACGCAAGCAGATGAGCGAGGCGATCTACAACGCGACCAAAGGCAAGGAGGCAGCCAAGGACGCTGCCGCCGATCCGCTGGTGCAGAACGGCGCGAAGCTGATTCCGAGCGTGACGCGGGTGTTCAGCAAGAGCCGGAACATGTACGTTTACCTGCAGGCGTACGAGGGCGATGCAGCAACTCCGGCTCCGGCAGCAGCAGCTCCGGCTGCGGTAACCAAGGTTTCAGAAACGAAGACTGGGGCAGCGGGCTCGGGACCGGTGGCAGCCGCAGCGGCAGCGGCGACGGCGAGGCCGCTGATCGCATTTGTGAGCTTCTACCAGGGCGGGAAGAAAGTGTATGAGACCCAGCCTCAGGAGGTGACGCCGCTGGAGAATACACGGCTGCAGATGGTTCCGATCAACTTTACAGTCGACCTGAGCACGCTGGCGACGGGGAAGTACGATTGCCAGGTGTCGGTGCTGGACCCGAGCGAAGGAAAGACAGCATTCTGGCAGGCTGAGATTATGCTGGTGCAGTAGGACAGGTTCGAGGTTCGGGGTTCGGGGTTCGAGGTTCGAGGGAAAAGCGCGTAAGATGGCGGCGTGAATATGCGCGGGATTTTACGGGTTGCGGTGGTGATTGGGGTTGGGTTCGGCCTCGGTTTTGGAAATGTAACTACATTGGTTGCACAAGCGGCACCCACGTCCGGCGCGCAGCCCGTGCCGGATGGGAAGGCGCATGTGTTTGGCGTGGATGGGGGGCAGTTCACGCTGGATGGGAAGCCGTTCCGGGTGATTTCGGGGGAGATGCACTATCCGCGGATTCCGCGGGAGGACTGGCGGGCGCGGTTGAAGATGGCGCGGGCGATGGGGCTGAACGCGATTACGACGTACGTGTTCTGGAACGTGCACGAGGCGACGCCGGGCGTGTACGACTTTAGCGGCAACAACGATGTGGCGGAGTTTGTGCGCGAGGCGCAGCAGGAAGGACTGTGGGTGATCCTGCGGCCGGGGCCGTACGTGTGCGCGGAGTGGGAGTTCGGCGGATACCCGGCGTGGTTGCTGAAGGACCCGACGACGGTGGTGCGCTCGAGCGACCCGAAGTATATGGAGCCGGCGACGCGATGGATCAAGCGGTTGGGAATGGAACTGGCACCGTTACAAATTGGGAACGGCGGGCCGATTCTTCTGGTGCAGGTGGAGAACGAGTACGGGTCTTTCGCCGAAAACCGCGTGCCCGGCAACGACCACGCGTATATGGAGGCGAACAAGCAGGCGCTGCTGGATGCGGGCTTTAGCAAGGCGCAGTTGTATACGGCGGATGGGCCGGGCGTGATTGCGAATGGGTCGCTGCCGGAGTTGCCGGTGGGGATCAACTTCGATGGGAACCGCGCGGGGGAGGCGCAGCGGTCGTTTGCGACGCTGAAGGCGGCGCGGCCGGATGGGGTGAGGTTCAACAGCGAGTTCTGGGCGGGGTGGTTCGATCACTGGGGCGGGCCGCACGCGCATACGGACGCGGCGACCCAGACGGCGAACCTGAAATGGATGCTGGAGCAGGGGTATTCAGTATCGATTTATGTGTTCTGCGGCGGGACGAATTTTGGCTGGATGAATGGGGCGAACTCGAGCGACGCGAAGCCGGGGATGTATGAGCCGGACGTGACCAGCTACGACTACGACGCGGCACTGGATGAGAGTGGCCGGCCGACGGCGAAGTATTTTCTGTTTCGCGATGTGATTGCGACGGCGACGGGCGTGACGCCGCCGCCGGTTCCGGAGATGGCTGCGCCGATTAAGATTGCGCCGATCAAATTAACAGAGGCGGTGCCGCTGTGGGATGTGCTGCCGAAGGCGATTGAGAGCGACCGGCCGCTGACGATGGAAGACGTGGGGCAGAACTACGGATGGATTTTGTACCGGACGCGGCTGCCGATCGGCGACTTTGACACCGGCACGCTGACCGTTCGCGACTACGCGTGCGCGTATACGTACCACTACAACAGCGGCGTGCCAGGCCGGATCACACCATGCGACGCTCTCGACCGCCGGCTGATTCCGGGGCCCATAAAGGTGGACTACAAGGGCGGGGGCATCGCTTCGGAGAACCACCAGGAGAGCGGGTCCGACACCGGGCCGCTGGAGTCGTGGTGGGACCTGCTCGTGGAGAACACGGGGCGGATCAACTACTCGCACCAACTGCGCGGGGAGCGCAAGGGAGTGGTGGCGTTTACGCCCGCGGTGCACCCGCCGCCGGTGGTGAAGTGGTACATCTATCCGCTGCCGATGGATAACGTGGGGGCGCTGAAGTTCAAGAAGATGCTGTGCCTGGGGCCGTGCTTCTATCGCGGGACGTTCAACGTGGAGCGGGTGGGGGACACGTTTCTGGATACGAGCCAGTTGGGTAAGGGAGCGATGTGGGTGAATGGGCACGCGCTGGGGCGGTTCTGGAACGTGGGGCCGCAGAAGACGCTGTATACGCCGGGAGTGTGGCTGAAGCAGGGAAAGAATGAGGTGGTGGTGTTCGACGTGGAGGGGAAGGCAGGGGAGACGGTGGAGGGTTTGGCGAAGGCGGAGTTGGGGGAGTAGTGGGACTTCTTAGTTCCTCTCACGGAGTAAAATGGCTCGCAAATCCATCTTGCGAAAGCGAAAGTCAAATGCAGATTGGGAAGAGGTTTGGACCGTGGGGCGGAGCGCTGATCGTGCTGCTGACGCTTGCGGGCGGCGCGATCAGGTTGGCTGGCCAGGACCGCCCGGCTGGGTTCGGGCGTGCATTTGCTGCCATCGACAGATTGTGGCCTGAGGTCAATCTTAACGTGCTGGTGCTGGACAAGAGCGGCGCGCCGCAGAAGATCGACGAGCAGGCGTTTCAGCTCTTCGAGGACCGCGCAGAGCGGCCATTGCGTTTTCCCGCTTCGGTGGACTCTCCGGTGTCGGTTGCTCTCCTCATTGATTCATCGGGCTCGATATACAAGCGGAAGCCAGAGATCGTCTCCGCAGTCACCGCGATCATCAAGGCGCTGCCGGCTGGCAGCGAGGTCACGGCCGTTGATTTTGCAGAGCAAGCCTATATAGACCTTCCCCTCACACCGGTTTCCAAAGTTGACTTTTCTTTTCTGGATTGGCTGCGGCCCAATGGACGCACGTCGCTCCTGGATGCCGTCATTGCAACTGAGGACTATCTGGGGGGTAACGCAAAGTATGTGCGAAGGGCCCTGGTGATTCTGAGCGATGGCGAAGAAAACGCTTCAGGCAATTCGGCGAGTGCAGCTCTGGGAGGCATCCTGCTGCCTGGCGCACCGACGATTTACGCGTGCAGGGTTCGCGACCCGCGAAGAACGCTGAATGACCTGACGGAATCTGCCCGCGGGCATAAAATGCTGGAGTTTCTCGCCAAGATGGGCGGCGGCCCAACATTCAACCTAGATCCCGACCCCGCGGCCGCTGCCGCCCAGATCGCGGCCGACATTCGCAACCAACACGTATTGCAATTTACCGCGGCCGACCCGGCGCACGATGGGAAGTTGCATAAACTCGAGGTGCGGCTCCCGGTCAAGGACTTACAGGTCCATGTGCTGCCCGCCTATCTTGCTCCCTCCGAGTGACGGCCAGCAGCGCGGGGTCTGCGAGACATACTCTACATATAATCCACGCCGTAGCGGACGGGGATCTGGGTAAACGCGATGCGGGTGGGGGCGGAGTCGCGGGCGGGGAGCATGCCGGCGAAGTGGAGGGTGGTGTGGCCGTACTTGAGGTTTAGCTTGTCCATGGTGGAGGCTAGCTCGGCGCGATGGCCGGGGTCGGCGAAGAGCGAGGCTTGCAGGTCGGACTCGGGGATCAAATCGTGCATGGTGATGCCGACGTAAAAGGGGCGGGCGAACTCGGGGCCTTCGGGGCGGCGGGACCAGGAGGCGCGGAGGATTTCGAGCAGGCTGAGGGTGTCCTGGCAGGGAGCGAAACGGGCTTCCATGCCCCAGCCGGAGTGGGTCAGGCCGGAGAAGTGCTTCTTGGTCTTCTTCATGGCGGCGGCTTGCTCGCGGGTGAGGGCGTAGCGGATGGTGACGTGCATGGCGGCGGTGTGGAAGTGCTCCATGCGCAGGCGCATCGCGGCTTTGTGGAGGAGCTTGTGGGCGACCGCCCAGGCGCCTTCGGGGGTGCGGTGCTCGGGTGCGAGGACGTGGGAGTGGCCGAGAGATTTCTGGACGCCGTCGTCGACGGGGGCGCCATCGTCGCCGGTGTCGGCTCCGCGGAGCCAGTGGTAGAGGCGATCGCCCCAGACCGAGTCCCAGAGGGCGTGCATGGCGGTGCGGTCGAGGGCTAGGAGCTGCTGCATGGTGGTGATTCCCTTGGCGTTGAGGCGGACCTCGGTGCGGGCGCCGACGCCGGGAAGGTCGCGGAGGGCGAGGTGGGCGATGGCGCGGGGGAGCTGGCTGGGCAAAAGACCGATGAGGCCGTCGGGCTTCTGCATGTCGCTGGCGATCTTGGCGAGGTAGCGGTTGGGCGCCATGCCGATGGAGCAGCGGAGGGTTTCGCCGACGTCGTCGCGGATGGCCTGCTTGATTTTGAGGGCGATGGCGCGGGCGCGGGGCGGCTCGCACTCGCGGCCCATCAGCTGGCAGACCATCTCGTCGATGCTGGGAGTGTGGGCTACGGGGCAGCAGCGGTCTACGGCCTGCGCGATGCGCTGGGAGTATTCGGCGTAGACGCCGTGGTTGCCTTCGATGAGGACGATATCGGGGCAGATGCGTTTGGCTTCGCCGACTTGCGTGCCGGTTTTGATGCCGAGGGCCTTGGCCTCGTAGCTGGCGGCGATGCAGCAGGTGGTGTCGGCGTGGGTGGGGACGACGGCGAGAGGGCGCGAGCGGAATTCGGGGTGAAGCTGCTGCTCGACCGAGGCGAAGAAGCTGTTGAGGTCGATGTGGAGGAAGGCGAAGCGGTCACCACCCCAGCCAGCGAGCTGGCTGGGGACCCCGGAGCGGTCGGGTTGGGCGTGGGAGGGCATGCGGGCGCGTGGGGGAATTATATTCGCTTTTTGTTCGGTGGAGGGGGTGGAAAAGCGAATCACAGAGGACACGGAGGGACAGGGAGAGGACACAGGGGATGCGAGGGGGAGAGGCAAATGCGGGGGTTCTTCGCTGCGCTCAGAATGACAGACATTTGTTAAAGGCAAATGCGGGGGTCTCTCCACTCGCTCCGCTCGGTCGAGATGACGCTTCTTAATTATTTGTTTTGAGGTGCGGCGGTGGGGAGGGTGTAGAGTACGAGGTTAATCATGGCGAATTGGATTGCTTATGACGGCGGGAAGACGATCGGCGGGGTGGGGTCGGAGAATGGCGTGATTTTGGAAGATGAGGAGTATGACGCGGGGGCGCGGATTACGCTGGAGCGCGGGGCGGAGGTTGCGCCGTTTGCGATTACGTGCGGGGGATATGGGCTGTTTCTGCACACGCGGTTCTTGTCCACGGAAGATGAGACGCGCAGCGAGTATGCGGAGATGAAGGTGGAGCTGGCGCGCATGGTGGATCTGAGCGCGAGTGATGGGGTGAGCGATGGCGCGATGATGGAGGCGGCGGGGCGATTTGTGGAGCGGTTTCCGACTTAGAGGCGGCGAGGGTTGCGCGCAGCGAGGGGCACGTATCCCAGGGGCTAAAGCCCGGGATTCTTGTTGGCGCTTACGGCACGGCTGAAGCCGTGCCCTTAACGAGACGAGCCGGTGCCGTGATGATGAGACACCCGGCGAGGGGGCAAAAGCCGATACGGAGATTCTGGCTGCGCCAGAATGACGACGGGGTGGGGGCAGAGAGTGACCCCACGATAAACGAGTGGTGAGGCGCTCGTTGATCATGGGGCACCCGGATTGGTGGCACTCCCAGGACAAATACGGGGGTTCTTCGCTGCGCTCAGAATGACAGGCAAGAGCTAAGGACAAATGCGGGGGTTCTTCGCTGCGCTCAGAATGACAAACTAGTGACAGGCTATAGTGGCTGCTAGCGGCGGGCCGGTGTTTTCCGGGGATGGAAGGATGAGATGAAGGGCTTCAAGATCGCGATTAATATGGCGGGGGCCATTTCGGCGGGGGCGTATACGGCTGGGGTGGTGGATTTCATGACGGAGGCGCTGGACGCCTGGTACCGGGCGAAGGCGGAAGGGGCGGAGGTTCCGCAGCACGATGTGACGATTGAGGGGTTCTCGGGCGCGTCGGCGGGCGGGCTGTGCGCGGCGCTGTCGGCGGTGCTGCTGCAGGATGAGTTCGAACACGTGGCGGACGCGACCAAACGCGGGACGACGAACCGTTTCTACGAGAGCTGGGTGAACAAGACCGACATCCGCGCGTTGCTGACGACGCGGGACCTGGATGGGTCGGGGCCGCTGGTGTCGCTGCTGGACTCGACGCTGCTGGATGAGCTGGCGGTGTATGGGGCGACGCGGGGGCCGGCTCCGGCGGTGGCGCGGCCGTATGTTTCGCCGGACCTGACGGTGTTTCTTTCGCTGACGAACCTGCGCGGGGTGCTGTATTCGCTGAACGGGCTATCGCCGGGCGGGGTGGAGGAGACGACATCGTTTTTCGGCGACCGGATCCGGTTCCAGACGGTGCGCGCGGATTCGACGCGGCCGCTGGACCAGGCGGCGTATGCGGTGGACCTGACGGTTCCGCAGGGTGATTTTGAGTTGCTGGGGAATGCGGCGATGGCGACGGGAGCGTTTCCGATGGTGCTGGCGCCGCGGGTGCTGATGCGGCGGCACTCGGACTACACGCCGCCGCTGTGGGAGACGCATGGGGCGGGGGCGAAGGACGATGTGGCGCCGGTGGAGCCGTCGTTTCCGCCGGGGATGGCGGACCCGTTCGAGACGCTGAACGTGGATGGCGGAATTACCAACAACGATCCGTACAACTACGCGTATGACTACCTGGCGGCGCTGGATCCGCCGCGCGAAGACAACCAACTGGAGCGCGATCCCTGCAAGGCAGACCGGGCAGTGGTGAGCATTGCGCCGTTCCCGACCATGGCGAGCTACGCGGTGGACTACGATCCGCTGGAACACTCGGGAGTGCTGCGGGTGATGGCGCGGCTGTTCCAGGCACTGGTGTCGCAGTCGCGATTCTATGGCGAGTCGCTGAGCCATTTGATGCGGGGGACGACCTTCTGCCACTTTATGGTGGCGCCCAGCGACCATGAACTGGTGGAGGAGCTGAAGCATGAGGCGATGCACCACAAGCCGATTCCGAAGGCGCTGCAATGCGCGACGCTGGCGGCGTTTGGCGGGTTCTTCGAACGCGGGTTCAGGGCGCATGACTATGAGCTGGGGCGGAGGAATTGCCAGAAATTTCTGCTGGACCACTTTGTGTTTCCGGCAGAGAACGTGGTGATGAAAGAGGCGCTGGCGGGCATGGATGCGGAGGTGCGCGCGCGGGTGGTGGCAGAGTACCGGCGGGCTACTCCGAAAGGGCCGGACGGCGAGCCGATGGTGTATGCCGCGGAGGCGTGCGCCAAGTCCGAGCGGGTGTGGCTGCCGGTGGTTCCGCTGTGCACGCCGGAGCTGCGCGCGCCGATTGCGCCGGTCCCGCGCTACAAGA
>CAZAXI010000137.1:0-12175 GCA_964489045.1 uncultured Granulicella sp. | reverse complement strand
TGATGCTTGCGAATCATAATCTCCACATCCACGCCAAACGCGTCCGGAGGCCCCATCACTTCGATCACGCGCCCTTTCGCCGGTCGTCCTGGCGTCGGAAAATCGGTGATCTCGACATCCACCGCCAGCCCTTCCATCCAGTCGTGCCGCCCTACCCGTTCCGGCTCGTCCTGTTCCACGCTCCACCGCCTCTGCTGCTCGCGAGCCTCCTCGCCCAGCACCCGGTGTGGCGTCTCCTTGGTCGCCCGCACCACCTCCGCGCCCTCGGGAATCAGCACCGCCCCACCGCCCGGAGCACCCGCCATCCGCTCGTCCAGAGGCGTCACATAATTTCCCAGCACTACCGGCACATCGTCCCACGCGCCGCCGCGCCCACCGGAGTTCCTTCGCCCGCGCGCATAGTGGAAGATCCCCACCACCGTCGGATTCCGTCGCGTCAGCACCCGCGCAATCCGTCCCGACCGCCGTCCATCTCGGCCCGGCGGAGCTTCATCCACCAGCACCTCATCGCCCTGCATCGCCCCGTTCAACTCACTCGGCGGAATGAACAAGTCGTCGTCCCGATTCGTGCTCCCATTCGGCCGCACAAATCCATACCCATCCCGATGCAGGTCCAGCTTCCCCGCCACCAGTCGGTCGCGAGTCGCCCTCAGCTCCTGCCCACGCCGTTCCCCCGGCAGCGTCTCACTCCGCACCGCTCGCGCAGTCTTCTCGGGAGCCGCCGCAGGAATCGCCCACTGCTCCGTCTCCGTCTTCACCAACTCGCCGCGCGCCGTAATCCGCGCCAGTTGCTCCAACAGAAGTCGCCGCTCCCGTCCGCCGCCCAGCCCCAGCTCCCGCACCAGTTGCTTGTATCCCGCACGGTGTCCCGCCGACCGCTCAATGCGCCGGATCAACTCGCGGTCTGTCTGTGGATACGGTGTCTTCGCCATCAACTCCGAGCATACCGCGCCGGAATCACTTACGCAGTTTCGCCACAGCGCCATTCTGCTTCGCCGGGCCCGCCAGCAGTTCCACTGCCTGCTCCAGCGTCGTCCCCAGCGGCACCAGCGTAAAGTCCGACTTCACCTCATCCTCTTGCGTCCCGATCGTCTTGAAGAACAGCGCATGGCCGCTGATGTGCACATGTGTCTCTGTGATCTCCCAGTATCCCGGCGCAACCTCTTTTCGCTGGATTTCAAACGTGCTGCCTGCCTTGATTCTCGCCAGGAAACCGAAGCCGATGGTCACATCGTTTTCCAGTCGCCCCTGGAAGGTGCGAATGCGGTGGGCTGGATTGGTCACAACCATCGTTCCCGTCATCGCTCCCATCACCCGCGATTCCATGTCCGGCGGGTCGAAGTTCGGGTTGGGCCGGTACGAGAGCGTAATCGAATCCGCCGTCTGGCCCTCCACCTTCCACACAAACGCCACCGGCATCAGGTTCATCAGCTCGGTTGCGCTCTTGTCATCATGCGCTCCGTTCTGCCTCTGTTTCTGCTGCAAATCGGGGTCGTGGATAAACTTCTGAGTTTCCTTGTTGTCCGCGGCCAGTGTCGCCGCCGATGCCGGCTTGCCGTATTCCTCGATATGCCGGGTAATCGCGCCGTTCTCGGTCTCCACCACCACGACCTTGTCCTTGCCGTCGTCGGTGCGGATGTAGCGCCAGTGCGAGTGGTCGTCGCGATCGGCCGCCAACTGCGTGTTCACCGCCTGCTGCACAATCTGCTTAGCATCCTGCGCCTTCACGCCGTGCGCCGACGCAGCCAGCACCACTCCCAGCGCACCCACCCAGGTTTTCTTGCCTAATCCCATCAATCTCCTTTAGACGGTCACCGGCTGCAATCGGTTTAGGCGACAGCCTTCGCTTCTGCTCTTGCCTTTGCTTCTGAGATAGGTCCGGGCTTCAGCCCGGACATTCAAATTCAACCACAGAATCGGGCTTCAGCCCCCGGGACATGCCTTCTTGCGTCGCGCCACGCCGATATCATCTCACCCACTCCACTCGAACACTCCTCTTCCCCAGTCGCAACACAATCGATTCGTCGCGATTCACGCTCTTCAGCAACGTCCCGTTGAACTTTTCGCCGTTCACGCTGACCGCGTTCTCGCCTAGCTTACGCGTTGCTTCGCCGGCCGAACTCGCGAGTCCAGCAAGCTGCAAGAGCTTCGGCATGCGAACCATGAATCCATCCATGCGATCCTCCATCGGCAGAGCCCCCACACTCGCAGGCGTCAACTGCACTGTCGGAATGTCCTCACTCACCGCCCTCTGCTGAAACTGCTTCGCCCAATTCTCCGCCGCCGCATCCGCCGCCGCCGCCGAATGGAAGTCCCGCACAATCCCCCACGCCAGATCCTTCTTCACCTTCATCGGGTGCAGCCCGCCGTGCGCCACCTCGTCGCGCATCGCATCGATCTCGCTCCCGCGCAGGTCGGTCAGCAGCGTGTAGTACTTCCACATCAACTCATCGGAGATGGACATCAGCTTCCCATACATCTCTCCCGGCGGCTCCTGAATCCCAATCGCGTTCCCCAGCGACTTCGACATCTTCTGCACGCCGTCCAGCCCCTCCAGGATCGGCGTCATCAGCACAATCTGCGGCGGCTGCCCATCCTTCCGCTGCAACTCGCGTCCCATCAGCAGGTTGAACTTCTGGTCGGTCCCGCCCAGCTCCACGTCGCACCGCAGCATCACCGAGTCGTACCCCTGCGCCAGCGGATACAGCAGCTCGTGCACGCTGATCGGCTGCTCCTTCTCAAATCGCGCGTGGAAATCCTCGCGCTCCAGCATCTGCGATACGGTCGCCTGCGCCGCCAGCCCAATCAACCCTGCGTATCCCAGCTTGTCCAGCCACTCCGAGTTGTACCGCACCTCGGTCTTCTCCCGGTCTAGGATCTTGAACACCTGCTCCTTGTAGGTCTCCGCGTTCTGGTCGATCTCTTCGCGGCTCAGCGGCTTCCGCGTGACATTCCTCCCCGTCGGGTCGCCAATCAGCGCCGTAGAGTCCCCGATCAGGAAGATCACCGTATGCCCAAGCTGCTGAAAATGCCGCAGCTTCCGAATCAGCACCGTATGCCCCAGGTGCAGGTCCGGCGCCGTCGGATCGAACCCCGCCTTGATCCGCATCGGCACGCCCTTCGCCGCGGACTGCGCCACGCGCTCCCGCAGCGCGTCCAGCGGAAGAATCTCCGCCGCCCCCTTCCGAATCAAATCCAACTGCTCTTCCACCGAACCGAACGTAACCATACCCTTCCAAGTATAAAGACCAACCCTGCCAGGTGCCCCATCTTCGCGACAGTTTCATCGTCGCTAAGGTGGGCATCGCGCACCGGCGCGACCGTCTTCCTCCCTCTATCCATCTGCGCGACCGCCTGGTCTAGAATTAAGCCCACTCGCGGATTCCTACCGAGCTTCGCCCATGCGACCCTACTGCCTGCTCATTTTCCTCGCCTTTGTCTCCATCGGTCTGCATCGTCTGAGCGCAGCGCAGCCGCAGGACCCCAAGCAGATCTACGCGCAAGTCAAGCAGCCCTCCACCATCCATTGGTGCCTCCCTGCAGCCGGAGACGACCCTTCCGGCACCATCGGCAACCAATGCGCGCGATACAGCGAGTGCCTCGGTGCACTGGGTCTTCAGGACGATGTCGATCGTCCGCCATTTTCCGGCTTGTCCGACACCCAGGTAGGCTGGGTCCGCAGGTGCCACCAAGGGTTATACGACGCCGCTCGCTCCAACCCACAGATCAAGGGCGCTGCCGCAACCCAGGATTGGCTCGAGCACCACGTTTATCCCGGCACCGAGGCCAAGCCATCCGCAGCTCCCCCTGCGCCGCGATAACTCCGCCGCCTGCCCATCCCCTCTCGCCGCGTGACTCACAAAAGGCACCGAAGCCACAATCAGTGACCTCGGTGCCCATCGGTGTTAAGCCTTTCCTTGAACCTTGAACCTTGAACCTTGAACCTTGAACCTAGTACCTTACCTTACTTCCCCTTCTTCTTCACCGGAGCAGGCGCAGCCGCCGGCAGGTCCGAGTTCCACATATCCTCTGACACCTTCCAGCTTCCGTCGGCCTGTTTCTTCACCACTGCCAGGTACTTGCCTTTGTCGGTCATGGGTTTGCCATCCGGCCCAGGTGCAGTAACCGAATACGTTCCCTGGTCGTAGGCGATGTCGCCGGAGGCCGCAACCTCCACTTTGCTTGGAGCCCAGGTAACCTGCGTGCCCGGAACCAGCATCGCCGCCCACGCCTTTTGAATCGCCGCCGCATCCGACACTGCAGGCGTATTGGGGGGCATCACTGTCGCGTCCGCGCTGTAGCCCGCCACCACGCCTGCCACGTCCAGCGCCTGCGCCGCCTTCAACTGCGCTGCGTCCCCATCCTTCACGGCCTGTACTGCCGCCGCCGTATCCACCGGCGGAGCCTGGTTGCAGCCCGCAACCAGCATTAGCCCAGCAAAACACCCGCACAGCACCACATCTAAACCGAGCCCGGAGAGTTGTCTTCTTGCGCAACCAGTAGTCATTGGTGTTTCCTCCTGGTCGGCGAGTCTACCCCATTTAACCCACGCCCGTCTCCGCCCACACCACCCCGTGAGCGCCCCGCAGAGCCTCCATTCCCCTCCGCTTCGCTTCGACCTGTCTACTTGCCCTTCGCCGGCAGGTCCGAGTTCCACGTATTCGCCTCGGTCTTCCAACTCCCATCAGCCTGCTTCTTCCACACCGCCAGGTACTTGCCATGGTCGGTCGACGCCTTGTCTTTGCTGCCTTTGGCCGGCTTCGTCGTCATCGTGTACGAACCCAGGACGTACGCCATGTCCCCGCCGCTCGCCGCCTCCACGTACATCGGCGTCCACGACACATCCACGTTCTTGGTCAGATGGTCCGTCCAGTACTTCACTGCTGCCACCTTGCTCGTGATCATCTCCGCATTCGCCGGCAGCACCGTCGCGTCATCCGCATAATACGAGTCCAGAGTTGCCATATCGTGCGCCTGCGCCGCCTGCGACCACTTCGCGTCCGCAGCCTTTACCGCCGCAACCGTCTGCTCTGGAGTGGCCAGCCCCGCCGGCTTGTTGTGGTTCTTCACCCAGTAGCCGCCTGCCCCGGCCGCCACCAGTGCTACCAGGCACAACCCGACCACAACTCCCGCCTTTGAGCCCCGCTTTGTGCTGGAACTCACGTCTACATCAGTCCCGCTCATAATATCGATCATTGCCCGTCCTCCTACGCGCAGAACTCTACTCTCTACCAGTGAGGATGGCCGTGACCCGGGTCACATCCATTTGCGGAGAGAAAAGGGCCTCTAACCTTGTACCTCGAGCCTCGAACCCTGTACCTTGCCTCCATGGACGCCGAGCGCCTCCGCGCCTTTCTCCTCCCCCTCCCGCACGTCGCCGAAACCATGCAGTGGGGCGCCAACCTCGTCTTTTGGGTCGGCGACAAGGCCATCGGCGGGAAAATGTTCGCCCTCCTCAACCTCGACGAGCCCCCGCACCCGGAATCCGCCGCTGGCGGCCGGCCCAACCCGCTGCTCTCCTTCGCCGCCGGCCCCGCCCGCTTCGTCGAACTCCTTGAGCTCGACGGCCTCATCCCCGCACCGTATTTCGCGCGCGCGCACTGGGTCGCCGCCCTCCGCTGGGACGTCTTCCCCACAACCGGCTGGCAACGCGAACTCCGCGCCGCCCACGCCCTCACCCTAGCCACGCTCCCCCCAAAAGTCCGCGCCACCCTCGCACTTCCCGCCGCCAAACAAAAGGTAGTGGGTCAGTCTGAAATTAGTGGGGTTGAATGAAGCGAGCGCAAAGCGCATCATAGACGTGTGCCTACGCGCTCAAGCAAAGACCACGATTTCGCCACTGTCGCCCGCCGGGTAGTGGAGCAGGCCATCGGTGAGCATTTGGATGGAACTCCACTGGAAGCCCCGAACGCAGGGAAAGACCCGGTTGCTGTTGCTCGTGGCAAACTTGGTGGTGTGCTGGGTGGCCCGGTTAGAGCGGCTAAATTGACGCCAATGCAACGCAAGGGAATTGCTGTGCGAGCTGCGGGTGTGCGATGGGGGAAGCCCGTCAAAAAGAACAGCTAGGAGCCTCCGAGCATTTGAATCAGCCCTTGAGCATTCGAAATCCCAGATTCCAGGCCGTCCATAAAAATATAGGGAACGAGAAGAGGATCGCGAAACCTAAAGCGATACCCCCACGGCTGGCCGTCGCGTTCCAGGATTGATCCCCTTTTTTCCTGGGAGAAATCGGTTAGATGGTTTGTGAATGTGGCTAGTGTTACTGGCTTATTGAGAATGTCCGACAACGGCTCGATGACTGAACTTGGGGAGAAATACCCGAGAGCGTCGTGATTGCGAGCGGCGGTCACCGCACATGCCAGAAGAACCTTGCGATAGAGCGCGCTCTTATGTGCACTGTGAGTAGCCGTCGTGTGTTTTTCAGCGACACTCTGCTCCGCCTGTTTGACGGCAGTTTTCAGTGCTTCGAAAACATCGTCGCGCTCTACGGTAGTCAGCGATAACCTTGCAGCCGCCGATCTAACCGCATGGAGGCCGATCAAGTGGGTGTAGTGAGGAAGGCCTTGAGAAAGGTGAACGATCAGGTTCGATGCATCTTCCGCAAAGCTAATATCCAGTGCCTTCTCGGCGGTTTCAAGGATCTTCTTGAGTTCGGATGCTTTCATTCGCTCTACTTTTACTTGGCTGATCGCACGGCCAATCGAGGCATGGTCTTCGATGAGCTTGTCTACGGTCTCGGAGACACCGACAAGGATAATCGTGCAATCCACAGCCAAATCTGAGAGAGCCTTTATCAATTCTGTAAAACGTTTGGATACGTCGTGCGATGCTTGATCGAATTCGTCGATGATAAACACCGCTCCAGAGACCAACGAAAGGACCCGGCGCACATCGTCAATCCCCAATGTTTCGGGTAACGCGAAGAAATCTCTTGTGGTCTTGTGATACGCAGGGTTGTCCGGGCTAAGAGATATATCCGGCCAGAAGAATTCGCTGAACAGCCGATGCCAGATGCTTGAGAACGTGTCTTCTGTGTTGGCAACCGATTTGATAACCAGGCGTCTTGTCACCGTTTCGGGAGGCTTACCAGCCTTATCGAGTACGTAGACCGTGGAATCAACGACGTTAGCCAAGGAAGTCTTGCCGACTCCTCGCTCGCCATAAATAACCACATGAAGTCCTGATTGGTGTACCGCATCTGAAATAGCCGTTAGCTCTAACCACCGACCCGCAAATAAGTCCTTTGTTGTAATCGGCGTTCGCGGCTGGAAGACTGTCGAAGCCTTAGCCGATAGGTTTTGTGCTCGTGCGAACTCCTCCCCTATCCCCAGGTCATCCATTCCCCAACTTTAGCACACTAATCTCTAAGTTTTTAGGCATAATGTCTAAGTTTCCTCTTGACCTATCCATACATCTCAAGCATAATGGTCAGTATGAAACAGCTAACAACATCTCAGCGAACACAAGTCATCCGGTGCCTGTGCGAGGGAAACAGCATCCGCAGCACGGTTCGGATCACCGGAGTAGCGAAGAACACAGTCGCTCGTCTCCTATGCGAGATTGGTTGCGCCTGCGCTGATCTCCATCACCGCGCCGTGCGCGGCGTGCCTGTGCGCCGTCTCCAGTGCGACGAAATCTGGAGTTTCGTAGGAGCGAAGAAGAAGAACGTCACCGCAGAGCAAGAGCAATTGGGATGGGGCGACGTTTGGACTTGGACAGCGATTGACGCTGATACAAAACTCTGCGTGACGTTCCACGTTGGCGACCGTGGCAAACATTCCGCCTTTGCCTTTATGGAAGATTGCGCTTCGCGGATAGTTGGGCATCCTCAGATCACGACAGATGCGCATAAGCCCTATCTCGCGGCAGTAGAGAAGGCATTTGGGGGCGATGCCGACTATGCGATGCTGCACAAGGTTTATGGGGCTTCTAGCGAGCCTGAGACACGCTACAGCCCCGCAACGTGCATCGGCTGTGTGATGAAGACCGTAAGCGGCGTACCTGATCCAGATCACGTCAGCACGTCCTTTGTGGAACGCCAGAACCTCACCATGCGAATGTCGATGCGGCGGTTTACCCGGCTAACCAATGGCTTCTCAAAGAAGGTAGAGAATCATGGCCATGCGGTTGCGCTGTACTTCGCTTTCTACAATTTTTGCAGAGTGCATCAGACGTTGCGCATCACCCCCGCAATGGAAGCTGGCCTTACGGATCACGTCTGGAATGTAGAAGATTTGGTTGCGCTTATCCCTGAGCCGGTAGCCAAGAAGCGCGGGACATACAAGAAGCGGGCGGCATAGGATAGATGGCATGTTTATTCATTATGTTTTGCACTGCAAAAACTGCGTGATGCCGCTTCTGCTCCCAAGAGATACGATTGAGCAGCCATTCGCAGATCAAGATTACCGGCCCAACGATTCACTGTGCGTAGGTGTTGCATGTCCTCACTGCAAGAGCGTAGAAACCTATTTTCTGCACAAGAAACATCCCCAGCACAATCCGAGAGATCAGGCGTGGCTATTGGAAAACCGCGTCGAAGTAACGGCACATGTGAGTACTCTCGAATGCGAAGAACAAGCCTGTAAAGCTCGATTACCGTTGTTCGCACAATGGAGACAGACCACCACCGAGCAGGAGCGCGTAGCCGATATAGCCACTTGGCTTTGGGAGCACTTGCAGTGCCCGGACGGACATTCAATTGTGAAGCCGAAGGGCTGGCCATCTAAAACCGAACCTTTCCCGCACTAATTTCAGACTGACCCACTACCAAACAAAAGGCCCTCATCGCCGCCCGCCGCAAGCTCCTGGCCGCCAAAGCAAAGAAGTAAGTCATCCCTTGTTTGTCATTCCCGAAGGGAATCTGCTCTTGCCTCTAGGTACCCCAAGGCTTCAGCCTTGGGTCTCACTTCTTGCCTTTGGGCCTCACCTCTTGCTTCTAGGTACCCCAAGGCTTCAGCCTTGGGTCTCACCAGCCCGGATAAGAGATCGGGGCTTTAGCCCCTGGGGTATGCCATTCTCAAATCCCCTGATGCAAAATGGAAGCCATGCCAAATCAATCCACCCCCGGCGTAACTCTTTCCCTCGCCGGCCGCACCGCCCTCATCACTGGAGGCTCCCGCGGCATCGGCGCCGCCACCGTCCGCCTCTTCCGCCAGGCCGGGGCCCGTGTCGCCTTCAGCTACCAACAGGCCGCCGACCAGGCCACCGCCCTTGCCACCGAACTCGGCGGCCCTACTCTCTGCCTCCCCATCCAGCAAACCCTCGCCACCCCCGAGGATGGCGAGGCCCTCGTCGCCCGCACTCTCGCAGCCTTTGGCGACTTGGACATCCTCATTGCCAACCACGGCATCTGGCCGCCCGTCCCCACCCCCGTCGCCGAGATGACCTCCGCCCAATGGCACCGCACCATCGCTACCAACATTTCGAGTGTCTTCGGCCTCGTCCACGCCGCCGCCGCCCACATGCTCACCCGCCCCCGCGGTCCCGCCGACCCCAACACCACCGCCGGCTGCGTCCCCCTCCAGCCAGCTCGCGGACACATCGTCCTCATCGCCTCCGCCGCCGGCCAGCGCGGCGAAGCTGGCCACGCCGACTACGCCACCACCAAGGGCGCCATCATCGCCCTCACCAAATCCCTTTCCTCCGAGCTCGCCCCCCACGGCATCTACGCCAACTGCGTCGCTCCCGGCTGGACCCACACCGAGATGACCGCCTCAGTCTTCGATCGTCCCGAAGACGCCGCCCTTACCAACCCCACCATCCCCGTCGGCCGCCCCGCCCACGTCACTGAGGTCGCAGGCCCCATCCTCTTCCTCTGCACTCCCTACGCCGGCTTCATCTCCGGCGAAATCCTCAACGTCAACGGCGGCGCCGTCCTCACCGGCTGATCATCTTCACTGAACGCCCGGCGCCTTCCGCTTCAGGTGAGAGGCCTCCGCGAACACCTCCGCCGCATGGGCCGCAAGGTATCGCCGCAGCGCCTCAGTCGACGCGGTTACCAGCATCCCATCGTCCGTGGCCATGGTGTCCAGCGGCGGCTTCGTCGCGGCGTTCTCCTTCTCGATCGCGTCTTTGTCCAGTGTGGCGTACGCCAGATCGCCGCCGCTCAGGTTCAGCTTCAGAACCACGTGCATCACCTCAACCCCGGCTGGCTCATCCAGCTTGGTCCCACCCATCGTCCGTCCGTCGAAGATCATGTCGGCAAACAACTGGTCGCCCAACCGCACCAGGTTCACTTTGTAGGTCTGCACCTCCTTCGTGTCCGGGTCGGCCATCACCACGCTGTACACATGCGCTCCAGTCTTCTGCACCTGGATCTCTGTCTTGTCGTCGGTCACCCACGTCCCCTCCAGCGCCGGCTCCACCACCGCATCCTCCGCCGTGTACAGCGGGTGCACCGAGTAGGGCGAGCATCCACCCAGCATCACACACGCCACGGAAATCAGTGCCAACGCAGGCACTTTCATGGGACCTCCTCCGCCGGACGGCCTGCCTTTCCACGCGCAGCCATTCGCGGCTTCGATCGCGATCGAAAGCTATCGGCCACCGATCTTACACCGGGTGCCCCATCTTCGCGACGGCTTCATCGTCGCTAAGGTGGGGTCTCGCGCCACCCCTGCTCCCGCAGGCGTACAATTTCCACCTCCCCAGGCCCCCAACTCAAAAATCCAATGCAAGAGAGGATTCACTATGCTCGGAGAACAGCTTGGCGAAACTAAAGGTAAGAGACTCGTAAGGCGGGTTACCTCCGTCGATCCCCCAACCGCAGAAGTGTCGTTTGAAGACAGCGGCCACATGCTCGGCATTCCCACCACAGGCATGGGCACCTACACCTCCGTCGTCCGTGCGGACGGCTCCATCTTCGGCCACGGCCAGGGACTCAGCATGACCCACGACGGCGAAGGCGTCACCTGGACCGGAACCGGCGTCGGCAAATTCGGCCCCGGCGGTTCCATCAGCTATCGCGGCATGCTCTTCTTCCGCACCACCTCCGAGAAACTCGCCCGCCTCAACAACGCCTGCGCCGCCTTCGAATACGAAGTCGACCCCTCCGGCGCCACCGTCTCCAAACTCTGGGAGTGGAAATAGATTCGGGTGCCCCATTCATGACAGTCCCCTGTCATGGGTGGGGCATCGAGCCCCAAACCCTTGACACCCTGCGTATAATTAGAGAAGGAGCAAAACCACCCAGCGTCGTGCCGAAACACCCTTCCGGCCGGACCTGGATGATTCCAGCCAAAAGCACCACAGAAGTATAGACAAAGCCGTATATACGTACCCGGAACTAGCTGTAGAATCATCAAATCGTGAGTATACACAGGGGGAGTGGACTCATTGCCAAACACCATCAGGCCGCACCACACCCGCCGAGCACACGCAGCTAAGTGCAACAAATGAAGGATTTTATCAAGCGTCCCACGTATTTACAGTATTTTACAAACTAAGTCGTTTGTTTTGAGGATTCTACACATTGAGGGGGGAGGGGGTGCCATGCGCAGATCGTCCAATCCGAGCCGCCCGCGCAGCCTTCCAGACGCCGCCAACGTCCAACCACCGAACCACGTACCATGCTCGAAAATATATTTCGCATGAAGCGCCTAGCTCTCGTCATCCTCGCCGCCACTCTCCTCGCGCCGCAGTTCGCCGCCACTCCTGCGCCAGCCCAGGCCGCCGATATTCCCAGCGCAGCGCCTCCCACGCCCCCGGGGGAGACCTCCGAGCAGCGCGGCCGCGCCCTGCTCGACGAGATGATCGCCGCGCTCGGCGGCGACGCCTGGCTCAACCGCACGACCATCCAGACTGAAGGCCGCGGCTCCTCCTTCTTCCATGGCGAGCCCAACCCCTACATCGTCGAGTTCCACGATCTTGTCCGCCTGCCCGCCTCCGGCCGGCCCCAGGCGGAACGCGTCGGCTTCCTCACCGACCGCAGCATGATCTTCCCCGGCAAGAAGATCGACGTCGTCCAGATATGGAAGGACGGCCACGGCTACGAGGTCACCTACAAGGGCCAGACCGAACTGCCCAAGGACCAGGTCGACGACTACTACCGCCGCCTCCCCCACTCCATTGAGGAGGTCGTCCGCAACTGGATCCACGCCCCCGGCGTCATGATCGTCTATGAGGGCACCGGCATGGTCGAGCGCCGCCTCGTCGACAAGGTCACCATCCTCACCGC
>CAZAXI010000136.1:0-12272 GCA_964489045.1 uncultured Granulicella sp. | reverse complement strand
TGACCATGGCTAGCGGGTACGACCAGCCGAGTATGACCCGCGCGGATCTGGGTCGGCGTAGAGGTTTTCTCTACAGGTCTTCGTTATCGTCGCGCCAGTCCGGCGGACGACACGTCCAAGTAGGCTCGTTGTCGTTATCATCCAGCGGTTTCTGATCTGCAAAGCTCGGGTTCAGTAGTTCAGATTGATCGCTCTGTTTAGTTTGCGTGTCCACGCTAACCACCTCTCTGACTGCGTTCACGGATATATGCCCTCTAGATGGATGATGGCAAGGGGAATATTGATGAAGGATGGCCGGATGTCGAACGTCATGGTGGAATTCTGGGTTGGCTATTCTTTTTCAACCAGATGGGACCTCTGCCTATCCTGATCATGGGTTCGATTTTCTGAAGGCCGACAGGCGAATTCCGCAACTCCGCATCGTCGTCCGAGCTTGGGCGTGTTTACCGCAACCCCGTTTGCCGGCAGAGAAAAGGTCGGGCGGTCCCCGCATGTTAGCCTAGCTTCTGCCGGAAAAGCTCACCGATGAGAAAGTCGGTTTGCGGGGGCCGTGAAGGCCACCGCTCCTGAGCATTGACACCTCTGTCGGGACGATGGCTGTTCCGGACTTTGGAGAATTTGATGGATAACTTCCTAGAGTTGGAGAACAGGCACACCGGAGAGATCCTGAGGATGCGGCGAGTGCGCGACGCCGCTGGCCGAACCGTTTTGACTATCGAGGGTTCGTTGCCGCCACGATCCAGTGGTCCGCCACCTCACGTGCATTTCCGAGAGCGCGAAGAAGGCACGGTGAAAGCTGGAACACTCGGAGCCCGCATTGGAAACGAGAAGATCACTGTTCCCGTCGGAGGAACGGCAGTCTTTCCTGTCGGGATCGTTCATAGCTGGTGGAATGCCGGGGAGAACCTCCTGGAGATAAGTGGCCAGGTGACCCCAGCAGAGGACCTTGATCGCTACCTGCAGGCGATCTTTGCGGTTCTCAACGCTGGCCCGTCCGGCAGGCCACCCATCTTCTACCTGGCCCACGTATTGTGGCGGCATCGACGCACGCAGGCGGTTATGTTGCCGCCGCCGATCATTCAGCGGATTGTCTTTCCCATCGTCCTTCTTATCGGTCGTACTCTGGGCAAATACAGCGAAGTCGGCTGGCCCGGATCGCCCGAGTCATGCATGGGGGCGCCGGAGGCGGAAACGGCAAATTGAACTTGCTCAAAACGCCCGCGATTTCGGTAAGAATCGCCTGGGGGCTGTTGGCCAATTTACCGCCCCGTTTTCAGGGAACTCCGATGCTACCTCCCTGATGCTGAGTCAACCTGTCCGTGTCACCCACCTCGATCCTATAGCTTCGCCATATCACTCGACGCACGCGTCCCGCTGGCGTATAAATTTTAGGCACCGCGAGGTCCGCAACTCAAACCTTGACGAAAGGGGATTGAAGGAGATGAAGAACGTGAGTCGAGCATGGGGGATGTTCCTCGTGACCGGTGTAATCGGCCTTGTGGCCTTTATAACTGGACCACGGATTTGGCCGGCGGGCCCCGACGTTCCTATGCCGCCGGCGAATCTTCTGCCCGGCTATATTGCACTCTCGGCCATTGAGGCGCTGGCCTTTGGTTTTGCCGTAGCGTTCGCCATATTTGGATGGCCGGCGATCCGTGGCTTGAGTCTTGGGGCACCGTGGCTCAACAAGTTGTTGTTCATTACTCTTTGTTGGTTTATGGGGAATTGGTGGATGCACGATAACCTGCACATGCACAATGGGTTCAACATGCATGGGTTACTTTTTATTGAAATTGCCTTCCACATGACCATGCTTGCCTGTGGGGTGACTCTAACGATTGGCCTCGTTCGCCTTGCCAAGCGCGCGACGGCCGTATCGGCGACCTGAGCTCGCGAGGCGCTCCGTCCGGCAGGCTCATGGTTCAATCTTGGATTACGCTATGACCGTCAGCGAGGCCTCCGCATCGATCCGCACACCGGACCAGCGGTTGCGCGTGTTCGTCAGCTCCACGTTGCAGGAGTTGGCAGCCGAGCGCGCGGCCGTGTCAGAGGCGGTGCGCTCCATCCGGCTCACGCCAGTGATGTTCGAGCTCGGCGCGCGCCCACACCCGCCGCGCGACCTCTACCGCGCCTACCTGGCGCAGAGCGACGTCTTCGTCGGGATCTACTGGCAGCGCTACGGCTGGGTGGCGCCCGGCTCGACGATCTCCGGCCTCGAGGACGAGTATCTGCTCTCGGGCCCGATGCCCAAGCTCATCTACATTAAGCGCGGCGACGCACGGGAAATTCGCCTCGCCGAGCTCATCAAGCGCATTCAGTCGGACGACCGCGTGTCGTACCGCTCGTTCGCCGACGCCGACGAGCTGCGCGAGCTCGTCAAGGACGACCTGGCGGTCATGCTCACGGAGCGCTTCGCCACGGCGCCTGGCACGGCTGGGCGCACCGAGGCAGCGGTCGCGCCCGCGCCGGCGGAGCCTGACACCCCGCCCCGGTACGAGCTCCCGCTCGAGCGCGGCGACTTGATTGGCCGCGCGCCGCTCGTCTCGTCCATCGCGGATCTGCTAGGGCGCCCGGAGGTCGGCCTGGTCACGCTGACGGGACCGGGTGGCACCGGAAAGACCCGCCTCGCGATCCACGTTGGGCACACGCAGCGAGCCGCCTTCGAAGGCAACGTCTACTACGTCGAGCTCGCCGGCGTCCGCGCTCCGCAGGACGTGCTCCCGGCCATTCGAACGACGCTCGAGATCCCGCTGCCCCCGGATGGTGGCGAGCCCGAGAAGCTGCTCGTCGCCCACCTGCGCCGCAAGCGCGCGCTGCTTGTGCTCGACAACTTCGAGCAGGTGCTCGACGCTGCGCCCGCCGTCGCGCGCATCGCCGCTGCCTGTCCACAGCTCAAGATCCTGGTCACGTCGCGCGAGTCGCTGCGGGTGCAGGGCGAGCACGAGCAACCGGTGCCGCCGCTCGCGCTCGATGCCGCCGGCGAAGGCGCGCTGTCCCCCTGCATGGCCCTGTTTGAGCAGCGTGCCCGGGAGATGCGACCGGACTTCTGCATTGACGCCGAGAATCACGCCTCGGTCGCAGCAATCTGCCGCCGCCTGGATGGCCTTCCGTTGGCCATCGAGCTGGCCGCCGCGCGGACGCGCGTCCTCTCTCCGCAGGCGATGTTGCCGCGTCTGGATCGATCGCTGTCCTTGCTCACAAGCCAGCGTCGCGATCTGCCTGCTCGCCAACGGACACTGCGCGCCGCGCTTTCTTGGAGCTACGACCTGCTACGGCCCGACGAGCAAGCGTTCTTCCGACGCCTCGGCGCGTTTACGGGCGGCTTCTCCGAAGAGGCTGCCGCCGAAATCACCGTGGACACTGGCGTCGATACTCTGGACGGGCTGACCTCGCTGGCCGACAAGAGCCTCCTCGCCTGCGGGGAACAAGATTGCCTCTCGCGCTTTCACCTGCTTGAGACCGTGCGCGAGTTCGCGCTCGAACGTCTGGGCGAGGCCGGTGAGGAGCAGCAGACCCGCACGCGCCACGCGCACTGGGTGCGCGATCTCCTTGGAGCTGCGCAGGGGCCCTGCTTGCGATACGGCGAGATGCCCTTTTGGCGGCAGCGGCTCGCGCCCGAGGAAGGAAACGCGCGCGCCGCGCTGCGCTTCGCATCTGCCACGGGCGACCGCACGCTCCTGTGGGACATCTACTGCAAGTTCGCCTTCTGGTTGCTGCTGCACGCGCGCGCGCGCGAGGCCCGGGAGCTCTACGACGAGTTGGCGCTAGGGGGAGAAGCCGACGATCCCGTCCTCGCGGCGGTCGCATGCGAGGAAGCGCATCGCTGCAAGGCTTTGGACCCCGACCCGCGGCTCGCGCCGATGCTCGAGAGAGTCGTCTCTGTCCTCGAGGGGGCCGGCGAACGCGTTTACCTCCCCTCCGCCATGGTGGCTTGCGGCATGACCTTGATGGCCGCCGCGCCGGAGCGCGCTTTGCCGATGCTCTCGCGCGCCGTCGACCTGGCGGTCGAGACGCGACAGCACTGGATCGAGAGCTGGGCGCGCGTCATCTTGGTCTGGTTCCACGCGACGGCCGGTGACCTCGAAGCCTGCGCCGAAGCTACGGACGCGCTGGTCGCGTATGCGCGGACGATCGGCGATCCGGACGGTCAGGCGTTCGGTCGGACCAGCCAGGGACGCCTGTGCATCTTGCGCGGCGACCTGACCGCAGCCCGCGGCCTCTTCGCGGAGTCCGCCGCCTTGTCGCGCGAGAAATCGACCTTCTGGTCGCGTGCCGACGCGCTCACCTGCCTGTGCAGTGCCACGATGGCGCAGGGAGACGTGAGCGCAAGCCGCCAGATCCTGGAGGAGGCGCTCGTATTCCTCGTGCCCCTTCACTTCGAAATTGACACCGCGCTCCTGTTCGGTGCGCTCGCCAAGCTCCTCGTGGACGCCGGTGAGCGCGACCGCGCGATGCAGGTTCTGTCCGTCGTACCGGCGACCCTCGAAAGCGTCGGACCAATGACCTTGATGCGGGCAGATCCCACGGGAAGTCTCGCCCATGCCACGCAGGAAGCGCTCACCACGCTGGGCATTTCGTCGAAGAACGCTGCCGCAGCGAGCATAGACCTTGAAGCCGCGCTGCGTGCCGCCCTCGAACGATAGCGACCTCAAGCGAGTGTCAAGTCAAAGTGCGCGCACCCTCCCGATTTGTGCGCGAGATCTCCCAACCCTCCGTGAGAGGTCGTGACTTCTTTTACGAATTACTCCTTGCCAGATCGCCTTCGCTTACATTGCCCGAAAAGTCGTGCCGGCTCAACTGGTCGATGCAACACTAGCTTGCAGTTTACTTGCCGGCGTTTGAAAGCCCAAGGTCTCCCGCAGGCGTTGATTGAGGCGCAGGGCGGCGGGTTCGGCGTATTGAATTTGGTCAAAACGCCGTATTGGGGGAACTTCGTCGCCTTGACTGATTATGGGCGGAGGCTCGGCTCCAACTTCCGAGGCTGTTTAGAGCAATAGTGAACAGCCCCATCGCGGTATGCGTGCTCTAATGTGGTGTTCCTATAATCGAGAGGCGGACCTTTTGGCCAAGCCAGCAAGCCGTTTCGACCCGAAAACCTTCCTCACAACCGCGGGAGCGGGGAGGGAGATGATATGCCTTCGGAAGAGAACAAGTGATCTTCGCCGAGGGTGATACCAGTGACTCGGTGTTTGTCATTCAAACGGGAGTTGTACAGCTCAGCGCAAAATCCCCGAAGGGCAAGAATGCTACGCTGGATATCCTGGGCGAACAGGACCTTGTAGGCAAAGACAGCCTACGTAGATCAAGCCAACAAACTCCTCCGCACCATCCAGAGCAACCTCTACTAGCCGAACCTCGGATACGGAGGAGTCACTCGATGGTCGGCAGGCCAGTAGCGACGTTTTGTTACGAATGCCAAGAGCTTTTCCAAGCTTACTCTTCCGCCAGCGCCGCGCATCATAGCCTTGAGTTCGCACTGCGCTGTTACGGACAAGAGCGAAATGACTTGCAGATGATATTGCTGACACCGCAAGTTCAGAATGCCCTAAGAATCCGAGACAAACGAAAAGAAGCGCTTCTCCGGCACCGGGAACTGGTCCATGGTATTCAACGGCAAGACGCGGCATTGCCCACCTAACCACGGGTTTAGGGTTCCGTCGGAGGTGTTTCAGTGGGGCACCTGAATCGCGGGCTACGAAGGTGATGTTTGTCACAAAGCGATTTCTGATTCAGTGGCGCATAGTCTCTCGCGCCTCCGAAAGACCGTCTCATCCGCGCTTTGCGGCAAGTTCGCCCAGGGTCGGAAACGCCGGTTGAGACCGTCCAACATTACAGGCAGTTCGATCATCCGTCGCAGATACGCCCAAGCGGCGTAACTGACCAATGGATTTTGGCATCAATGGGCATTCATGTTGTGGACTTCATAGTAATCAACACTGGCGCGTTTCCAAGCACGTAGCTGCTCATCCTGCAGTTTTCCTTTTCCACGTACTGCCTTAGTGCTAGGCTTCCTCATAGCCGGTCTCCTTGTCTCCTGCGCTTAGAGCGCGTCGATAACTTGGGAGCTTAACGCATCCCGTCGGAGACCGGCCTTCTCATCCCATCTGTTAGCAGCAACTGACGTGCAACTCTCTCGACAATAGAGCGCGAAGCCGGGCCAGCGTTGAGAATGAATCAACGCTGACCCCGCTTCAATCCTGCGTGCTACACTTCGCGTCGGCAATTTAGTTACTTCGGAGTAGCCCGAAACGCGTGCATTACGGAACAGTCCGGCAACACACACCCCTGGCCCGTAATCTCTCCTGCATCGTTAATCGAGTAAGCCGCCAGCAGATACAACGGCGAGTCCGCTGGAACGAGGGTATTGAGGTCCACCATCGCCCCGTCACGCCACAGGAATGCGCGCATCCCAGTCTCATCGATTGAAAAGCCAGCTACCTCGTCCTGGTTGTTGACGGTGTTGCAGCAGCCGGCTACCGTTGCGAAGGCTCCAGGAAGCGTGCCAAGGTCCCTCATGCCTATCCCTTTTCGCCACAGGAATGAATGAACAGTGCCGTCGGTAAACTGAGACGTTCCGACAACATCCCCTAGTCCATTGATGCTGCTAGCGGCATTGAACATGGTATTCGCCGCGTCTCCCAGGGTTCCGAGGTAGGTCGGTGTGCCGTCTTTCTCCCAGAGCACGGGGTGCAGTCCTGTGACGTTCGCAGGCGGCAGACCCTGGGTTGCGCATGTGCCCGACGAGCCGACGGCTTGGCCTCGGTCATTAATACCGAAGCTGAATGCGACGGTGTCGCCGGGGAGTGGGGGCAGTTCCTTGATCTCGCCATCTCTCTCCCATTTGACAGCTTGAAAACGGAAGACCTGAAAAGCGGTTGCAGTGACACACGTTGGATCTTTAACGCCAGTCTCTGCAAACCCGACTACCTGGCCGAGATCGTTGATGCCGAAAGCATTGGCATTGTGCCCGCCTGGGAGTTTGGGAAGCGCTGTGAGTTTGCCGAAGCGCCAAATGGCGCCGAGACATTCCAGATGGGTTCCGAAGCCGCAAAAATCTTCGCCGTCCGGATCGGGCGTGGAGATCTCGGAGCCGATGGGCGCTTCTCCGGAGGCGTTCGGACCGTCTGCGCCGCTGTTACATTGTGGGCAAGCTTCGCCTTGCAATGTGCCGAGGTCCTGCAATGGGCCGCCGCCGTACCAGATGAAGGCGTGCTGCGGGCCGCCGGGAGTGAGGTTCGAGGATCCGCCGACCCATCCTGCATGATTCATATCGAACCCTGAAGAATTCGTACCTGCTTTCAAGACGCCGAGGTCGGTAACGGTGTAGTGGCTGAAAGGTTTCGCTTGCTGTCCCAGGGATTGCTGTGGGCTGGAGGCAAGCGGCATCGCGAGAAGGGCTAAAACTACGATCGAATTGGCAAAAGGCAATCTGGATTTCATATCGTCTCCTTATGTTTGTTTCCCAGCCGCGGGTGCGGCAGTTAGCTGTTTCTTGGTTTCTGCACGAGAGCGAGCAGCGAATTCAGGCAAGTGAGCGTCGAGCCATTTGGCGCCTGCAATCGATGGAGTTCCTCCGAATTGAGGCACTCCTCCAATGCGGGTTGGTCCAGGTTCGAGACCACTCCGGTGTCTTCCATCGCGATCATTTCCGCCTGCGCCGCGCATCGTGGACACCATGCACGGATCGAACTCCGGCCACGGACAATCAACAGAGAATCCGTTTCGACCGTAATTACCGTTTGCTTCGCCATAGAGACCTGCTTCCAAAGTGGAACCGAGTGGTTGGAACGAGAGCAGGTTGCCGCTCCACCACCGAAAAAGTCCTTCCGGATGACTTGAAAACTTCTGACACTTTCTCCAAGGCAATAACCTCTGAAGAAAGAGCAGCTTGCGGAGGCCTCTCAGCGCGGCATTTTATCGGCCTGAGTTCCGATACGTGCTAAACTTCAAACCTCACGCATGGCTGTGAAGGTGGGGTGCCACCCGATGTCCGCGAGCCTGGGCCCCAAAACGAAGGAACTGTATGCGTTCGGACCCTTCCGGGTGGATCCCGAAAGAGAAACAGTGCTGCGTGGTGGCGAGTCAGTCCCGCTGACGCCAAAGACCTTTCAGGTTCTTTTGGTACTGATTCGGAACCACAAGCAGGTCGTCACCAAAGACGACTTGATGAAGTCAGTCTGGCCGGACACGTTTGTCGAAGAGGCCAACCTGAGCCGCACCATCTTTATGCTGCGCAAGGCGCTGGGGGAGACGGCGCAGGATCACCGCTACATCGTTACCGTACCCGGACTCGGATACCGGCTCGCTGAGAGCGTGCAACTGATTCCTGAGCAGGAGATCGCGGTGATCGCAGCCAGCCATTCCAGGCTGCAGGTGGAGGTGAAGGAGACGAAGCAGTGGAGATGGATTGCGGCTGCGGTCGTTCTCCTGGTTGCCGTTGCTGGGGGCATTTGGTGGCTCAACTCGCGGCGTAATGCAGTTTTCACGGCAAAAGATACGGTTGTGCTGGCCGATTTCGTCAACTCTTCCGGCGATCCGCTATTTGACGGGACGCTTCGTGAGGGGTTGGCCATCCAACTTCAACAGTCGCCCTTCCTCAGTCTCATCTCGGACCAGCGTATCCAGCGGACGCTGCTGTTGATGGGCCATCAAGCCGATGCGAGGTTTACTCCGGAGGTGGCTCGCGGAGTCTGCGAACGTACCGGCAGCGCCGCGGTACTGGAGGGTTCGATCGTTCCTCTCGGCAGCCAGTACGTCCTGGAGCTACAAGCCAAGAGTTGCAGGACTGGCGAGGTCCTCGACCGGGAGCAGGTGCAGGCAGCAAGAAAGGAAGACGTGCTGACCGCTCTGGGCCAGATTGCGAGCCGCTTCAGAGAAAAAGTAGGTGAATCGCTGACCACAATCCAGGAGCACAACAGGCCACTCGCAGAAGCAACAACCCCTTCACTTGAAGCGCTGGAGGCGTACAGCGAGGGGTGGAAGCTGCACACATCAAGCGGAGCGCTGGCCGGTCTGCCCTTCGTTCGGCATGCCGTGGAGATCGATCCCAATTTTGCTCTGGCCTATTCAACCATGGGACGCGAATACGCCGATCTCGATGAACCCGGCCTATCCGCCGAGAACACTACGAGGGCCTGGCAGCTACGGGATCGCACCAGCGATCCGGAAAAGTTTCTGATCGCAGCGAACTACCAGATCCTGGCAACGGGAAACCTGGAAGAGGCGCGAGAGACCTGTGAAGCATGGGCGCATGCCTATCCTCGCGAGGCGATACCCCACGTGATGTTGTCCGGCAATACAAATAAAGCCGCAGCACGATATGAAGAGGCCCTTGAACAAGGCCGCAAGGCGGTCGAGCTTGACCCGGATTTTGGCATCGCTTATTTCAACATCGCAGTGAACAACGTCTACCTCGATCACCTTGACGAGGCGGAGAACACCCTCGGGCGCGCGGCGGGACGTGGGCTGGAGATCGACGAGTTCATCATGCTGGAATACGACATTGCGTTCCTGAAAGGCGACGGCGCAGGAATGGCACGCGTGGCCGCGCGAGCTCGGGAAAGACCCGGGGGTGAGACTTGGATATCCAACAAAGAGGCATTCGCTTCGGCGTACTCGGGACACCTGCAGGAGGCAAGAATACTGTCGCAGCGCGCCATCGACCAAGCCCGGCAGCAGGCGCAGCCGGAGAGAGCGGCTCTGTGGGAAGTTGGAGAATCTCTGCGAGAGGCCTTTTTCGGAGATACGCCTCTAGCCAGAAAAAGCGCTGCGGCCGCACTGAATGTCTCAAATGACCCGGAGGTTCAGTATGGTGCTGCCTTGGCGTTGGCCCTCTCCGGAGATACTCCCCGTGCGCAGTCGATCGCCGACGCTCTGCTAAAGCGCTTTCCCGAGGACACCGTGGTGCAATTCAGTTACCTGCCAGTGCTCCGCGCGCAAATCGCCCTGAATCAGGGCGACGCGTCGCAGGCGATCCATCGGCTGGAGGTTGCCGTTCCTTATGAACTAGGCGCATCCCATGCGCTATATGGGGCACTCTATCCCGTCTATGTCCGCGGAGAGGCTCATCTGGCGGCCCGCCAGGGTGCTGAAGCGGCCATGGAGTTCCAGAAGATTCTCGACCACCGTGGAATCGTCAACAGCGATCCCATTGGAGCACTCGCGCACCTGCAGCTCGGCAGGGCGCTCGTCTTATCGGGAGATAAAGCTAAGGCAAGAATTGCCTACCAGGATTTCTTGACGCTTTGGAAAAATGCTGACCCGGACATACCCATACTGAAGCAAGCCCGCGCCGAGTACGCCAACCTGCTCTAGTTCGGTTCCAGCGTATCCGCATCAAATGCGGTTGCATCCAAGACCCCACTAAGCCGACACATTGCAGATATCGACGATGAGGTACGTTCTTATGGCGAAAAGCCATTGCGCTCATCATGGAACCGATTGGTAACGGGAAGTCTTAGTGCTGTATCTGGAGCGCCCACACGCGGCGGTTTTAGTTCGAATGCGCTTGGGGGGCGCTTCGGATACAGCGACTTGAAGGAAGCCGCCCACAGGGGGCTATGTATTTTGAATGGGGTCGAGCGAGTCTAGTGGGTGCATGAACTGGCTGTGATGGGTGCGATCTGCCGCTTGGATGCGTGAACCGGGCTTGGAAGCCTCGCACAGCGGTGTCAGGGGGCGGTTGAGACGACCAGTGGCCGAGGAGTTTTTCCCAGTTAAGGCAAGGGATCTGCGTGTGCGCCGAAGCGCGGGCAAAGGCCGAAGATGGGAACAGTGGTTCATGCAGCGCACCGGTCTGGTTGCGGTGGTGAGCGAAGTAGGAGTTGAGCGACGGAGAACCGTTCGACGACGCGCATGGTTCCGCCGCAGACTGGACAGTTCCAGAGGGAGTGAACCTGGTTGGTGGACGGTGAAGTCTCGGAAGCAATTGTCTTCTCCGCGCCGCCCAGCAGTTGGAAGCAGAGCGGCAGGAGAGTGGCGCGGTTGCGGTTGGCAAGGAAGCCGAAGTTGCGGATGCGCACGAATCCCGGCGGCAGCAGATGGAGAAGGAAGTGGCGCAGGAACTCTTCGACATCCAGGGTCATGAGCCTCTTCTTGTTGCCATGGGCTGAATCCCGCCAGCGGAAGGTGACGTTGTCCTTGGAGAGAGCGATCAGCCTGGAGTTCGAGATGGCGACGATGGGTGTATGCGCCGAGATAGCGCAGCACATGTTCCGGCCCGCCGAAGGGTCGCTTGGAGTAGACGACCCAGTCGTGACGGAACAGCACGCGCAGCCAGGCAGCGAAGGCGCGCGGCTGGGCCAGAGGCAGCAAGCTGCCGTGGAACTGGAGTTCCCCTCGCTGGAAGGCGTTGCGCAGTCCGGCGACGAACTTGCCGCGGAAGACGCGGCTGAGCACACCGATGGGCAGGAAGAAGGAACGCCGGGCGGAGATCCAGCTGGAGTGATCCGGAGCGAGGCCGCCGGCGGCAATGACGCAGTGGATATGAGGATGAAACTGCAAGCGCTGATTCCAACTGTGGAGCACGCTGAAGAAGCCGATCTCGGCGCCGAGGTGTCGCCGATCGCGGGCGATCTCCAGCAAGGTCTCGGCGCTGGCGTGAAAGAGCAGGTTGTAGATGAGCCGCTTGTTCTGCAATGCCAGCGGTGCCAGTTCACGCGGCAGAGTGAACACAGCATGGACGTAGCGAGTGGGCAGCAGTTCCCGCTCGCGCGCCTGGAGCCAGCGTCGGCGCGCGTTGCCCTGGCAGCGTGGGCAGTGCCGGTTTCGGCACGAGTTGTAGGAGATGGTGGTCGTATGTCCGCAGCCGGTGCAACGGTCGCGATGTCCGCCCAGCGCGGCGGTGCGACAGCGTGTTATGGCCAGCAACACTTTTCGGTGTTGCCAGTTGATCCACTTGCGGCTGTGATCAATGAAAGACTGTCCAGCACAGCGAACAATATCGGCCATCTCCACGAGAGGCCGGCTCATGAGCTGTGCTTGTGTCCTCCTTGTGAGAACGTAAGGGCATCGAGCGGGCTGGCGGTTGCGCTGAGATGCCGTTGCGAGAGATGCAGGTAGACGGTAGTGACCTCGAGGTCGCGATGGCCGAGCAGTATCTGAATGGTGCGCAGGTCGGCACCGGCTTCGAGAAGGTGCGTGGCAAAACAATGTCGCAAGGTGTGCGGATGGATCCGCCTGCTGTCGAGGCCGGCCCGTTCCGCAGCAATCTGACAGGCACTCCATAGGACCTTGGTGGTCACAGGATGGCTGGATGTGTGCCAGCGGTTGCC
>CAZAXI010000135.1:0-12295 GCA_964489045.1 uncultured Granulicella sp. | reverse complement strand
CCAGCAGCAAGTCGACCGGCTACACCACCGTGCTGAAGCAGATGCAGGTGATGGCGGAGAAAGGCTTGCTCGATCGCAGCGAACAATACCGCTCGCACGTCTACGCCCCACGCATCGCCAAGGGACAGACGCAGCAGCGGCTCGCGCGCAATCTGGTCCAGCGCGCGTTCGACGGCTCGGCAAAGAACCTCGTCCTGGGCGCACTCTCCGCGCAGAAGGTATCGCCGGCGGAGTTGAAGGAGATTCGGCAAATGCTGGACGAGTTCGAGAAGGGGGCGCGATGACAACTCTGATGCAGGGCTTGATTCAGCTTTCCGGGCATCCTCTGGTCCACGCGCTGGGCTGGACGCTGCTGCACTTCGTATGGCAGGGGACGGCGGTGGCGCTGGTGCTGGGATGCGTGCTGGGATTGCTGGGCGGGCAATCGTCGCAGGCGCGCTACGGGGCGGCGTGCCTGGCGCTGGGGCTTATGGTTGTGCTGCCGGCGGCCACGTTCGTGCACATCGCTTCCGATGAGTACAAGGCTCGGAGCGCAATGCTGGGCTCAGGCGTAGTGCTGGATGCAGGTATCGTGCTGCAGGTCGGAGCGGATGAGCCGGTGCCTCCGTGGCCCGCGCGGATCGGCATGGCGCTGGATCAGTCGCTCCCGTGGGTGCTGCTGGCTTGGTTCGCCGGCGTGCTTGTGTTTGTGGGACGACTGAACTTCGGCCTCCTGGTTGCGCGCCGCTTGAAGAGCGCCGGGACCGAGTTCCCGTCACCTGCCTTACTGCAGTTGTTTGAAGACTTGCGAATTCGCCTCGGGGTGGAGCGCGCGGTCAGGTTGCTGCACTCCGCGCAGGTGCAGGTGCCGACGGTGATTGGCTGGCTGCGCCCCGTCGTCTTGCTGCCGGTGAGCTGTCTCACCGGCCTTTCGCCCGACCAGATCGAGGCGGTCCTGTGCCACGAACTCGCCCACGTCCGCCGCCACGACTACCTGGTCAGCGTAGTCCAGTCGGTGATCGAGACGATCCTGTTCTACCATCCCGCGGTGTGGTGGGTTTCGAAGCAAGTCCGCCGCGAGCGCGAGTGCTGCTGCGACCAACTGGCGGTCGGCGCCGGCGGCAACGTACTGGCCTACGCGCGGGCGCTGTCGTACCTGGAAGAGAACCGCGCGGCGTTTCCCGAGTTTGTACTGGGCGCGAACGGCGGGGTATTGAAGATGCGGATCAAGCGGCTGCTCCGAGGTAAGCCGGATGTGGAAGGCTCGCCCGTAGCGGCGCTCGTGGCTTTGTTGATGATCGTTGCGCTCGCGGGATCGTATTTCGTAGCCGCCTCGCACGCACAGGCGCAGGCGGCCCGCGAGACTACCGGCCCTACGCTTCCGGCCGGAAGCGTCAGCGTGTCCCAGGAAGGTGCGACTGCGGTCCCGAATCCAGCGTCGACTTTACCAACTCTATACAAAATGTGGCTGGAGCAGGACGTGCGCTGGATCATCACCGACCCCGAGGCGCGGGCGTTCAAGCAGTTGGCGAACGACACAGAGCGCGACGCGTTCATCAACCAATTCTGGGCGCGGCGCAATCCGCCCGGCGCTCCCGCAAACACCTACAGGGACGAACACTACGCGCGCATCGCCTACTCGAACATCCATTTCGGGGATGGCACCCGACTGGCGGGTTGGAGGACGGACCGCGGACATATCTACATTGTGTACGGCAAGCCGGAGTCGATCGACTCCCATCCCACCAGCGGCGGCAGCGTATCGGCGTATCCGTACGAGGTGTGGCACTACAAGTACATCGCAGGCATCGGCGATAACGTCGATCTCACATTTGTCGACACCTGCCAATGCGGCGATTACCACTACACCATTGACCCAGCGGAGAAAGAAGCTCGCGCAGCTTTACCGGGCATAGGCCTTGCGAAGCAGGAGTCCGCGCAACTCGACGCGAATGACGCCCGAATATCGCTGGCGCAGAAGCTGCTCGCGCCGGGTGGGGCCGGCGCGCCGCAGAGTGCAACTCCGTCTCAGTATCAGTGGCTAATGCCCGGAGTTCAGGACGGCCCGCCCGCTGTTCCGACGGGCATCTCCGGCACTATCGTCGATTCACACGGAGCACCCGTACCCGGCGCCAAAGTGACGGCGACAAATACTGACACGGGCGCCAAGGTGAGCCTCTACACCGACAGTTCGAAGGCCTATGGTTTCCTGGCACTGCCGCCGGGCCCTTACAACGTCGAGGTTGAGGCGAAGGGCTTCCAGAATCTATTGCAGGAGAACGTCCACGTCGCAGCAGGGCAGATGACCGGCATGAATCTGAAACTCAGCGCGGGCGCCGGAGCCGAAACCCCATCGTTGGGAGCATCGCACGAAGCCGGTGCCATCTCCGGCAAGATCTACGATCCCACGGGAGCTCTGGTACCCCGCGCCACTGTGAAGGCGGTCAACACCGACACCGGTATAGCGCTGACCAAAGTGACCGACAACTCCGGCAGCTATTCGCTCTCGCCGCTGCTGCCCGGCCCGTACAACGTCGAGGTTGAGGCCAAAGGATTCCAGCGGCTGCTGCAGGAGAACGTCAACGTCAAGCCGGGGCAGACGGTTGGCCTGAATCTGAAGCTGACCGTTGGCGGCGCGGCTCAAACCCTCACCGTTACCGGAAAGCCGATCGCCGCAGCGCAGCCACCGCAGTGGGCGCCACCTTGGAATCCTGAGCCGCCCAAGCCGACCGGCCCGCAACGGGTTTCCTCCGGCGTGATGGCGGGCCTTGCCATCTCGCAGCCCCAGCCCGTCTATCCTGACGAAGCCAAGGCGCAGCACATCCAGGGAGTCGTAGTGCTCCGCGCCCGCATCGCGAAGGACGGAACGGTCAAGGATTTGCAACTCATCAGCGGGCCGCCTGCGCTGGTAGTCAGCGCGATCGATGCGGTGCGGCAGTGGAAGTACAAGCCGTTTCTGCTGAACGGCGAGCCCACCGAAGTGGACACGACGGTCAACATCAACTACACGTTCGGCAGCGATGCCGAACCGCCGGTCCAGGCGGGGGCTGCGCCGGACAAGGATTTCGCGAAGACGGAACAGGAGTCCAAGGACCTGGTCTCGTCGCTTAGGAAGATTGGCGGCAACGTGTCGCAGCCGGAGGTGATCTACAAGGTCGATCCCGAGTTCACTGCCGAGGCGAAGAAGGCGAAGTTCCAGGGCTCCGTGCTGGTGAACCTGATCGTGGACACAAACGGAGTCCCGCAGAACGTGCATGTGCTGCGCGGCGTGGGCATGGGACTGGACGAGAAGGCGGTCGAGGCAATCCGGCAATACCGGTTCAAGCCCGCCTTCGAGGATGGCAAGCCCGTTCCGGTGGAGGTGAATTGCGAGGTCGACTTCAAGATCTTCGACTCGCCGGCAAAGGATGCTGCCGGGGCTTCCCCGCCGGCTTCGCCTGCCGGGCCGAACATCCGCTCCATTGATTACAAGGGCCTGAACTCCGTCACGATCCAGGACGTAGCGAACCGTTTTAGCCGGGACGGGGTCGGACTCAGCCTGGAGACGCCATACGACGTTGCGCGGGTTGCCCGGGCGGCGGCAGTGCTGAAGCAGTTGCTTGCGGAGCACGGACATCCCAACGCGATCGTGACCGTGTCGACCCAGTCGATTCCGCCGGGAGCAATCGCGATTCAATTCAATGTCAAGGAAGGGCCGAAGGGGACCGCAGCCAAGCCGAACGCGGCACCCGCGGGCGATTCCGCGGTCCCGGCGCCCGGTGCCGCTCTGCAGTACAACGGCGTCCCGGTGCGGAAGATTGGCGGCGGCGTGACCCAGTCGGAGGTGATCTACAAGGTCGATCCGGAGTTTTCCGCCGAGGCGAAGAAGGCGAAGTTCCAGGGCGTCGTGCTGGTGAATCTGATCGTCGACGCGAAGGGCAGGCCGCAGAACGTGCATGTGCTGCGCGGCGTGGGCATGGGGCTGGATGAGAAAGCGGTGGCGGCGGTGAAGAAATACAAGTTCAAGCCGGCGATGGAGGGTGGCAAGCCGGTACCGGTGGGGTTGAATGTGGAGATCAACTTCAAGATCTTCTAGGTCATTTTGAGAAATCGTGTCGCCAGGTAGAGGAAACTCGCCAGGGGCTAAAGAGGGTGCTGAGAACAGTGACCTCAGCGGCTGAAGCCGCTATGATTCTGCGGCTTTTACGGCACGGATAAATCCGTGCCCTTAAGCAAGGCGGACTTTTTCATCATCCACTAAAGCCCGCTTCTTTGCTGGCGTTGAATGCCAAGGCTGAAGCCTTGGCCTACCTAGAAGCAAAGACAAAGCGGCTACCTAGAAGCGAAGACAAAGCGGCTACCTAGAAGCAAAGACAAAGCGGCTACCTGGAAGCAAAGACAAAGCGGCTACCTAGAAGCGAAGACAAAGCGGCTATCTGGAAGCAAGGACAAAGCGGCTACGCCAATGGTGAAAACGGTCTAAGTCCCGATCTAGGTTTGCGGCTGGTGCTCCATGCTGCGGGCGAGGACGCGTTCGTAGTAGGCCTCGTAGAGCGGAATGATGCGGCTGGAGCAGAAGCGGTCGCTGGCGGTTTTGCGGGCGGTTGCGGCCATGGTGTGGAGGCGGGCGTCGTCGCGCAGCAAAGCGATGGTGGCGCCGGCCATGGCTTCGATATCGCCGACGGGGAAGAGCAGGCCATTTACGTCGTCATCAATCAGCTCGGGCACGCCGCCTACGCGGGTGGCGATGGTGGGCACGGAGCAGGCCATGGCCTCCAGCGCGGCCAGGCCGAAGGACTCCATCTCCGATGGCATCAGCATCAGGTCGGCCAGCGGAAGCAGTTCGTTGACGTTGTCCTGCTTGCCCAGGAAATGAATGCGATCGGCGACGCCGAGGCGAAGCGCGAGGTGCTCGGCGGCGGAGCGGTCGGGGCCGTCGCCGATCATCATCAGGCGCGCCGGGAGCGCGTTGGCGACGCGGGCGAAGATCTCGACGACATCCAGAATGCGCTTGACCGGGCGGAAGTTGGAGAGGTGCACCAGCAGCTTTTCCTCCTCGGCGGCGAAGCGCGGGCGCATGGCGACCAGCTTGGTGGGGACGCGGACGTAGTCGTCGCAGTTGACGAAGTTGCGGATGACCTCGATCTCGCCCTGGATGCCGAACGCCTCGCGGGTGCGGTCGCGCAGGTACGAGGAAATGGCGGTGACGCCGTCGGACTGCTCGATGCCAAACTGCGTAATCGGCAGGTAGGAGCGGTCCAGGCCGACCAGCGTGATGTCGGTGCCGTGCAGCGTGGTGATGAACGGCAGGTAGCGCCGACGCGCGGCCTGCTGCTGGGTTTCCAGCATCTGGCGGGCCAGCAGGGCAGAGAGCGAGTGGGGAATGGCGTAGTGCACGTGCAGCAGGTCGAGCGAGTAGAACTCGGCGACCTCGGCCATGCGCGTGGCCAGGGCCAGGTCGTAGGGCGGGTGCTCGAACAGCGGGTAGGTGTAGGGGTCCACCTCGTGGAAGTGGATGTTGGCCTCGCGGCCGTTCAGGCGGAACGGCGGCGACGAGGTGATGAAGTGGACTTCGTGGCCGCGCGCGGCCAGTTCAATGCCGAGCTCGGTGGCGACCACGCCGCTGCCGCCGTACGTGGGGTAGCAGGTGATGCCGATCTTGCGTTTGGGAGTCATCGATTCAGAGGCCTGCTTATGGGATGTGCGCGGGCCACGTTCGATGCTACCGGATTCCTGGCGATTCGGGGCGCGGCCAGTGCGTGGTGAGAGATGCGCGCCACGCCCGGCTCGCCGGCTCTCTCACTGAATCCGCAGCCGCCTTTATTGTGATATACTCATGATATATACCGGCTGCGTCTGGAGGCTCAAGATGAGGATTGCAAAGCTGTTTTTCAATGGTCGAAGTCAGGCGGTGCGGCTGCCAGTCGAGTTCCGATTCGAAGGCGACGCGGTGTCGATCCGCAAAGACCCGACTACCGGCGACGTCATTCTGTCGGCCCGGCCCAACTCGTGGGACGACTTCTTCAAGCTCCGGGACCAAACGGAAATCCCAGACGACTTTATGGCGGACCGCGGAGATGAACCTCCGCAGAAGCGGGACCTGTTCTGATGTTTCTGCTCGATACAAACACTGCCAGTTATCTCATCAAGGGCACAGTTGCTGCTGTCGACCGTGCTGCTGCCGCCGTCCCCGTAGAACAGATCGTCCTCTCCGCGATCACCGAGGGAGAGCTGATCTATGGCCTGGAGAAAAAGCCGCAGGCTACCCGGCTACGGATTCTGGTCGAAGAGTTTCTGCACCGGGTCACGGTGTTGGAGTGGAACTCTAACGCAGCGCGGCACTACGGCGCGGTGCGCGCCAGGCTGGAAGCTCTGGGCCAACCGATGGCGAATCTCGACACCATGATCGGCGCCCACGCGCTTTCGGTCGGCGCCGTTCTGGTCACGCACGACAAGGCTTTTCGGCGCATTCGGGGATTGAAAGTCGAAGACTGGACGGTTTAAGCGGCTACTGTGGCCTTTGATGCGATTGGCTCATGGCGATCTTCGTTCACGCCAACACCGCTGCCGGCGTCTGAATGCCCACCCTACTTCTCGGCAGGACTGCCGAGTCAGAAGGGAGCAATCCAAATTCGACGCGCGCAACATAACAAGATCGCACGTCGAACTTGCCTTGGAGTGATAGGAAGAGGCTGTGGGGATTGGAGGTGCGCTCCCGGTGCGTCACCGCCGGCGGCAGAACTTATCGCCGGTCGTTGCGAACCGGTCGCACAGTCAAGCGGTTCCTGGGTTGTTCCCGGGCCGCTGGGTCGATAGCACTGCGAGAACGATCAACGGGGGGCATACGGTCTGGGTTCCGTAGCCGGAGCAAACCCCTTTGCAATGCGGGTTGGTGGCGGCGCAGTTGTTGGTTGCTGGCGCAGATTGCATAGGTTACCCCAGCATGCATTTTGGCATGCTCGCAAACCGGGGTCTGTGCCCGCCATCACAGAAGTTAAGCGCGGCGCAATCAGCGGGTTGGCTTACACGCGGGCAGTTGTGCGCGCTGCGTGCGGATCCGACGAGAACGCCATGGTCAGCACCGGGCAATTGGCCTCGGTAATGATGCGGTAGGTGATGTGTTCGGGCACATGCGACGCCAGCAGCGACGCCCGGCGCACGCCGAGAACGATCAGTTTCGCGTGCTTCTCGCGGGCATAGTCGACCACGGCATACGAGATTTCGCTGCCGAAGGTGGTGGCGCAGGTGGGCGGGTCGATGATGACGCCGCTCTCGGCCGCAACCTGCTGCAGCGCTTCAGACATGATGGAGGGAACGATCTCGCATTGCGATCCGGCCTCCAGCGTGCGCGGCAGCACATGCAGGCAATGCAGCGGCGCCGCATCGAGAGTGGAGAAACGCGCGGCATAGCGGATGGCATGAATGGTGGTGAAGTCGAAGTCGGTGGCGAAGATGATGGGCCCGTCGGCCTTGCAGGTCTTGGCGCACTGGGCTACGCGCGGACCGACGGTCAGTACCGGGCAGGGCGACTTGCGCAGCACCGCTTCGGCGGTGGAGCCGAAGACCAAGCGCTCGAATCCGTGCAGAGCGTTGGTGCCGAGCACGGCGAGATCGATGCCCTTGGCCTGAATGACTTCGAGGATGGAGGACGCAGCAACCCCGTGGGTCAGGATGCCTTCGCAGGGCACGCCGGCCTTTTCGGCCTGCTGGCGCAGCTCATCGAGACCATTCTTGCACTGCTCGCATAGAACCTGCTGCTCGATCAGGAAGCCGCCGGTTTCCGGAGGCCCTACCTGGGGATACTCGCATACGTGCAGAATGACGAGACTGGCGCCCAGCGCAACGCAGTTGTCCAGAGCGGTGCGGAACGCAGCCTGCGACGCCGGCGTGAAGTCGGTCGCGACGAGCAGCCGATCGAAGGAGGGCATGGAATCGGTCGCGGGAGTTTGCATGAGCGAGCTTTCTCGTTTCTGATACAAAGAGGCAAAATCAGGACCGTTGGAAGCGATGCCTCGCGGGTGACCGTTAATCGACTGCGCGGTGTGCATGACTACTCCAGTCCCCGGAACACTCCATCGCCGGACGTACGCCCGCAAAATCGGCGCGATACTTAAGAGGGGTGAAACCTGCGCCGCAAGCGGGCTTGGCACAATGGCTAACCATAAGCCACCTCCTCCAAGATGGATGTTAGGGGGTCGTACGGCACAAATCTGTGATAAGCATCACCTCTGTGCACGGGGTGGAGTTGCGGAGTCTTGGCGGGTTTGGGTCGAGTGTCGAACAAAGTTCAGGCCGAAATCCGTTCCAACCTCTCCGGGGAGAGAATCTGGATTGAGACGCCGTGCATCTTGATCAGTTTCTCGCGCTTGAACCGGCCCAGCATGCGGGTCATGGTTTCGCGGGAGCAGCCGACCAGGTTGGCCAGTTCTTCGTGGGTCAACGCCATGGTGAGGCGCATCTCGGGCTTCCCGCAGGATTCGGCGCGCGCCCAGTCCAGCAGTACGCCGGCGAGGCGTCCCGCGGTGGAACCGGAGAGGGCCAGGCGGCGGGCATCGAAGAAGGCGGCCTTGTACTCCTCGGAGAGCGACTTGGCGGCGTGCAGGCTGGCCTGTCCATGCTTTTTGAGGAACGAGAGGAACTCGTCGCGGCGAATGCTCTTGATCTCGGCCGGCTGCACGGTCTCGGCAGTCACCTCGTACTTCGAACCGGAGATGACCGCGCCCAGGCCCAGAACATCGCCGGGCATGGCGATCTTGAGGATCAGCGTGCGGCCTTCGCGGGAGGTGCAGGAGAGCTTGACCTGGCCCGAGCAGATGAGGAAGACTCCCTGGCTGGGTGCGTTCTCCTGAAACAGCTTGGCTCCGCGGGGGAGGGTGGAATGCGCGCCAATGGATTCGAAGTCTTCGAGCGCGACGGGGTCGAGGCTACAGAACATGCGGAGCGACCGGAAGTCGCAGTTGCCACATTGGCGCAAAGGACGAATTGGAGAGGTAAGAGGCATGTCAGGAGTGGCCTCTGCGCCACGATGGAGGGTTGGCAGACAGGGATGGATGGTTGCAGTAGTTCAACACTGCCGGGTTTGATACGGTTATGCGCGAGGATTTTAGCATACGGTCATCACCGGGCATTTTGCTTCTGCGAGCAGGTCGGGGGTTAGACCGTGCTCGAAATGGGTTAGCCAGAACGAGGCGTTGCGCGCGCCCAGAACGATCAGGTCGGCATGCACACGGTCCGCCAGTTCAAGAATGGACTGGGCGGCGTCGCCGTGCTCGACCACGGTTTCCGGACTGCACCACTCGTACGAGGACTCGGGAATCATCTTGCGCAGCGTGGCCTGGAACGCGACGTCCTGCGCCGCTCTCTCTTCGGGGGTGTCCTGGGGGCGGGCGACGTAGCAGTAGTAGAGATGCGCGCCGCTGTCCTGCGCGAAGGAGAGAGCAAAGACCGCGGCCTTGGCGGCTTCCGCGGAGAAGTCGGTGGCGTAGATGATTGTCTTGAACACCAGCGGCCCGATGGCAGGCTGCTCGGCATGCGGACCGACCGTGAGCACGGGACAGAAGGCGTGGCGGATGAGTTCCTCTGCGGTGGAGCCGACGACCAGCCGTTCCAATCCTGTGCGCGAGTGCGTGCCGGCGACGATGAGGTCGGTGTCATGCTCGAGGGCGAGTTTGAGCAGCGCGACGTGGGGCCGATGTCCTTCCGGCAATGATGTGTGTGCTTCAATTCCCACGGCGGTGAATTCCCGCTGCAAGCGCTCCAGCGCTTCGTTGCTGATGTGTTGGCGCTCTTTTACCGGCAGCCCGAGGACCGCCTCCATGTAGGAGGTGACGACGGACGGATCGAAGACATGCGCGATCTCCACGCTGGAGCGGAAATTCAGAGCCAGCGCCTTTGCATACGCGGCCGCCTTGTCCGATGCCGAAGAGAAGTCGGAGGCGAGCAGAATGTTCTTGACGGAAACCGACACGCGCTGCAGGACCGGCATACTTCACCTCGGTGATTGAGCCCAGGCGATGGACTCAACGCTGGCTCTATGAGCCTCACCTGGTCACAATTAGACGGTGAACGAGGTCGGGTTGTCCGTGACGTACGTCACATCCTTCAGGAGATGCTCTAACTACCGGCTTTTCCCGCTGCCAATTGGACGGCATGGCGTTCGGTATAGAGCATCCGGGTGGCCATCAACGTTTGCGCGACTCCGAAGGCCGCGAGGTAGCCGTAGGCGAGGGCTGCGATCTGGTGCGGCGGCAGATTGCCGGGCGCGAGCACTGCGGCAACCGCGTAAATCGTGCCGCAGAGCAGGGCGATGGCGGCCGCGACAAAGCACCAGCGGGAGCCGTGTCGCCGGGAGGTGTGGCGGGCCAGGATGAATTCGGAGTAAGCCGTGGAAAAGGCTTGCAGTGCAATCAGATAGAGGAACCAGCCAAGTTGAATCCGGTCGAAGAAGATGGAGCAGAACAGCGCTCCGACGACCACGCCGCAGGCACTTTGCAGGCGCAGGGCCGTGCGCGCGGGGCGTAGCGAGGTGAAGAAGCTGGTGATGAAGATGAGAACGCTGTCGGCGACTCCGTAGACCGCCAGCGAGATGATGACGATGGCGACGGCGAAGGGAAGAAACAGCAGCGTGCGCGCCAGGTCGGGGACAACCAGAACAGCGCTGCCGATCAGGAGGGCTAGCACTCCGCGGAGGATGGCTACGATCCAGAAGTTCTCATAGGTGTGCATAAGAACCTCCTCTTCTACCCAAGAGGCTGCGCTCTTTTCGAGCGCAAGGCTGTGACCGGGGGCACAGAGGCCCAGGATCGGCGGCGCGATTCAGGCGGTGGCGAGCTCGGGAACGGCCGCAGCCATGGCGCGGATCGACTCGCCAAACGGCGCGCGCAGGACGCCGCGCTCGGTGATGATGGCGGTGATGTTCTTCGCCGGCGTCACGTCGAATGCGGGGTTCTCGATCTGCACGCCGTGCGGGGTCACCTGCACCCCGTTGACGTGGGTGACTTCGCGGGCGGCACGCTGTTCGATGGGGATCAGGTCGCCGGACGCGGTTGCGGGGTCGATGGTGTTGAACGGCGCGGCGACGTAGAACGGGATGCCGTGCTCACGCGCCAGGATCGACAGCGAATACGTGCCAATTTTGTTGGCGGTATCGCCATTGGCGGCGATGCGGTCGGCGCCGACGACGACGGCGGAGATGCGGCCTTTGGACATGAAGTAGCCGGCCATGTTGTCGCAGATCAGCGTGGTGGGGATCTCGTCCTTTACCAACTCCCATGCGGTGAGGCGCGAGCCCTGGTTGAAGGGCCGGGTCTCGTCGGCGAAGACGTCGATCTTCTTGCCGGCCTCGATGGCCGCGCGGATCACACCCAGGGCCGACCCGTAACCGCAGGCGGCCAGCGCGCCGGCGTTGCAGTGGGTCAGCACCGTGCCCTGTGCGGGCAGCAGCGCCGCGCCGAAGGCCCCGAGCTTGCGGCAGTTGGCAATGTCCTCGTCGTAGAGCTGGTTGGCGAGGGCGACGACCGCCTTCTTGATCTCCGCAATCGGCGTGTTCTTCGCGGCCAGCTCGTTGTAGCGGCTGCGGACCTGGTCGATGCCCCAGAAGAGGTTGACGGCGGTGGGGCGGGTTTCGGACAGGGTTCTCGCGATGAGGTCGACTTCCTGGTTCAGGTCGGCAATGTTCGTGGCTTTGCTGCGCTCGATGCCAAGCGCGACGCCCATGGCGCCAGCGACACCGATGGCCATCGCTCCGCGCACGATCATGTCCTTGATGACGCGGGCGACTTGCTTGTAATCGGTGGCGAGGACGTAGGTCTCCTGAAAGGGGAGCTTGGTCTGGTCGAGGAAACTAACGCCTTCAGGGAGCCATTCGAGGGTAGGAATCATGTACTTCCAGTGTATCGCGCGAGGCCGGGATCGAGTGGCTGGTGGCTAGTGGTAAGCGGCAGGAGGGGTCGGCGGCGGCGTTAAGGGTGGGGAGGGTTGCGGAGTTTGGGGTGGGTTGGGGTTCTGGAGTGGGCTCGGGTTCCTGTGCCGGGGAGAGGATCAGGTTGTCGATCGGCGGTTTTCCCCAGGCTTTGCGGAAGTTGTTGACTTCGGCGCGGATGACTTCGTCGGAGAGGGACGCGGGACGGGATATGCCTTTGGTTTCCACGCCGAGCATGGCGGAGAATTTGAGGTACGCCCGTTCTTCGACGGTGTACTCGCGTTCCTGCAGGTCCGAATCATCGTCCGTTGACGGTTGCTGATCCTTGACTGTGGAGGGATGGGGCGCGGGTTGACTGGTGGGGCGGGGGTGGGGCGGGAGGTTGCGCATGGCGAAGTTGATGGTTTGGAGGAGGAG
>CAZAXI010000134.1:0-12345 GCA_964489045.1 uncultured Granulicella sp. | reverse complement strand
TGCCAACTCGCGCCCGGTTGGGCACAGTCCGAGCCGAAGCGCCAGTACACCGCCGATAACCTCTACGACTATAAGGACGGCGGCGCAGAAGGCTACCTGATCTACGGCTTCGTGCGCATGGACGGAATCACCTGCAAGTCGGGAGCGAGCACGCTGGCCATCGACGTCTCTGAGATGAACGATGCCGACTCGGCCTATGGCGTCTTCACAGCCAACCTCGACCCCAAACTCCCCATCGCCAGGATCGGGATGGGCGGCCAGATTCAACCCCAGAGCGCTCTCTTCGCCAAGGGCAAATACTACATTGAAATCGTCGCCATCGACCCCAATCCGAGCGGCGACCACACCGCGGAGTTGCGGGCTTTCGTAACCGGCATGCAGCAGCACCTTCAAGGCCGCGACACTCCCCCGGAGGCGTTGGCGTGGTTTCCCCAGGAGAGCCTCGCCTCCATCCGTTTAGTCCCCGAAAGTGTGCTGGGCCTTAAGCAGCTCAAACGCGGCTACGTGGCTACCTACAAGCAAGGGCAGGCGTTCATTGTGCTGGAGGCTTCACCGGAAGCCGCCGCAGGGGTTCTGAAAGAGCTCCGCTCGCACTTCGACGGCGCTTCCACCGCACCGGTGGGCGACGAAGCATTCCAGGCGAAGGCGCCGTACATGGACGGAATCTGCATCTTTCGCAAGGGGCGTTATCTGGGAGGCTATGCCAACCTGCCCGCCCCTCAGGAAGCCTGTTCCCAGGCTGCTAAACTCGCCGCGAAGCTTCCTTAATAATTCAGTTGATCTTCTTGATCCAGATATTGCGCACGGAGACTTTTGCGGGAGTGCCTTCGAGTTCGATACCGATCTTGCCCGCCTGGTTGTTGGAGGAAGCAGGATCGTCGTCGATGAGCACCGCCATCAACTGGCCATTGAGGATGTGGATCATGGTGCCGCCGCGCGCGATGATCTCGTACTGGTTCCAGTCGTTGATCTTCACGTAGCCGCCCAGCGCGTTGCGATCGCCAATGGTGCCGACAAGCTGCGGACCGGTGCCCGCAGTAGAGTTCACCACTTCCCCGCGCCACGCAACGATCCCTAGCGGAGTGTTCTCGGAGTAGAACTGGCCGGAGTAGGAAGCATGCAACGGGTTCACAGGGAACCAGAAATCAGCCTGCGGGCCGGTCATCAGCCAATCCAGATTGCGCTTTTCTCCCGGATGCAGCGGCTTGGTCCACGGCAGGCCGGTTTGGCTGCGGTACTGAATGCCGCTGCCCCCGGCAATCTCGCATTTGATCTCAAGTTTCAAGTCGAAGTCCTTCGCTACCAGGTCCTTGCGCCAAATGTACGCGTTGTAGACGACGTTGTCTTTGCTGGATTCCCCAACAATCGCGCCGTTTTCTACCCGCCAAAATGCCGGATCTCCCTCCCAGTCCGCAAGACTCTTGCCGTCGAAGATCTGCGTGAAGCCGGTGTGGTCGCTAAAGTCCATCGCCGCCGGCTCATGGAACTGCGAGCGCACCGGTGGCGTTCCCGGCTGGGGAGCGGCGGGCGCTTGGGCAGCGGCCATCACGGTGCAGACGGCCAAAGCAATCGAACCTCCGAAGAAGCCGAGGCACTGCACGGTTTGTCGCTGGTGGTTCGAGCCATTGCTGAATGAGAACATTGGGGACCCTCGGGATACGGGATGGACGAGCCAGAAAAGTATAGCGAAAGCAGAAGCCAGCCATCTCGAATTCGCCAGGATGCAGCGTGTCGTGATATGACCTCAGACAGTCCACCGAAAGGCAGCTATGAAATCCCTTCGCGTTGCAATCCTGATTTCCAGCGCTCTCCTCCCCTGGAACGCACCTGCCCAGAACAGGCCCCTCGACGGGGTCATCGATATCCATGTTCATACAGCTCCCGACTCGACCCCAAGAAGCATCGACGCCATCGACCTTGCGAAGCTCGCCGAAAGCCGTGGCATGCGTGCCATCGTCCTCAAGAATCACTTCGCACCTACTGCGTCGGACGCTTACCTTGTCCACAAGGTAGTTCCCGGCATCCAGGTCTTCGGAGGCATCGACCTCAACCTCAGCGTGGGCGGCATGAACCCGGCTGCAGTGGAGAAGATGGCGCTCACCACCGGGCATCTGGGCAAGCTGGTCTGGATGGCAACCTACGACACCCGAGCTCAGGTCATCGCCTCGAAGGTCGACCGTCCCTACGTCGCCGTCTCGCGCAATGGCGAGCTTCTTCCTGAAACCAAGGCCGTCATCGCCATGATCGCGAAGTACGATCTCGTGATGGCTACCGGCCACAACTCGCCCGAGGACGATCTGCTGCTCATTCAGGAGTCGCGCAGGCAGGGCGTCAAGCAGATGGTCGTAACGCACCCAATGTTGTCGCCCATATCCATGACAATTCCGCAAATGCAGCAAGCCGCGCAACTCGGCGCTTACATCGAATTCGTCTACAACGGCCTGATCGGCGCATCGAAGCAATTCGATTTTGCCGACTACGCGAAAGCGATTCGCGCCATCGGAGTGGAGCACTGCATCCTCTCCTCCGACATGGGCCAACCTGCCAACCCGCTCCACCCGGACGGGTTGCAGCTACTCTTCGATGGCCTCAAAAAACAGGGCCTTTCGCAGACCGACATCGATCAGATGTCGAAGGTGAACCCCGCGCGCCTCCTAAGCCTCCCGTAGCGCTAGAACGCCGCGCGCGGATCGTGGCGCGCGAGCCGGCCAAGCAGATAGTCGATCTCTGCCTTTGCCATCGCGCTAAGGCAGCCCGCCGGAGCGCGCTGCGTGTCATAGGCGATGGCTCCCCGCTTTTGCAGCACATATTTGCGTACGGCCAATCCGATTCCCTGCTGCTGCTCGTATCGCATCAGCGGAAGGTGAGCGTCGAACAGATCGTGTGCCGCATCGCGTCGGCCTTCCTGCGCAAGCTTCACCACGTCGACCAGCATGTCCGGAAAGGCGTAGCCGGTCATCGCGCCATCCGCGCCACGCTCCATCTCGAAGTCCAGAAACAAGCCGCCGTTGCCGCAAAGAATCGAGAGCGGCCGCAGCGACCCGTCGCGTTGAAAGCCGCGCAGCGCCGAGATTTTTTCCAGCCCCGGCCAATCCTCATGCTTCAGCATCACGCATGACGGGTTGTCCATCACAATCTGGCGGATCACCTTCGGCGTCATCACCACAGTCAACGCCAGCGGATAATCCTGCAGGACAAACGGGATATCACTCCCGATCGCCGCCACCGCCTGCGCGAAGTAGTTCACGATTTGATCGTCCGTGCGTAGGGCGGCTGGCGGCGCGATCATCACGCCCGCCGCGCCGGCATCCATCACGCCGCGCGCCAGCGACCGCATGGCCGCAAAGCCCGCAGCGGAGACGCCGACCACCACCGGGACATTCGCCCGGCCAACAACTTGCTTCGAGATTGCCAATGCCTCAGCCGGATCAAGCTTCGGCGCCTCGCCCATCATTCCCAGAATCGTCAGCCCCGAGACGCCGCAGGACAGGTAGAAATCCGTCACGCGGTCCACCGACTCGACGTCGACCGCGCCGTCTGGCGTGAATGGCGTTACAGCAATGGCATAGACGCCTTTGGCGGTATGGTCGAGCTTCATCATCAGTTTCCGTTCTGGTTCAGGATAGCAACGATTCGGCAGACTGAGCTCAGAGCGGTCCCGGACCGGGGTTCGCATTGGCAGGCGGATTCGCCGCGCCCGGAGCGCCCGTCGGTCCTGCGCCGCCGGGTCGGGGTCCTCGCCCGCCTCCGCCACTGCTGAAAAGCGGGCCCAGGTCCAGTGCAGCGGCACTATCAGGATGCGCCGGATCGAAGTCTTTGAAGCCGTCCACGATGAAGTTGGCAAGGTCGAGCTTGTTCTGCTTGATCCCCATCACAATGCACTTGGCAAATTCATAGCCACCGTATGCGGTCGAGTGCGTCCCATCGGCCAGGATCTTCCCAGCGTCGGCGCCGGCCGATTCATAGAACGTGTCGCTCATGCTGTACAGATCAATCAGCGCCACATGCTCCTCCTGCGCAACTTCGCGCATCGCCTGCGGATAGTCGCCATGGCCGTGTGTAGGCGCTCCGGTCCCGCGAGCGCCGCGGTCCATCGCCGTCACCAGCACCGGCGTTGCACCACGCAGGCGTGCCTCGGCAATATAGACCTTCAAATACGCCTTGTACGTGGTCTCCGCGTCCGCATACGTCTGCGGCCAACTAATCTTCGAATCGTTGTGCGTGAACTGTATGAAGAGATAATCACCCTTCTTCATCGTGCTCAACATCTTGTCCAGGCGCAGCGCATTCATAAACGACTTCAGCGTCTCGCCGGACTGCGCGTTGTTTGACACCGCAACCCCCGGCTTCAAAAACACCGGCAGCATCTGTCCCCAACTCACATCCCCGCCGCCATCACGGTCCGTCACCGTTGAATCGCCCGCGATAAAGGTCGTAGGTGCACTCGGCGCCGACACGATCTCAATCGTTCGCAACGCTGCGTGAGGACTCACCACTTCCACGGTTAACTTGTCGTCCCAATCGCGCGAGCTGCTTCCATCGAACTGGTCCAGACTCACCTCTTCGCGCCCGGTGGCATTCAGCGGCAGCTTGGGCAGTTTCGGCGTGCGCACGTTGGTGGTGAAGGTCCGTTCCGCAACCTGACCCGCCGGGACCTCGACACGCTCCAGCATCAACCGCCCGGACTCCGCCTTGAACGTCGTAGTGGTTGCGGTGGTAGAGTCGCCAAACGTGACCGTCACATTGAAGTTGCCCTCCGGCACCTTCGCGGAAAACATAAACGGCTTATCGCTGGTCGTAGTCTGGCCATTGTCGCCAGTGGAAACCTGCGCGCCGGACTCGTACCCATAACCGGCGGCATCTGTATAAACGGCTGTCGGAACAACCCGCGTGTACCCCGGTCTGGCTGGGCCGGCGCTGAAGTCGAACTTCAAATCGACGGGCGGCGCTGCGGCAGCGGGTGCGGGCGCAGTCTGTGCTGCAGCCATGGTCGACGCAGCCAGGCAAATCAGGACGGGGAAGGGAACGAACGGGATGCGGCGTAAGTTTTTCATGCGGTGCCCCGCCCCTCGCGCTGAAGAAAATCAAAGTCGCACCCTTCATCCGCTTGCAGCACGCAGTCCTCAAACAGCCGCGCATAGCCGCGTACCGGCCTTTCGCGATGCGCTGGCGATGCCTTCCATGCTGCCAGCCTGCGTTGCAGCTCCGCATCGTCGATCAGAAGTTCGATGCTGCGCGCTTCGACGTCCAACGAAATGCGGTCGCCCGTCTGGACGATTGCCAGCGGGCCGCCCACAGCCGATTCCGGCGCGATATGCAGCACCACCGTCCCGAACGCGGTCCCGCTCATGCGCGCGTCCGAGATGCGCACCATGTCCTTGACCCCCTGGCGCGCCAGCTTCATCGGGATCGGCAGATAGCCCGCCTCGGGCATTCCCGGCGCTCCCTTCGGTCCGGCGTTGCGCAGAACCAGCACGTCGTCGGCGTTGACGTCGAGGTCAAGCAGGTCGATGCGTGCAGCCATATCTTCGAGCGAATCGAACACCACCGCGCGGCCGGTGTGGCGCAACAGGTTCGCCGACGCAGCCGAGTGCTTGATCACCGCCGAGCGCGGGGCCAGGTTGCCATGCAGCACCGCCATCGCGCCTTCCTTCGTCAGCGGCGCCGCAAGCGAGCGAATCACATCCTGGTTGGGGACCTCCTCCGCCTCGGCAATCACATCGCCCAGAATGAAGCCGGAGACGCTGGGCGCGGAGGTGTCGAGCAGCGGAGAGAGCTCGCGCATAAGAGCAGGCAAGCCGCCGGCGTGGTGGAAGTCCTCCATGTAGTGCGCGCCGGAGGGCTTGAGGTTCAGCAGCACCGGGACCTCACGCCCCAGGCGATCGAATGCCTCGAGATCGAACTTCACTCCGGCCCGGCCCGCGATAGCCGTAAGGTGAATCAACCCATTGGTGGATCCGCCAATCGCCTGCAGCACGATCATGGCGTTGCGTACGGACGCGCCGGTGATCAGGTCGCTTGGCTTGGGCGCGCCAGAGAGCGCCATCTCTGCCGCGCGCTTGCCGCTCGCCTCGGCAATGCGGCGACGGTCGGCGTGCGTGGCAGGAGCGGTCGCGCTCATGGGCAGCGCGAGGCCTAGCGCTTCGACCAGGCATGCCATGGTACTCGCCGTACCCATCGAACTGCACGTGCCCACGGAAGGGCACAGACGTCCGCTGATCAACTCCGTCTCGGCAACGTCGATTGCGCCCCCACGATGCTGCGCCCACAGCCGCCGGCAGTCGGTGCAAGCGCCGAGCACTTCGCCTTTATAGTGGCCCACCAGCATCGGCCCGGTTGGCAGCACCACTGCGGGCAAATCCACGCTTGCAACCGCCATCACCTGCGCGGGAAGGTTCTTGTCGCAGCCGCCGATCACCACCACCGCGTCCATGGGCTGTGCGCGGACCATCTCTTCCGTCTCCATCGCCATCAGGTTGCGCAGGAACATCGAGGTGGGATGCGCGAAGCTCTCGGCGATGGAGATGGTGGGGAACACCATCGGCAGCCCGCCGGCCAGCAGTACGCCACGCTTCACGCTCTCGATCAGGTCGGGCACATTGCCGTGGCACGGATTGTAGTCGCTGTAGGTGTTGGTCACGCCGACGATCGGGCGATCCAGCGCGTCGTCGGAATACCCCGCAGCCTTGATGAAAGCTTTGCGCAGGAACAAGGAGAAATCGGCGTCGCCGTAACTGGTCAGCCCTTTGTACAAGCCCTTGGTCATTCTCTGTTCCCTCTAGGTCCCAGCAATCCCAATCAAATCCTAAGGAATGTTCTGCGAATCGATCCACCAGTCTGAATCCTTGCATAGAGAGCAGTCCGGCCCGGCGAACGTGCGCACCGCCCGTGTGTCGCCCTTCAGTTGCCAGTCGAGCCATGCCAGCACAGCCGTGGACCAGCGAAGATCGGGCATTGGATACGCGCCGGTGTGGCCGACCGGCGTCAGGCTGGCTTTCAGCACTGGCAACGTGGAAGGCAGTGCCTTGTAGCACTGCTCGGCCCCAGCATAGCCGCCGTCTGCCGGACCGCCATTGAACAGCGCTGCCGGAATGGCGAGTTTCTCCGCCAGCCAGCCATCGTTTGTGCCGCCGACCATTCCGGGAGCGGCTTGCGTGGGGAAGCTGCTGTTCAGCGCGACCACCGTGTTGACGCGCGGATCTTTGGCCGCTTTGAAGGCCTGTGGGCCGCCGCAGGACTGCCCCATGGTTGCGACCTTCGCGGTGTCGACCTTGCCGTAGAGCGGGCTGTCCCGGCGCGTGTTTTCGGCGATGGCCCAGTCAAGGCCCTTGATCATATACGCGGGATCGCTGATGATCAGCGGATTTCCGTTCGCGTCTTTCTGGTCCGCTACCGCGGCGATGCTGCCGTGAATCACCAGGAATGGAATGTTACTGCGGCCGACCGCGATCACCAGATACCCATGCGATGCCAACTCGCCGAGGAAGCGAGTAAACTCGACCGACGTATTTCTACATCCGCCGTTCGCCCACAGCACCACCGGCAGCTTTGGCGTTTTTGCCAGGTCCGCCGGCCGGTACACGGTGTGCGTTGCCAGCGAGGCCGGCTCCTCGCGCGTGGCTGGGTACGGTCCCGAGCCCGCGTAGGGGTGGGCGGCCCAGTCGGCGAAACGCAGTGCCTGTTCGCGCGAGCCGTCGGTCGGCTGGATGGGCAGGGTGATACTGTAGCGGCCGGACCGGCGGTCGACACTGATCTGCGAACCCGGCGGGGCTGTCCAGGTGTTATTGCCGGTCTGAGACGGCGGTGCACTGGGGCCTTGCACAATAGCCGGCTGCTGAGCGACGGCTCCGGCGGATGCCATCAGCAGAGTTGCGCCAACCAGAGAGCGAAGGGGCAAGCTGAACGAGCGAAAACGAAGCTCCGTCGCAAAATCTCCTGACATACAAGATTCCCCCTGTACAAGCACAAAAAATCTTACCCCATCCGTTGCAATCAACGATTCACCAGCCTCGCCGGAACCAGCGCGACGATCAGAATGGACGATGCCAGCATGCATCCGGCCATCAGGTATAGCCCTGAGTTCAGCGTACCCGTATGCGTTTTCAGGAAGCCGATAATCATGGGGCTGAAGAACCCGCCGAGGTTGCCCGTGCAATTCACCAGAGCGATGCCGGCAGCAGCAGCCGTGCCTCCGAGAAAAGAGGTTGGCAGCGCCCAGAACTGCGGCACGGCAATCACCACGCCCACCACAGCCATGTTCATCCCGATCGCCACCAGCATTGGATTGCCATTCCCCTGGGTACACAAGGCAAAGCCGATGGCCGCGACCATCGAAGGCGCAATCACGTGCCAGCGCCGTTCGCGCGTCTTGTCCGAGTGGCGGCCAACCAGAATCATCGCGATCAGCGCGAGGCTATAGGGGACAACCGTGCGCAGGCCGATGTCGAACGAATCTTTCACGCCGGTCTGCCGAATCATGGTCGGCAACCAGAATCCGATGGCATACGATCCCATCTCTATGCCGAAGTAGATGATCCCCATCAGCCACACCCGCGCGCTGGTGAACACGGAAAGGGTGGTGTGGTGCGTCTTTGCGGTCGCTTCTTCAGTGATCTCGGCAACCACGACCGCCTTCTCTTCCGCGGATAGCCAGTTCGCCTTGACCACGCGATCGTCAAACGTAAAGAGCACGACGACGCCCAAAACAACCGCGGGCAGAGCTTCCAGAATGAAGAGCCATTGCCATCCCGCGACACCCAGTATCCCGGCAAGGTAGTGCAGAATATAGCCCGATACCGGACCGCCGATGATTCCTGAGATCGCGCTCCCAGTCAGCAGGATCGCCACCATATTGGCCCGCCGATGCGATGGAAACCAGTACGTGAGATACAGAATCATGCCCGGGAAAAAGCCCGACTCCGCGATGCCGAGCAGCAGCCGCATGGTGTAAAACTCGCCCGGGGTGTGCACCAGCGCGGTACAGCCCGAAATGATCCCCCAGGTCACCAGCACCCGGCAGATCCAGACGCGCGCCCCCACCTTGTGAAGAATGAGGTTGCTGGGAACCTCGAAAACGAAGTATCCCAGAAAGAAAACACCTGCGCCGAAGCCATAAACACTGTCGCTGAACTTCAAGTCGCCCAGCATTTGCAGTTTGGCAAAGCCCACATTCACCCGGTCGATATAGGCGACGATGTAGCAGACAAGCATGATCGGCATAATTCGCCACGCAATCTTGCGATATAGCGAATCGTGCGTGCTGACCGGGGACGTGCTTGGCGCGGCGTGACCTGCTGGTGACAAATCTTCCCCCCGCGAGCGATAGGCCGCGCCTACTTGGCGACTCCGGTTCGACTCTTGCGGAATGCCTCGTACCGGGCCTTGTTCTCTGCATTGATAGGGTAGAGGCCCGGCAGCGGCGCGCCCGCCTGCACCTCGCCCACAATCCACGCTTCCAACTGCTCCTGCTCCGCTGCCGTCTCTGCCACTTCGTTCACCAGCGCCTTCGGAATCACCACCGCTCCATCTTCATCCGCAACCATCACGTCGTCGGGAAACACCGCCACACCGCCACACCCAATCGGCTCCTGCCAATTGACAAAGGTCAGCCCGGCGACCGACGGCGGCGCTGCAACGCCCGCGCACCAGACCGGCAATCCGGTGCGGAGAACACCGGCCACATCGCGAACAACACCATCGCTGACCAGACCCGCAACTCCGCGCACCTGCATCCGCTCGCAGAGAATATCCCCGAAGATACCTGCGTCGGTAACCCCCATCGCGTCGACGACCGCAACGCAACCCGGCGGCATCGCTTCAATCGCGGCCCGCGTCGAGATCGGCGAACTCCACGACTCCGGCGTCGCCAGGTCCTCCCGCGCCGGCACAAACCGCAACGTGAACGCCGGGCCGACCACGCGCTTCTGGCCCGGGCGCAGCGGCTTGGTGCCACGCAGCCAAACATTGCGCAGACCCTTCTTCAGCAGCACGGTCGTGAGTGTCGCCGTCGCCACGCCGGTGAGAGTTTCAATCGTCTTTTCGTCCAGTTCCACTCGTATGTGCTCCCCTAATCGGCCTCGCAAAATGGTTCTCGTTTACGCCATCATAATCCCAGCATCTCGCGCTCTGCTCTTCCGTATTGCTTTTGCCTGAATCCAGCATCGGGATACAATCTTTCCACCTGACAGGCACTTAAATTGCCCCAGCCCCGGCAGACGGTCACGGAAATGGCGAACTCAACATGACGTTTGTATCCGCCGCAGACACGAGCAGCGACCGGGAGACGAGAGGCTGGAGGTTCGCCGTTAGTTCAGGCATCCTGGGCTGGGTGCTGGACGCCTTCGACTTCTTCGTAGTCGTGTTCTTGTTCGACACACTGGCGGAGCATTTCCATGTATCGAAGACTTCGGTGGTGTACACGCTCACCCTCACCCTCGCCATGCGCCCGCTGGGGGCCTTGTTCTTCGGCGCCCTCGCAGACAGGTTCGGGCGCAAGCGTCCGCTCATCTTCTGCGTTCTTTACTTCTCGCTATTTACCGTGCTCACTGGATTTGCGCCCAACTATGCGTGCTTTGTCGCCTGCCGAGCGCTCTACGGAATCGGCATGGGCGGGTACTGGGGCATCGGCGCCTCCTATGCCATGGAAAGCTCGCCGCGCCGGTTTCGCGGCACCCTCTCCGGCATGATCCAAGCCGGCTATCCTATGGGTTACCTGCTCGCGTCGGTCGCCATGCAGGCGCTGGCCCCGGCTTTTGGCTGGCGCTCCGTCTTCTTTGTCAGCGCGCCAGCGGCAGTCGTCATCGTTGTCCTCACGCTGTTCGCGCCGGAGTCCGTGGCGTGGAAGCAACATCGGCCCGCATCGATGCGACAAGTATTCGGATCGCTTCTCGACCACCAGGGCATGTTCCTTTACCTGCTGCTGATGATGACCGTGCTGCTGGGCTTATCACACGGCGCGCAGGACCTGTATCCCGATTTCCTCAAGTCCATCCCCGGCATCGCAGCAAGGTCCGTCTTCCGAATGCAGGCGCTATACGGCATACCCATCCTCTACAACATCGGAGCCATCTTCGGCGCGCTCCTCTTCGGCCATCTGTCGCAAAGGATCGGCCGGCGCAACGCCATCATGCTTGCGTTGGGCATTGCGCTGCTGGCGATCCCGTCGTGGGCGTTCGGAACCTCGCTGGCCGTATTGGCCGCCGGCTCGTTCCTGATGCAGACCGGGGTGCAGGGCGCGTTTGGCGTCATCCCCGCGCACTTGAACGAGCTTTCCCCCGACATGGTACGCAGCCTCTTTCCCGGGATCGTCTATCAACTGGGAACTCTGCTGGCTGCGCCCGCGACCGCAGTAGAATTCAGGTTGCGCGACCGCTTCGGATATCCCTGGGCGCTAACCGTGTTCGAGGCCGGCGTCATCGTGTTGATGATCGTCATCATTTGGTTCGGACCGGAGGCGCGCGATCGTAGTTTTTTACGCGAAGTGAGCAACACGGCTTCTGCCTGACTGAGTGAGGAAAAGCAGGACCATGAGCGAGACACGGATCGGCATCATCATGAACGGCGTCACCGGACGCATGGGGCTCAACCAGCACCTGGTCCGATCCATCCTCGCCATTCGCCAGCAGGGCGGCATCGCTCTCGTCGACGGCTCGCGCCTGGTCCCCGACCCAATTCTCGTCGGCCGCAACGCCGCCAAGCTGGAGCAAATCGCCCGCGAACATAAGGTCACACGCTGGACCACCGACCTCCGCACCGCCCTCGCCAACCCGGACGACGCCATCTATTTCGACGCGCAGCTCACCAACCTTCGCGCCCCCAGCGTCGAGCTTGCCATCGCTGCCGGCAAGCATGTGTACTGCGAGAAACCCCTCGCCGGCGACCTCGCCACCGCCCTCCGCCTCGCCGCCCACGCCCGCGCCGCCGGCGTGAAGCACGGCGTCGTGCAGGACAAGCTATTCCTGCCCGGAATGCGCAAGCTCAAGCAACTCATCGACAGTGGCTTCTTTGGCCGCATCCTCTCCGTGCGTGGCGAGTTCGGTTACTGGGTCTTCGAGGGCGACGATCAACCCGCGCAGCGTCCCTCGTGGAACTACCGAAAAGAAGACGGCGGCGGCATCATCAGCGACATGTTCTGCCATTGGCGTTACGTCCTCGACCACACCTTCGGCCGCGTCCGCGCCGTCCAGTGCCTCGGCGGCACCGCAATCCCGGATCGTTGGGATGAGCAGGGTCAGCACTACACCGCTACCGCCGACGACACCGCTTACGGAACCTTCGAACTCGACGGCGGAATCGTAGCCCAGATCAACTCTTCCTGGTCCTTCCGCGTCTACCGCGACGAACTCT
>CAZAXI010000133.1:0-12575 GCA_964489045.1 uncultured Granulicella sp. | reverse complement strand
TCCAGGGTGTCGCCATCTCCGACAAGCACATCGAGACCATCGTTCGCCAGATGCTCCGCTGGGTCAAGATCGAGGAGGTCGGCGACTCCGCCTTCCTGCTCGAGCAGCAGACCGACCGCTTCCGCTTCAACGAGGAGAACCAGAAGGTCCTCATGGCCGGCGGCCGTCCGGCAATCGGACGCTCGCTCCTGCTCGGCATCACCAAGGCGTCGCTCTCCACCGACAGCTTCATCTCGGCGGCGAGCTTCCAGGAGACCACCCGCGTGCTCACCGAAGCCAGCATCAACGGCTCCGTCGACACGCTGCGCGGCCTCAAGGAAAACGTCATCGTCGGCCGCCTCATTCCCGCCGGTACCGGCATGGAGTACTACCGCAACGTCCAGCTCTCACCCGAGCTGGAAGAAGTGGCAGCCCAGGTCCAGCAGGAAGTCACCGCAGCCATCGAAGCCGAAGAGCGCGAACTCGAACTCATGCGCATGGAAGGCGAACAGGAAGAAATGGCCGCGGAGTAAGCGGCCACGAAACTCGGGTGGGGCACGAAACCGGAAGGGCAGGGCTTCAGCCCTGCCACCAAACCCGACTCCCAATAAAACTCCAAAAGGCGGACTCCTCGGAGTCCGCCTTTTTCACGTCGGCCACCACACATTGCATGCGACAGACGACAAAAATATTACCGTGCGCCGAAGTTGGCGGGAGTATCTTCAGTCCACGCAGTCCAGCGCGTAACCACGCTTCGAGGTGCATTATGGCAGTATCTAAGGAAGACCGCGAAGAATACGAACAGGGCATCCACGACTCCCACCGGGGCTTCTTCGACACGGCGGTGAGCGACATCACGGGTGACCACCCCGACTCTGAGGCCTACTACAAAGGACGTCGGGGCGAACAGCTCGACGACGACAAGAGCGAAGATTAAGGGGCGCCAACACGAGCGGCTGGCGACCCTCGATCAGCCACCTGAGAGCATAACCAGACGGCAGAGCTTCGGCTCTGCCGCCGTTTTCTGGTTGTCATTCCCCAAGGGAATCTGTTTCTTGCCCATCGATTGTTCATCCGCACCGCCGCCATTGAGGTATACTCGGCACGTCATTTTCCCACGGAGTTCAAATGGCTGAAGTTGCGCAACCACCCAACGCTGGCGAGACGCCAAACGGCAAAGCTAAGGCTACCCGGCCCAAGAAGCCCAAGCCAAAGAACGCGGCTGCGAAAAGAAATGCCCAAAAGGCTGCCCGCAAGCAGAAGAATTCCGCTGCCACTGGCAGGCTACCGTGGACATTCCCGAAGCACACTCTAGAAGACGCAATCCGAGTTGCCAAGGCGATTGAAGACAAGAACGCGGGAAATCCGATGCCGGCAGCATCGGTGGCGACTGCCGTTGGATACAAGCAAGTTCAGGACTGGCGATTTCTGGAACTTCTGCGTTCCGCCAACCAATATGGCTTGGTGGACGGAACAGGGCCAACTGCAAAGATTAGCCTAGCCAAGTTAGGACAAGACATTGTTGCTCCCAGCTCCCCTCAGCAGCGTACCGAAGGGCTATTCGCCGCTTTTCGACATGTCAAGGATTTCGACGAGGTGGAGAAGTTCTACGGTGGCAAGGCCATTCCTGAAGACGAGTTCTTCCTCAACACGCTGACGCGCGAGTTCACAATACCGCGCGACCGGGCGGAAACATTCGCTAAGGTCTTCACGACGAATCTGACCTACCTGCGGTCATTCGCGGCCGGACTTCCAACTTCCAGTGTCGCCGAACGCCAAGTCGAAGCGGCAACAGGAACAACTACCACTACCCTTCCTGCTCCTCCTGAGAAGATTCCGGGCCCTGCTGTGATCAAGGAGCCTCGCGGCCGGGAGTTCTTGGAAACCTGCTTTGTAATGATGCCCTTTGGCGAGTGGTTTGATAGGTACTATCAAGAGATTTACATCCCAGCGATTAGGGAGGCGGGTTTCGAGCCGGTCAGAGCTGACGAACTGTTTACGACGGGTAGTGTTGTCGAACAGATATGGGAAGAGATCGTGAAGGCCAAGCTTCTTCTCGCCGACTTGTCGGGCAAGAACCCCAACGTGTTTTATGAGCTGGGGTTAGCCCATGCCGCCGTCAAGCCGGTCGTATTCACCGCCTCAAAAGTGGACGACGTCCCTTTCGACCTTAGACATCTACGAGTAATCATCTACGAAATACAAGTGCCGGACTGGGGCGCGAGACTTCGAAAGAGCATCACAGACTATCTCCGAAACGCAGCCAAGGAGCCGGAGAAATCGATACCGCACCCGTTCAGGTCAATAGCGGAAGGGCGTGATGCCGGGGATACCAAGCCTCCGAAAAGGCGACCGTGACGCGATGAGTGAGGATCGGGGCCACCGAGCCGGGTGCCCCGTCCCCCCGATTTCCAGTTGATCTTCCGCATTGACGTTGCTACCCTTCTCCCGTCCTCAGAAAGGGTCCTGATCGCGGGCCATGAATATGCGACGTGCTATCTGGGTTTCATGCTTTGTCCTCGCTTCATCCACCTTCCTCGCAGCCTACGCACAGAACAATCCGGCTCCGGCTCGCGCCGTTCAAGACAATCATCCGGCACAAGACAGCGGCAAGGAGCTGACCGCGGATTACCCGACCAACCGCGCCGGGATCTACATCCATGGGAGCGAATGGACTCTGGTCGCGAATCAGAATGCAACCAAAACCAAAACTGCGCATAGCCTCGCGGCAGGCCTTTCGTATGGAATAGTCCCGGCAAAAATTGTGGCCGAATATGACGGCGAGCACGCCTCCACCCAGGTAGAGGCGGCACAACCCACCATCTGCGTCTGTCATTTCTACTCAATTCCCGGTGCTCCTGTGCTGGTCAGGCTGCACCCGAAGAAAGGCGCAAGGGAACTCGATGGCGGCAGGATGATCGTCTATCCAGTCGTCGGCGGCTCAAAAATGGCCGATGCCAATAAGACCGATCTGGTTCCGGCCGATGTCTCCCAACCGGAGCCGCAATACTGGCTGATTCGCCCGCAATCCCCGCTCGAACCCGGCGAGTACGCCCTGATGTTGGGGACTCAGAACATCAGTATCTTCCCGTTCACGGTCCTCCCACCCTCCCACCCAGGCCCAGCCAACTGAACTGACTTGCCGGGTGCCAGACCGGACAGGGAACTGGGCCACGGTGCCTTTCCCGGCACCTGTCCCGCATTTTCTTTCTTCCACAAAATCGCGCCCCCGTACGATGACCTTCTGCCTTCGATCGCAGAAATCCGCGTCCCGGGAACTCCAATGAAGCCTCTCCTCCTCGCCTTCTGCCTTCTCTCTGCCGTCACCATCCTGCCCGCCCAGCAACCCGTCTGGCAGCCCTCGCCCGGTCACACCCAGGTCCCGATCTGGCCGGGGACGCCGCCGGACCCAAGCCCCGCCATGGGTCCGGAGAAGATGGAGACGGACGCCGACCCGAAGGAACTGGTCGCCGGCAAGCCGTGGCTCTACATCAGCAACGTGTCGCGGCCTACGATGACGGTCTATTCGCCAAAGGGAAAGAACACCGGCGCAGCGGTCGTCGTCTTTCCCGGCGGTGGATATGAGATTCTCGCCATCGATCTCGAAGGCACCGAAGTCTGCGACTGGCTGGTGCCTCGCGGTATCACCTGCATCCTGCTCAAGTACCGTGTGCCCGCGCCGCGCTCGAACCCGGACTGGGGCGCATATCCGCAATCGCCGATTGCGCTCGAAGACGCGCAGCGCACCATCGGCCTGGTCCGCTTCCACGCCGCCGAGTGGCACATCGATCCGCACAAGATCGGCGTCCTAGGCTTCTCCGCCGGCGGCCATCTCGTCGCCGCCACCAGCGTCCACACCACGCGCATCTATCCGGCCGTCGACGCCGCCGACAAGGTAAGCTGTCGCCCCGACTTCGCCGTCGCCATCTATCCCGGCCATCTCTCCTTCGGCGACGAGAAGCTCGTCGCACCCAGGCTGAATCCCGACATCCGCGCCCACCTCACCGCGCAGGCCCCGCCCACCTTCATCCTCCAGAACGAGGACGACCACGTGGACGGCATCAACCAAGCGCTGGTCTACTACATCGCGCTCAAGAACGCCGGCGTGCCCGTGGAGATGCACCTCTACGCCCAGGGCGGCCACGCCTTCGGCCTCCGTCCCACCAAACTCCCCGTCAGCAAGTGGCCCCAGCTAGTCGACACCTGGCTCGCCACCATCGGCATGACGCCGCAATAGACCGGATGGGATCACTTCACCGGGCCGATGCGGTGGGTGTCGAGGGCGATGTCGTCATAGTAAATGTCGAAGGGCACGGGCGCGGCGCCGCGGAGCAGGAAGCCGAAGGCAACGTCAGTGAAGGCGCCGATCAGGCCCGCGGATTGCGTGGTGGACTTGAAGGCAAACGGCGAATCCATGACTTGCTCGCCGTCGACCCAGATCGTCTCCCGGTCGGGCTGGTCCTTGAACTCCCACTCCAGCAGAAACCAGTGGCCGAGCGGGAGTGGCGGCCCCGCATGCCAGTCTTCGCCGCCGTCAACGTCATTGGTGAAAGTGGTCTGGAAGTTGGAGTGGGACGTGGCGATTTCAAAGAACCGGGAGTGGGGGAAGCCGGCCGTACCGGCGGTGATGAAGACGGTGTGGCGATCGGGAACGACCGGCGTGATGTAGACATAGGCGCGGCCGAAGTGGTGGTGCTGCAGCGGCTCGGGCAGGTTCTTCACCTCCAGGAACGCGTGAGTGCGCTGCGCGGGCGCGGGGCAGCGGACGAGCAGCGCGTACTTGCCGTGGGCGACCTTGTCCGACTGGACAGTGAGGATGGCGTCGCCGGTGACGTCCTGAGTCCAGATGTTCTTGTCGATTGCGCCGGATTCGAAGTCTTCGGAGAACAGCGGCTTGGACGCTGGTTGGGGCAGCGGTGCGGCGGGCACGGCAGTGGCTGCAGGCGCGAGAAACAGCGCGAAAAGGAGAGCTTTGAAGAGGGCTTGTGGCATGGGGAAAAGGATACGCCCAGACCGAGGGAGTGACCATATCTCGACGCTGTGATGTGCGTAACCAAAACGAAAACGCCAGAGACCGTGGGGTCTCTGGCGTTTCATTCTTGAGGAACTCGCAGTTTCAAATCGGCGCTGCGTCTTCTGGCTACCGTCAAGCCAACCCCCGATTTGCACCGGCGATCAACCTTTCAGCCTCGCCTTCCGATTGACCTCCGACTTGCGTCGGCGATCCATCTCCGGCTCTGCCTTCCAACCCAACCTCCGACTCTCATCGACCGTCAGATCCTTCGACTTGCCCTCCGGTCAACCTCCAACTTGCGTTGGCGACCAACCTTCCGGCCTGCCTTCCAGCCAACCTTCAACTTGCGTCTCCGGCCAACCTTCCGGCCCAGCCTTCACACCGACCTGCGACTTGCGCCGCCTGCCGATCCTCCAGCCTGTCCTTCCGACTGACCTCCAGCTTGCGCCTTCGATCAGTCTTCCGGCTCAACCTTCCGGCTGACTTCCAGCTTGCGCCTTCGTTCAACCTTCCGGTTCCGCCTTCGAACCTAACTTCCGACTCTCATCGGCCGCTCAATCCCTTCGGCGCTGCCTTCCAGCCAACCTGCGGCTTGCGCCGCCGATCAACCTTCCAGCCCTGCCTGACGGACCAACGTTCCGACTCCGGCTGTCGCATCTCCGGCTCTGCTTCCCGGTCCTGTCTCCGACTCGCGTCTTCGACCGACCTTTCGGCCTGGCCTTCGAACTCAACCTCCGTCTCATCGGCTGTGGCACCCCGTCGGCGCTGCCGACCGGCCAACCTGCGGCTTGCGCCGCCGATCCACCGTCCGACCCTGCCTGACGGACCAACAACCGACTCCTCGGCGTTGCATCTCGGCGCCGCTTCCGGCCGATCCTTGACTTGCGTCTCCGATCAACCTTCGGCTACCTTCGGGCCAATCTCCAACTTGCGTTGGCGACCAACCCTCCGGCTGAACCTTCCTGTCAATCTCCGCTTGCGCTTTCGATCAACCTTCCGGCCTCCTTCGGACCTGATCTTTGGCTTTCGCCTCGATCGATCTTCCGGCTGTCTTCGTGTCTGATTCTTGGCTTGCGCCTCCAACCCGACCTTCCGGTTCCGCCTTCGAACTCAACCTCCGACTAACTACGTGTCATCAGTTGAGAAGGACATTAGAAGTGCCCCGCCTGTGCACGCAAGTGCAAATCCCAAGGTTTCTGTGGATTTCTTCTAGAACCCGCTATCCATGCGGATTCCAACGACTTAACATCTTTGAAAGTGCACCAGCGCCGATGCATTGCACCTCTTGAGATTTACTCTGGCTGTGCCGGCATCCAGCCATGCAATTGCATCCAGTTCGCGATCAGAGTCGGCGTCACGGTCAGCTCATGCATCGCGGGCGGCAGGCCTTCTCCCATGTGCGTGCCATGCGCGCCAAGCTCGAAGATGTGCAGCTCCGAAGCCACGCCAGCGGCCTTTAGCGCGACGTAGAATTTCGCAGCGTTGCGCGAATCCACCGTCTTGTCGCCCGTGGTCGAGTAGAGGAACGACGGACTGGACTCCGCCGTGACGTGCTTCACCGGATCGATTGCATCGATCGCTGCCTGGCTCGGGTGCGGCCCCAGAATGCTCTCCATTGGCAGCGTACCGTTAGCCGTCGGCACGCTCATATCCATCCGTCCATAGGACACGATCTCGAAGTCCGGCCGGTCGGAGACGCGGTCAATCGGATCCACGGCGGCAGGGTTGCCGACGTCGTGGATCGTCGCCGCGTATCCCGCGAGGCTGCCACCGGCGGAGAATCCCCAAATCCCGATAGCATCCGGCTTCACCCCAAGCTCCGCCGCATGCGAACGCACATAGCGGATTGCCCTCGAGACGTCCCGGCTCTGGGTGGGATACAGATAGGCCGGCGCCAGCCTGTACTCCAGCACAAACGCCGCAACGCCATGTGCGGCGAGCCAGCGCGCCTCGTACGCGCCCTCCTGCTCCATCACCAGGTGCGTGTAGCCGCCGCCCGGCATCACGATCACTGTCGGATGCGGTCCAGCACCCGTAGTGGGATAGGTGAACAGCTTGGGGATGTCTCCCTCGGTTGATCCCAGCGCTCCCGGCGCGCCGTTGGGCCAGAGAACGATGGTCTGGGTAAAGCCCGCCGGCGGCGCGGTCTGGGTCGTCGCCGGCCGCGCTGTTCCGGTTGCGGCAGTCGGTGGCGCGCTGGCCGCAGGTGTCTGCGCGGCGAGTGAAATTGCGAGAAGAGATGGGAGGACAGCGAGGACATGTCGATTCATAACTCGAAAGGATATCGCAGCAACCTAGCGGCTGGGAACCTTGGCTGTCGCGCGCAAGTCCGCCGCCCGGGTGAGTGCCATCTCAACCCAGATTTGTCTTAGTTATCCCGCTGGTTGATGATGCGCCGGGCATACCAACGGATGGCGCAGTGGCAGCACTCGAGGTTGCAATCTCCAATGTGGGACGCAGTTGTGCCTTGGGACCGATCGACGTCCTGAACGCAAGGCTCGAGATCCTGATTGTCGACTTCCGCCCACATGGGAGCTAGCGCCGCAGCTTCGGTCTCCGCTTCGGATTCTGAAGCGATGAACGGGCATCGGATTGGCCGGGGGGGATCAGGGACTTTAGCCATGACGGCCCTTCATTCGCCTAGAGAGCTTGCGGAACCTGTCAATCAGACGCAAGCACAGGGTCCCGACTCTCTCATCGGACTTTCATCATAGGGCGATAACGATAGGAGTCGGCGGGAAAAATAACAAGTGTTTTGTGTCACAGCTCAACGTGACGTATGACCTAATCATCTATATGCGCCTTTTTGTCGGCCTGCCCATCCCGGCCCGCCTGGCCCAGGCTCTTGCCCGCCACGCCCGGGCGAGCAACCTCGCCAACGCTCACTGGACGCCGCCGGAGAACATCCACCTTACCCTCGCCTTTCTGGGCGAAGTTGCCGAAGACAGGCTCCCCGCCGTGCTTCACGAGTTGGATGAGCTGGGCGCGGAGCCTCTCCAGATTCGATTGACGCGGCTAGATACCTTTCCTCGCGCGGGCGTGCTCTTCGTCGACGTCGAACCTGCTCCCACGCTGCTTCAGCTTCAGGCACAGGTCGCCGCCCGAATGGCACGCTGCGGCTTCGCGCTGGAGGCGCGCCCGTATCATCCCCACATCACGCTCGCACGCCTGCGGCAGCCGGGGAAGCTGAACGGGAAGCATCGAACCCTGCCTCCGGCGCTTCAGCGCAGCTTCGCCGTGGACGAAGTTAATCTCTATCGCAGCCATACCACCCCAGGCGGCCCGCACTACGAGGTGCTCGCGCAGAATCGTCTTTAGCGGGTGGTGGTCTGGGGTGGAGGCAAGGGACGACTTATCTGTCGCGTTCGATTGAATGCAAACAAGAGAGCCAGGGCGGCGACGACGATGATCGTCCATATTGGCACGGTTGGTCTAGTGGGCCGCATCTCTCTCCTTGCAGAATGAGTCATAGTATAGGGGGAAGGGATATCCACGATGAAGCGCATCTTCACCCTCGTGCTCGGCGCGTTGGCCATGGTTGCGGTGGCGCTGATTTCCGCGTTCATTGCCATGCGCCTTGCCATCCACGGGCGCGAGGCTGTGGTTCCCGCGCTGACCGGCCTCAGCGTCGCCGATGCCAGCAAGGCGGCGGGCAGCCAAGGCCTGCAACTGAACCTGGAGAACCGCTTCTACTCCAGCGACGTTCCCGCCGGTCGCATTCTGGCGCAGGATCCGGCGCCGGGCTCACGGGTCCGCCACGAGTGGCCGGTCCGCATCACCGAGTCGCTTGGCCCGCAGCGCGTCAGCATCCCCGACCTGACCGGCGAGTCTGAGCGCGCTGCCACGATCAGCATCCGCCGCCTCTCGCTGGACCTGGGCGCGGTCGCCTACCTCGGCGTGCCCGGCGATCCCGATGTTGTGCTCAGCCAGACGCCGCCCGTCAACGCCGCCGGAGTCGATGGCCCCCGGGTTAGCCTGCTGGTCAGCGATCCTGGCGACGCGCAGCCGCCCGCGTACGTCATGCCCTCGCTGCTCGGCCTCAGCTACTCCACCGCCAACGCGCGAGCCGCCACCGCCGGCCTCCATCTGGTCGAGGATTCCGCCAACCCGGAACCTGCTGGCCCTGCCGCTGCCGGCACCGCACCTGCCGTTTCCAGCACTGGGTCTGGGGTCTCCAGCGCCGCGCCTGCCGCGCCGCCAGCCCCGGTCCCGGCGCCAGCCAGCGGAGTGGGAATCGTGATGGCCCAGTACCCGCAACCCGGCCGCAGGGTGCTCCAGGGCGAGGCTGTCCACATCACTTTGGGCAATCCCGCGCCGCCTGCCGCAATGCAGGTTCAATGAAGAAATTTACCCCGCAGCGCTTGTCGTGGTCACGCGTCACACGCTAGACTCTGACCTCATGAGCCGACCATTCTTGAAGCTTCTCGCCGCCCTCGTCGTCCTTTCCGCCGCCGTATCGCTGCCCGCGCAGGACTGGGCCAAAGCCGCGCTTGAGAAGTCGCCGCGCCACCGGGAATACGTCCCTATCAAGCACGGCGACCGCGCCGTGCAGGCATTCGTCGTCTATCCCGAAGTCAGCCATAAAGTGCCGGTGATCGTCATGATCCACGAGATCTTCGGCCTGAGCGACTGGGCGAAGGAGATGGCCGACGAACTGGCCGCGCAGGGCTACATTGTGATCGCGCCAGACTTGCTGAGCGGGGCCGGGCCCAACGGCGGCGGCACCGACGCCTTTCCCGGGCAGGATGCCGTCACCAGGGCCGTCTCCGGCCTGAGCGCCGACCAGGTTACCGCGGACCTGGACGCCGCGGCCGATTATGGCAAGAAACTGCCGGCCGCGAACGGCAAGCTCTTCGTCGCGGGCTTCTGCTGGGGCGGAGGCAAGTCGTTCGCGTTCGCTGCGCATCGGCATGATCTTTCGGCCGCGTTCGTCTTTTACGGCACGCCGCCGCCGGACGTGACCGCTATTACCGCGCCCGTTTACGGTTTCTATGCAGAGAACGACGCGCGCATCACGGCCACCGTGCCGGCGACAACCGATGCCATGAAGGCCGCCGGCAAGAAGTACGATCCCGTGATCTACGACGGCGCGGGCCACGGCTTTATGCGTGCCGGACAGGCGCCCGACGCCAACGATGCGAATAAGAAGGCGCGGGATGAAGGCTTCAAACGCATGATTTCACTGCTCGGCAGCAATAGCGCCGCCAGCGCGAGGCCTGCGCAGAAGCCGGCTGGTGGCGGGTCAACTCCGGCGAAGGCCGTAGTCGCCGCCGCTTCGTGCCATAACGCCACGACGGCAGGTGACGCAGAACACGGAGCAATGGCCGATATGGCTGCGATAATGTAAGTGTGAAAACCGTGCCCAGGTCTCCGGTCCCATCGCTGCAAGACGAACTCGACCGCATTACGCAAAATACGCGCGCCCTGGTTCAGCCGGAGCGGCTCGCCGTCTCGGAACAGCAAACCGCGGAGCTATTTGCCACCGGGATCGAAGGCCGCATTCTTCGTGCCGGCGCGAAGGCTCCTGCGTTCACCTTGCCCGACGCGCTCACCGGCAAACAAGTCAGTTCTGCCGACCTGCTCGCCATGGGCCCGCTGGTGATCAAGTTCTTCCGCGGCCGTTGGTGTCCCTATTGTGTCACCGAGCTGGAAGTCTGGCGCGATCTCCACGCTGAGGTCCGCGCCATGGGAGCGTTTTTTGTCGCGATCTCGCCGCAAACCCGGCGCCACAACGACTTCACCCTGCAGCAACACCATTTGCCCTTTCCGATTCTCTCCGACTTCGAAGCGAAGGTAGCGGAGCAGTTCGGCATCGCCTACAGCGTGCCCGAGGGGCATCGGGATTACTTCAAGGGAATCCTGGTGAACATTCCATTCGTAAACTCGGGAAATATGTACAAAAGCGCGACCGAAGCAAGTTGGCGGCTTCCGTTGCCGGCGGTTTTCGTCGTCAATCAAGACGGGACCATTGCCTTCAGCGAAGGCCACGCCGATTTCCGTGTCCGTCCGGAGCCGGCCGATGTGCTGGCTGCGCTGGCGGCTCTCGTCCCTTCGTCCCACCCATAACGATAAAACTGCGTTGAATGGGGCGTAAGGCGCCGCCTGCGCATCGCATTCCAACTCCCTTCGGAGGATTTCCGCCAACAGGCGATGCGAGCAGAGGGGCGGGAGTCACCAAGTGCCGACGATGCGGTACGTGAGCTTGCCAGGCTTGTCGCCGTTGGGATTGCCAGCGTTAGGATAGGAGACGTGCAGGCGGAGCCACTTGCCGGACGATTCGGTTTCAGCAGTGTATTTCCCCGGCTGCGGGGGGTAGATGAGTTTGAACCCCTCATACTGCAACGTGACATGCCGTCCATCCGGAATGATTGCATATATGAACTGGCTGTAATATTCGAGGTTGTCTATTGAGGCCGGATGTCCCGGCGTCGTTGTGGTGGTGCATTTCTCGCCATTGGGAGTGCAGACCGTGGTTGACGTGTCGGGAATGGCGGGGTGGTAACTCGGTGAATGGCTGAGCGCCACTGCAATGCTCACCACTTCAACGACAATTTCAGTCTTGGGCTTGGCCCAGGCAGGGCTGGCCGTAATAGCCAGTATGAGGACTGAGGAAAGCACGCGATATTCCTTCATATCGGCACCTCCAGGAACTTGACAGCAAATCCTAACACGGCGCGCGGAAGTGGTTTGAGGCGCATCATGCGAAGCCATAGCAAAACATACTCTTAAGATCCGATTTTTTACGTTCAGGAGCCGGCCTGAGATTTTCAAAATAGAAGACGATGCCGTCTATTTGGCGGTTGAGGAAAGGAACATCGCAGAATCGCTTGCCTGACATTTGCTTGCGGGCGGGGAAGCCTCCAATGTTCCGCCCAGCATCTACCCAAGCGGTGCTCCCAGATTCGTCCTCGAATTGCTTCATTGCAACTTCTGGAATACGGAACAAAGACAGGTCTACATTAAATGCTTCCTCAAGCGCGGAGATGATTTCATGGAATTGCGACACTTCGCCTTCATCCCCTGAGGAAGGTCGGTGACTTAGCAACGCCTGAAACCGCGCCCAAGCAAGGCTCTGTTTGTTGGCAATGTCCATGGGATATATGCTACGCCGAGTCGACGTTCCGTCAGGGGCTAGAGTCTGCACCGGAAGATGTGATGGCGAAGGGTGGGCTGAAGGGGTCCAACAAGGAGGCACGGTCTTTCATTGCTACTTGCTGGCGCGGTAGCGGCGAATCAGGCTGGTGGTCGACGAGTCGTGGGTCATAGCAGGCTCGGTGGGGCTTTCCAGTTCGCCGAGGATTTTGGTCGCCAGCACTTTGCCCAATTCGACGCCCCACTGGTCGAATGAGTCGATGTTCCAGATCGCTCCCTGGGTAAACACCGAGTGTTCGTACAGCGCCACAAGTTGTCCCAGCACCCTGGGCGTCAGCAGTTCGGCCAGGATCGTGTTCGACGGACGGTTGCCCTCGAAGACGCGATGCGGCACCAGCCAGTCCGGCGTGCCCTCGGCCTTTACCTGCTCGGCGGTCTTGCCGAACGCGAGCGCCTCGGCCTGGGCAAAGACGTTGGCCATCAGCATGTC
>CAZAXI010000132.1:0-12664 GCA_964489045.1 uncultured Granulicella sp. | reverse complement strand
AAACGTTGTTGTCGGCGAAAGCGCGAACGATGTCGCGGTCGTTGTAACGGTAACCCGCCGCACCGTTGGGCTCCACCACCGACCAGTCAGTCAGGTCTTTGAAGAGGATATCGGGCGAGTCCACAATTCCGGCCTCTTTCTGCGCCCTGGTGCCGCCGCCCAATGGGATATTGCCGGTGCAGACGGCGGCGTGGCCGCCGATGTCGCGGTTGGCCTCGACCAGGATTACCGACGCTCCATTCTCCTTGGCAATAATGGAGGCGGGCAGCCCGGCAGCGCCGGATCCAATCACCACTACGTCCGCTTCCTGATCCCACTTGTGCGCGGCCTGGGCGGCCTGCGCGGCGGGTGCCAGAGCGGCCAATGCCGCGCCCTTCAGAAATACTCTGCGATCAACGGTCTTCTTCGGCATTGGTTTTTCCTGTGATGTCTTGTCTGCTCCGAGGTTCGATTCGAACCTCATCCTTATCCCTAGCTTAGTGGCCGAACGCGATACGCTAGAAAACCACGACGCCCACCCTCATTGCAAGGCGAATTGCCAAGGCGTCCTCGACGAAGCTCTTCTGAAGGCAAGAATTCCTGCTGTCTGATTGCGATGACCTGTACTGGGACTTCCTGTGAGCCGAAATAGGTCGCTAGGCTGTGGCGCAAGTTGTGCCACCCGAAACGCACGCTTTCGACGGCCTTTATTGTTGCGGCAGAAGAAGCTGGAGACGACACTCCACTACACGCACGGAGTAAACAAACAGCACACGGATGCCCAGAAGCTGTACCTTGATGCGATTGGGGTTCGAGGAGGTAATTTAATGTCGGGTTGAAATTCGGGTTGTCACTTCGGTCGCCAAACACTCCTAAGTCCTTTGGAATGTATGGCGGGGACGACGGGGCTCGAACCCGCGACCTCTGCCGTGACAGGGCAGCGCTCTAACCAACTGAGCTACGTCCCCAGGTTGTTTCTCAACAACTTGAGCTGCATCGCATAGAACCAGCGGTTTCGCAGATTGCTGCTTTCGCCTTGTTCTATTTGGTCATTGCGTTGGACTCGCTGGTACTGCGACATCCAACGCGCTACCCATTGAGTCTACCAGATGAGCGCCGAGTTTTCGCACCGCTTCCAGCCGCGCCGAGTCATAACTCACTGCAACGCATCGATGGCCAACGCCCCTAAATATGCGCTTCCATGATCTCAGCCAGAACTTCGCGGCCGGGACGCGTGCGCTCCTGCGGCAAGGTAGCCAAAGGCTCATCCACCATGTTCAGCAGCGCTGTGAAGTCCGGCTTTTGCGTATCGACATAAAATACGCCCGTCAGCACCTCGCCCCGTTCATGCACCTCGGTCAGCATCTTGATGGCGCCCGCCTTGTCCGTCGGATCATAGCCTTCATGCAGCTTGCGCAGGCGCAGGTGCGACCCATCGTGCATGCGGACTTCAATGGTCGTGTCCGGATCGTACTCCACCGCGATGTCCTCAAAGTAAGGCACGAAGCCGGCTTCGCTGACGGCCTCTTCATGCTCCTGCATGTACTTATAGCTCTTGGTCGATCCCTCGTGGTCGTTGAACGTAACGCACGGCGAAATCACATCCAGCAGAACCGTACCCTGGTGCGAGAGCGCAGCCTTCAGCATGGTCGAAAGTTGCTTCTTGTCGCCCGAGAACGATCGCCCGACAAACGTCGCCCCCATCTGAATGGCCAGCGCGCAAATGTCGATCGCCGGCAAATCGTTCACCACGCCGGTCTTCAACTTCGATCCAATATCCGCGGTCGCGGAGAACTGCCCCTTCGTCAGTCCGTACACGCCATTGTCTTCGATGATATAAATCATCGGAACATTCCGCCGCATCAAGTGGATGAACTGGCCCATGCCAATCGATGCTGTATCGCCGTCGCCGCTCACGCCGATCGACCGCATGGTCTTGTTCGCCAGCAGTGCGCCGGTGGCCACCGACGGCATGCGCCCATGCACCGAGTTGAAGCTGAACGAGCGCGACATGAAATACGCCGGCGACTTGGAGGAGCAGCCGATGCCGCTCATCTTCATCACCCGCTCGGGCTGGATGCCCATCTCATAGAAGGCCTCGGTGATGCGCTCCGAAATCGCATTGTGTCCGCAGCCCGCGCACAGCGTCGTCTTGCCGCCCCGGTAATCCAGAATCTGCAGTCCGATGCGATTGGTCTTGATTGGCTTGGGTGTTACTGGTGTGGTCGACATGATTTACTTGCGGGCTCCTTCTTGAGCGGCGATGGCCGAGGTCACGGTACGCGCGTCGATCGGCAATCCATTGAAGTGCAGGACCGAATTCAGCTTCACCACTTCGGCCACGTCCAGATCGATCTTCAGCAGGTTCAGCATCTGCGCGTCGCGATTCTGCTCCACCACGTAGACCCGGTCATGTTGCGCGACAAAATCGCGTAGCTCCTGCGTAAAGGGGTAGGCGCGAATGCGAAGATAGTCGGTTGCCAGCTCGTGTTGCCGCGTCAGTTCCTCACGGCTCTCCACCACCGCCCAGTGGCTGGTGCCATACGCGATGATTCCGACTTTCTCCTTGCCCGTGCCTTCGACCGTCGGCTTCGGCACCAGCGTCGCCGCGGTCTCAAACTTCCGCGCCAGCCGCAGCATGTTGTTCTCGTAATCCTCAGGCCGCTCCGAATACAGTGCCTTCTCGTTGTGGCCGGAGCCGCGAGTAAAGTAGGAAGCCCCGGGGTGGTCGGTGCCGGGTAGCGTGCGGTAGGGAATCCCATCGCCATCCACATCCTTGTAACGCGCAAACCCACCCAGCTCCGTCAGTTGCTTCGCGTCCAGCACCTTGCCACGGTTAATCGGCTTCTCCGGATACTCGAACGGTTCCGACATCCAGTTGTTCATGCCCAGATCCAGATCCGAGAGAACAAAAATCGGAGTCTGCAACTGCTCCGCAAGATCGAAACCCGCCATGCCGAACTCAAAGCACTCCTTCACCGAGCCCGGAAGCAGGATCACGTGCTTGGTATCGCCATGCGAAAGCCCCGCGACAAACGTCAGGTCCGCCTGCGAAGTGCGGGTCGGCAGCCCGGTGGAAGGTCCGGTGCGCTGGATGTCGAAGATAACGCCGGGCAACTCCGCGTAATATCCCAGTCCGGCAAACTCCGCCATCAGCGAGATTCCCGGGCCCGACGACGCCGTCATCGAGCGCGCGCCCGCCCAGCCTGCGCCCAGCACCATGCCGATCGCGGCCAGCTCATCTTCGGCCTGCACAATCGCGAAGCTCGCCTTGCCATCCTTCTCCACCCGGTACTTCTTCATCAGGTCGATCAGGTTCTCAACCACCGACGACGAGGGCGTGATGGGATACCATCCCACCACCGTTACGCCGGCGAACAGGGCACCCATCGCTGCGGCGGCATTGCCGTCGATGATGATCTTTCCCTCGGTGGCCCGCATCGCCTCCACCACAAATGGGTCCTGCTTGGTCAGCGTGCTCGCCGCATAGTCGAACCCCACGCGCACCGCGCTCAGGTTCAGTTCCGCGGCCTTTACCTTCTTCGCAAATTGCTTGCGGACGGTCTGCTCAAGCCGCTCCATGTCGATGGAAAGCAGTTGCGCCGCCACCCCCACGTAAACCATGTTCTTCACCAGCTTGCGCAGTTTCGCGTCGGCCCCGGTGGTGGCAGCAAGTTGGTCGAAGGGTACCGCATAGTAGGTCACATCGGAACGCAGCTCGTTCAGCTTCAGCGATTCGTCGTAGATCACCGCTGCGCCGGCTTCCAGCGACAGCACGTCTTCGCGCGCGGTCTCGGCGTTCATCGCAATCAGCAAGTCGATGTCGGTCTTGCGCGCGACCCAGCCGTCCTTGCTCACCCGGATCGTGTACCACGTAGGCAGTCCCGCGATATTCGAAGGAAACAGGTTCTTTCCCGAGACCGGCACACCCATGCGGAAGATGCTGCGCAGAAGAACACTATTGGCGGACTGCGAACCGGAGCCGTTCACCGTTGCAATCTGAATTGAAAAATCGTTGACGACTCGCTTGCCACCACCCACGAACTTTGTTATCGGCTGGCCCTCTGCCACAACCTGACTCGTAGTCATTTAGAAGTGCTTCCCTTCATGATTAATTCCCTTTCGATCATTACTCCAGGCGGGGATTGGATGGTCGCAGTCACACCAAGCCGCCTAAGTCTGGCATCCAGCACTACGGTCGCGAGTCGTGCTTGTCTCTCGGGTTCTGCTCGAGCCTTCCACCGCTATTTAATTGTATTCCAGCGAAGTCGTTTCGATTGGTGTCGCGCTGGGTTCCATTCGCCTTCGCCGAATTCATCAAGACCTGTAACTGATTGAAACTAAATAACTTCAATGGGCTCGCGACAGCATTGTGCGGATGACACGGAAGTTGCGTTTGCATCGCACTTTAGCTTCGTGACGGAACGCTTCGCCCCGCCAGGCAAACGCGCGGATCCCATTCGCTCTTAATCCGCCTTCAATCCGCCCTGATCCGTGTCCGTCTTATCTTTTGCTCGTTCTTCCCCCCGCGCTGCACCGCGCCTTCCCCACTCCTATTGCGATGCTGTATGCCGCAAGGTATAGCTGCTCAGTGTCTTAATATAGTTGCCCCGTTCAAACGCAGACGGGTCGGGCACCGCGCGCCGGCTCAGGCTGCCGCGCATCTGTCGTATCGATTCGTACTCATGTTCTTCCATCCACCGGATCAGATCGGTTTGGATGGTGGTCAGATGCGCAATCCCTTTGGCCAGCAGCGCGGAAGTCGTCATGGCCACCTGCGCGCCCGCCATAATCGATTTCAGCACGCCCTCTGCGCTATGCACGCCCCCGGTAATCGCGAGATCCGCACGCACCTCTCCATACAGGATCGCGACCCAGTGCAGTCGCAGCAGCAACTCTTCCGGGCGGCTCAGTGTCAGCTTGGGGCTAACCCCAAGGTCCTCGATATTGAAGTCCGGTTGATAGAAGCGATTGAACAGCACCAGCGCATTGGCTCCCGCTCCATCCAGTTCCATCGCCAGGTGCGGAATGCTGGTGTACTGCGGCGACAGCTTCACCGCAACCGGAATCCGCGTGGCTTCCTTCACCTGGCGCACCAGGGTCACAAGTTCCTTTTCAATCGCGGCGCTGGTATCGCCGGACCCGGTTGCCAGCGAATAGGTATTCAGCTCCAGCGCGTCCGCTCCCGCCTGCTCGATCTCTCTGGCAAAGCGTACCCAACCTCTGGCTGTGGTCCCGTTCAAGCTGGCCAGAATCGGAATGCTGCACGCGCTCTTGGCCCGGCGAATCTGGCCCAGGTAGACATCCTGCCCTTGCCGGTAATCTTCATACGCGGGCAGATAGCTCAGCGACTCCGCGAACGACTCGGTGCCGCGCGAGATGTCCCGGTCCAGCGCATTGCTCTCCAGCGCCAGTTGCTCCTCGAAGATCGATGGCAGCACCACCGCAGCCGCGCCGGCCGCTTCCAGGCGTTGAATGTTTTCGAGCGTTTCCGTTAGCGGACCGGAAGAAGCCACCAGCGGACTCTTCAGACTCAGGCCAAGATACTCCGTGCTCAGATTAACCATTAGCTTCTCCCCGATCCGAGCGGCGCAATCTTTCCCTCAGGTTCCGGAGGCGCAATATTCGGCGATGCGGAGCGTCCAGGCATAGCGGCGCGGCCCGAATACACTCTCCACGCACGCTCCACGTCGTCCTGCGCTTCCACCAGCAGCTTCGCTGCAACCTCCGGACGGCTGCGCGCCAGCATGGTGTAGCGCGCCTCGTGGTAGCTGTACTGCTTCAGCGGCATCGCCGGCGCCTTCGAGTCCAGGATGAACGGGTTCTTGCCCTCGGCGCGCAGTGCGGGATTGTAGCGCATCAGCGGCCAGTAGCCGGAGAGCACCGCATTCTTCTGCTGCTCCATGCCGTAGGCCAGTTCATATCCATGCGCGATACAGTGGCTGTAGGCAATGATGATCGCCGGCCCGTTGTAGGCCTCCGCCTCCTGGAACGCCTTCACGGTCTGCATGTCGCTGCCGCCCATGGCGACCCGCGCAACGTAGACCGATCCATACGCGACGGCTTCCATCGCCAGGTCTTTCTTGCTGTTCGGCTTGCCGCCCTCGGCGAACTTCGCCACCGCGCCGCGTGGTGTCGCCTTGGACATCTGTCCGCCGGTATTCGAGTACGTCTCCGTATCCAGCACCAGTACCTTCACGTTCTGGCCCGATCCCAGCACGTGGTCCAGCCCGCCGAAGCCGATGTCATACGCCCAGCCATCGCCGCCGATAATCCACACGCTCTTGCGCACCAGCGAGTCCGACACCGCCAGCAAGGCACGCGCCTCCAGAGAATCAACTCCCGCCAGTTTTTCGCGCACCAACTGCACCCGTCCGCGCTGTTCATTGATGCCGCTCTCCTTCGACTGATCGGCACCCACGATTGCGGTCACCAGTTCGTCGCCAAGCACCGGCGCCAGCCGCCCCAGCAGGTTCTCCGCATAGCCCTTTTGCTGGTCCACGGCCAGCCGCATGCCCATGCCAAACTCCGCGTTGTCTTCAAATAGCGAATTCGACCACGTTGGCCCGCGTCCGCTCTTGTTCACGGCGTAGGGTGTGGTCGGCAGGTTGCCGCCATAGATCGACGAGCAGCCCGTGGCATTGGCAATCAGCAGCCGGTCGCCGAAGAGCTGCGTCAGCAGCTTCAGGTAAGGCGTCTCGCCGCAGCCCGCGCACGCTCCCGAGAACTCAAACAGCGGCTCCAGTAGTTGAATGTCCTTCACCTGCGTGTGCGACAGACGGTCGCGGTCCACCTCAGGCAGCGACTCGAAGAAGCTCCAGTTCTTTGCTTCCGGCTCGCGCAGCGGCGCCTGCATCTCCATGTTGATGGCCTTATGCTTGGCTTCGCTCTTGCTCTTTACCGGGCAGATCTCCACGCACAGCGTGCAACCGGTGCAGTCCTCCGGCGCCACCTGCAGCGTGTACAGTTCCTGCTCCATGTTCTTCCACTTCGGCTTCGCGCTCTTGAAGGTCGCCGGAGCGTTGGCCAGCAGAGCCTGGTCGTAAACCTTGGCGCGGATCACCGCGTGCGGGCATACCAGCACGCATTTGCCGCACTGGATGCAAAGCTCCTCATCCCACACCGGGATCATCTGCGCAATATTCCGCTTCTCCCACTTTGCAGTCGCGGTCGGGAACGTTCCCCCCGGCGGCAGCGCGCTCACCGGTAGCGAGTCGCCGTGCCCGGCAGCCATCGCTCCCAGCACATCGTGAACGAAGACCGGCGCCTCGCTGGGCATGATCGGCAGGATGTCAAACGACGCGGAAACCTTCCCCGGCACCTTCACCTCGTGCAAATGCGTCAGCGCTGCATCCACCGCGGCAAAGTTCTGCTGCACCACCGCGTCACCGCGTTTGCCGTAGGTCTTCTTGATCGCCTTCTTGATCTGCTCGATCGCCTCCTCGCGCGGCAGCACTCCGCTGATCGCGAAGAAGCATGTCTGCATGATCGTGTTCAGCCGGTTACCCATCCCCGCCTCACGCGCCACTGTGTTGCCGTCGATCACATAGAACTTGATCTTTTTCTTTAGGATCGTCTCCTGGGTCGTGCGCGGTATGTGGCTCCATATCTCATCCGCCCCAAAGGGAGAGTTCAGCAGAAAGACCGCGCCCGGCGCCGCCGCGGCCAGAATATCGATCCGCTCCAGGAACGAGAACTGGTGGCACGCCACAAAGTTCGCCTTGGTGATCAGGTAGGTCGACAGTATCGGGTCCGGCCCAAAGCGCAGGTGCGAAGTCGTAACCGAACCCGACTTCTTCGAATCGTAGACAAAGTAACCCTGTGCGTAATACGGCGTCTCCGAACCGATGATCTTGATCGAATTCTTGTTCGCCCCCACCGTCCCATCGGATCCCAGCCCATAGAACAGCGCCCGCACCGTCCGCGGGTCCTCGGTCGAGAACTCCGGATCATACGCGAGGCTGGTATGGGTCACATCGTCGTTGATGCCAATCGTGAAGCGGTTCTTCAGTTGCGCCTTCTTCAATTCATCGAACACACCCTTGGCCATGGCCGGGGTAAACTCCTTCGACGAAAGCCCATACCGCCCGCCGATAATCCGCGGTTGCTTCGCAAACGGCGCTGTGCCGCTGGAGAATGCCTCGCTGAATGCCGTGACTATATCCTGGTAAAGCGGCTCGCCCAGCGCGCCCGGCTCCTTGGTGCGGTCCAGTACGGCAATCGACTTCGTCGTCGCCGGCAGTGCGGCCAGGAAAGCGTCGGCGGCAAACGGCCGGTACATCCGCACCTTCAGCAGCCCCAGCTTCTCCCCCTGCGCGTTCAGGTATTTGATCGTCTCCTCCACCGCGCCCGCACCCGAGCCCATCAGGATAATTACCCGCTCCGCATCCGGAGCACCAACATAATCGAACAGATGGTAGGCCCGCCCGGTCAACTCCGCGAAGCGGTCCATCGTGTCCTGCACAATCGTCGGGCAAGCCAGGTAAAACGGATTGACCGCCTCCCGCGCCTGGAAATAAACATCAGGATTCTGCGCGGTTCCCCGCAGCACCGGTTGGTCCGGGCTCATCGCCCGCAGCCGATGCCCCAGCACCGCCTCTTCATCCAGCATCGCTTTGATCGTCTCGTCGGAGATAGCCAGCGCCTTGTTGATCTCATGCGAGGTGCGGAAGCCGTCGAAGAAATGCAGGAACGGGACCCGTGCCTTCAGCGTGGAGATGTGCGCGATCAGCGCCATATCTCCGGCTTCCTGCACGGAGTTGGACGACAACATCGCATACCCCGTCGAACGGCAAGCCATCACGTCCGATTGGTCGCCGAAGATCGACAGCGCATGCGTAGCCAGCGCGCGCGCCGTCACATGGATCACGTTGGCCGTCAGCTCGCCGGCGATCTTGTACATGTTTGGAATCATCAGCAGCAGGCCTTGCGACGCCGTAAATGTAGTGCCCGACGCCCCCGCCTGCAGCGCGCCGTGCATCGCCCCCGCGGCTCCACCCTCGCTCTGCATCTCTGCCACAAACGGGATGGTGCCCCATACATTCTTGCGCCCCTCTTCCTTCCACTGATCGGCCCACTCCGCCATCGTGGAAGACGGGGTAATCGGATAAATCGTGATCACCTGCGCCAACCGGTACGCCACCGAAGCACACGCTTCGTTCCCGTCCAGAATCACTGTCTGCTGTTCTGTCATTTGTCCCCTTCGGAAACCCTCATCCATTCTCAGGTCGGGGCTTACGGAAAGCTGTGAGCTTGGTCACAAGACCACCCCCGGTGGTCTGCTAAAGTAGAACTAGCTATGACTAACGGCCTTTATCTGCCCGTCATCGTGCTCCTGATTGCGGCCGTTGCGTTCGCTCTTACGCCACTGTTGCTCGCCTGGCTGTGGGCAAAGTGCTTTTCCCCCCACAAACCCGGTCCCAGCAAAAATGCCGTCTACGAGTGCGGGCTCGAATCCGTCGGGGATGCCTGGATTCAGTTCAAGCCGGGCTATTACCTCTACGGAATCATCTTTCTGATTTTCGACGTGGAAGCCATCTTCCTTCTGCCGTTCGCTGTCGCATTTACGGGATTCTCGATGGCCGAATCCATCGCCATGCTGATTTTCCTGCTCCTGCTGGTCGAAGGCCTGGTCTGGGCCTATCAAAAACAAGTCCTGGTCTGGACATAAATAGAAGTTTTGAAAGGGACGGGGTTTATCCCGTCTGGAAGTCTTGAAAGGGACAGGGTTCATCCCGTCCGTAAGGGCATCACAATGAATGGAAGGGGCCTTGAGGTTGCTAAAAAAGTCGGCGTGGCTTTCGGAGTAGCAGCGGGCTTTAGCCCGCGGTAAGCTGCACATAAATCGGCGGGCTTTAGCCCTGGGCTTTTCGCCCGCGCCGCGATTCAGCCTTTTCCAGCAGCCTCTTTAACCCTTGAGGGAATGTTGATTCGAACCTTCCCCAAGGGAACACGAACTGCGCCAACGCGATCGCCAATTCAGAACTGAGGATTTTTGGGGTGGATGAGAAGCTAAAGACCGAACTGAGCAAACAGGGGATCTTTGCCACCAGCCTCCAGGAACTCTACAACTGGGGCCGCCGGAGCTCCCTCTGGCCGTTGAACTTCGGCCTGGCCTGCTGCGCCATCGAGATGATTGCCACCACCATGGCCCGCTACGACCTCGCCCGCTTCGGCGCCGAGGTCTTCCGCCCATCGCCCCGTCAGGCCGACCTCATGATCGTCGCCGGCACCGTCACCAAGAAAATGGCCCCGCAAGTTGTCCGCCTCTATAACCAGATGCCGGAGCCCAAATACGTCATCTCCATGGGCGCCTGTGCCATCTCCGGTGGCCCCTTCAAGCAGGGCTACAACGTGCTCAAAGGCATCGACCGCTACATCCCCGTCGACGTCTACATCCCCGGCTGCCCGCCCCGCCCGGAGGCGCTGATCGACGCGTTCATCATGTTGCAGAAGAAGATCGACCAGCAGCAACTCACCGGCGAAGATAGGCCGCGCCACCTCACCGCCGGCCAGCCCAGCGAGTTCGTCGTTCCCCGGTTCGGCGCGCACGACCTGGAACCGCCGCAAAACCCCGCAGTGTGGCACCCCCCACTGGTCCAAATCGCGAAGGCAGGGACGGATGAATCTCGACACGATTAAATCCGAACTCCAGGCCAACGTCCCCGGCTGTCGCCTGGAGATCGTCTTGAACCCCAGCCCTTCGGCACAGCATTCCCTGCTGGTCGATGCGGAGCATGGCTTCGCGGTCGCCAGGTTTCTCCGCGATGCCTCCGACCTGCGCTTCGACTTCTGCTCCAACGTAACCGGCGTCGATTGGCCCTCCAAAGAGATCTCCGCGAAGGTCAAGGTCAAAAAGATTGTGGATGGAGTGGAGAGCGAAGTCGAGGAGATCCAGAAGTCCAGCACCCAGGGATATCTCGAAGTCGTCTATCACCTCTACTCGCAGGACCTCAAGTCCGGTCCGCTGCCCCTGCGCATGCGCACCCAGGATCGCGACCGCGGCGTTCATCTGCCCTCGTTGACCCCCATCTGGCGCAGCGCCGAGTTTCAGGAGCGCGAGGTATTCGATCTCTTCGGCGTCATCTTCGACGGCCATCCCGACCTGCGCCGCATCCTGATGTGGGACGCATTCCAGGACCATCCCATGCGCAAGGACTATGTCGACCCGGACGACTTCGAGTACGAGCCGACCGCGCACGACCAGGTGTTGCAACGGGCCGGCCAGCACCTCAGCCAAGCGGGAGGGAGATGAGCGCCGTCACCTACCCCACGCCCCAGTCCCAGCTCGAACCGGCGATCGATCGCGGCGAAGAGCAGTTGCTGGAAATATCCATGGGCCCCCAGCACCCCTCCACCCACGGCGTCTTTCGCATGAATGTCGTGCTCGACGGAGAGGTGGTTGTCAGGCTCAAGCCGGTCTTCGGTTACCTGCACCGCAATCACGAGAAAATCGCCGAGAACGAAACCTACCTCGGCTCCATGCCCTACACCGACCGGCTGGACTATATCTGTTCCATCACCAACAACTGGGCCTACGCACTGGCGGTGGAACAGCTCGCAGGCATCCAGGTGCCCGAACGCGCCGAATACCTCCGCGTCATCACCGGCGAACTTACCCGCCTGCAGAACCACGCCTCGCTCATCGGCTTCCTGTTGCAGGACATGGGCTCCAGCGGAACCCCTCTGATGTATGCGTTCCGCGAGCGCGAGAAAATCCTCGACCTCTTCGAAGAGCTCACCGGCGCCCGCATGATGTGCAACTACATGCGCTTCGGCGGCTGCCGCGTCGACATGCCCGCCGGTTGGCTGGATCGCGCCAAGAAAGTTGTGCAGGAGTTCCCCCGCTTCCTCGACGAATACGAACAACTCCTCGTCGGCAACGAAATCCTGATGGAGCGCACCCAGGGCATAGGAGTGCTTTCCCGCGAACTGGCCATCAATGCAGGAATGAGCGGCCCCATGGCGCGCGCCAGCAACGTGAGCTACGACATTCGCAAGGTCGACAAGTACAGCATCTACGACCGCTTCTCCTTCCGCGTGCCCCTCGGCGAGCACGGCGACGTCTATGACCGCTACATGATGCGCTTCCTGGAGATGCGCGAGTCGCTCAAAATTCTCAACGACGCCATGCGCGACATTCCCCCCGGCCCCATCGTCGACCCCAAAATGAGAATCCGCGGCTTCCGCCCCAAACCCGGCGAGGCCTACGGACGCATCGAATCGCCCAAGGGCGAGCTCGGCTTCTACCTCATCAGCGATGGCTCGCCCAATCCCTACCGCTATCGCGTCCGCCCGCCCAGCCTCATCAATCTCACTGTGCTGGAGGACCTGTGCATCGGCCTCAACGTGGCGGACGTCGTAGCCATCCTGGGCAGCGTCGACATAGTTCTAGGCGAGGTAGACCGATGATCGCCAGCATGCGAATGTGTGCTTTGGATAGGCCGGGACTGGTAGCCCAAGGTCTTAGCCTTGGGTCTCCCCGGCATGCGGCCGCAAAATCAATCCGGGCTTTACAAGATGCCGAAAAGCTCGGCCTTGATGACCTCGGCCTTAAGATAGGCCGGGACTTTAGTCCCGGCATCACAGGCGCAAAATCAATGCGGGCTTTAGCCCCTGGGGCATGCTCTCTGCCCCCATCGCCTGAAATGTGCGGCCTTAAGATAGGCCGGGACTTTAGTCCCGG
>CAZAXI010000131.1:0-12841 GCA_964489045.1 uncultured Granulicella sp. | reverse complement strand
CAGCCCCATCGACGTGCCCACCATCCGCCGCCTGGCCGACGAGTTCCCCCGCGTCGTCGGCATCAAGGACTCCACCGGCGACCTCGCCTTCATGATGCGCCTCATCTCACGGATCCGCCCCAACCGCCCCGACTTCACCTTCCTCACCGGCTGGGAAGCGGTCCTGGTCCCCATGCTGATGATCGGCTGCGACGGCGGGACCCATGCTTCCTCGAATGTCGTACCCGAGGTGACTCGCCGCATCTACGACCTCTACCGCGCCGGCGACACCGACGCCGCCATGCGCTGGCAATTTCGCCTGCTCGAACTCTTCGACGCGATGCTCTACCCGTTCGAGTTCCCCTTCGGCTTCAAGGCCGCCGCCGAGCTGCGCGGCATCCACTTCGGCACCGGCCGCCTGCCCCAGACCGACGCCCAGCGCGAGGAGCACAAGAACCTCACCAACATCCTCCAGTGCATCCTTAGCGACTTCGAGCTGGTCCACCCGCCCGCCTCCGGCTGTGCCATCCGCCCTGGCCACCCCGCCGCCTCCATCGGCCCCGAACACGTCCAGGAGCTGGTCCACGAAGTCCTCCACGAAATGAAAAACCGGGGCCTCCTATGACATGCTCAACTCGGGTGCCCCATGATCAACGCGAGCCCCGCGAGCGTTTATCGTGGGGTTACTCACTTCCGCATGACAACCGTCATTCCGGCGCACTCACCCCCACGAAGCGTCATTCTGGCGCAGCCAGAATCTCCGTATTTGCCTTTCCGTCCTGTTTCTTCCCTCTGTGCTCTCTCTCTTCCTCTGTGTTCTCTGTGATTCGCTTTGCTCTTGTGACCCGCGCATGACCTCAGCCCTCGCCTTCGTCGAAATCGGCGCCTGGTCCTCCGCCATGGTCGTCCTCGACGCCATGGAAAAGAACGCCTCCATCCGCATCCTCCAGTCCGAGCTCAACGACGCGCCCGGAGTCTGCATCAAATTCACTGGCAGCGTCAGCGACCTCGAGTCGGCCGCCCGCACCGCCCGCCTCACCGCCGAAACCATGCAGACGCCCGTGCTCGCCCACGTCATCCCGCGCCCCGCGCCCGGCTCCCCGGCCGCCTACCTCGCGCGCCCCGACTTCAACCTCTTGATCGAACAGCCCTCAGTCAACATCCCCGAGGAGACCCCCATGAACAACCAAGCCAACTTCGCCGTAGGCCTCATCGAAACCCAGGGCTTCACCGCCGTCTTCGAGGCCATCGACACCGCGCTCAAAACCGCCAACGTCGAAGTCCTCGCCCGCGAGAAGCTCGGCGGCGGCTACATCACCATCATTATTAAAGGAGACGTCGCCGCCGTCCGCGCCGCCATCGACGCCGGCAAGTCCCACGTCGAAGGCCTCGGCAAACTCATCGCCGCCCACGTCATCCCCAGCCCCAGCCAGGGCGTCCTCGCCCTGCTTCCCAAGTAGGAGATTCGGCTATGCCAAAGTCAACTGCACGACGGCTGATCGCCTGCATCGCAGTATTCGCGGGCCTTGCGCAGGCTGCATCAGCCGCGGAAATTCTGATCGGCGACGAGAAATCCCAGCCCGAGAGTTTGACCGTAGCACCCGGCGGAGTCCTGATCGTCGGTAGCGCGAGCACTCCGTTCATCTATAAGGTGGCCCCAGGCTCGACCACCGCCGAGAAGTTTTTCGACGCCAGCGCCGAACCCGCCGGCACCTTCTTCTTCGGCATGTTCGCCGACGCCGCGACCAACACCTTGTGGGCGTGTCAGTTAACGCCCGTCCCTGGCGCCACGCCGGTCAAGCGCCATACCGCGCTCAGGGCCTTCGATCTCTCTACAGGCGTCCCAAAACTTCGCTGGAATCTGCCGGGAGACAACAGTACCTGCAACGATCTATCCATCGGACCGGACAAGGCACTTTACTTCACCGACACCGCCAACAGCAGGATCTACAAGTTGCCGGCCGGCGCCACCACGGCCGAACTCTTCCTGGAAGATCGTGCGCTCTACGGCATCGACGGCATCACCTTCCTGGACGGCACGCTGTATGTGAACAACGTGTTCTCGAACAATCTGTACCGCATTCCGGTGGACGCTGCCGGCAAGGCCGGAGTGCCGGTCGACATCTGGATGGATCAGCCCATCAAAGGCCCGGACGGCATGCGCGCCGCCAAGGGCAAGTTGCTGCTTGCGGAGAATGGCAGCGGCAAGATCGACGTTCTCACCGTCAATGGCGACAAAGCCAGCGTCACGACAATCAAGGAAGGGCTCAAGACACCCACCGCTGTCGAGCCCGCCGGCGACACCATCTGGATCGCCGAGCGCGGCGCCGGAAAAGCACTGTCCATCCCGATGCCAAAATGACAACTCCGTCTGAATCCTGACATCGCGTCGACCCCGGCGGCGGGGCCCGTCCTGATCGCGCTCAATCAGTAATCTACTCAGCGTCTTTGCACCACACCGACCCGGAGACAGTTGTCTCCGGGTTTTTTTTCATGATTGAGCCGTTACTTAACCGCAGGCACCACCGGCTGGCTGACCACCGGCGTCGCATCGGTCGCAGTCTTGGAATACCCCAGCCGCATACCGAACTCGGACAGCACGGTCAGCGTCGCCACCAGCACCAGGCCCCAGGTCAGGTCCCAAAGCTTTTTCGCCGTGCTGGCTTCCCGAATCGTTCTCGTCCGAATCCGCTGCATACGTCACCTCGAGGCCAATACAGCGCCTGCCGGCCACCGCTGGAACTGGCCCACTCCTAGAAGATGCCTTTCTCTGTTAAAGGGGAGTAGGGATTCCGCTAAGATTCCATAAGTCCGCCGTGCCCCCGCGCGCCTGCCCGTATTCTCAAGACGTTACTTGACGGGATGCACCATCGGCTGGCTCGGTTGGCTCACCGCGGAGGTCGCGTCCGGCAGCGCCTTGGAGTACCCCAGCCGCGGACCCCACTGGGACAACGCTGTCATCGCTAAGACAAACAAAACACCCCAGGTTAGCTTCCACAGGGTCTTCCCACGCTCGTCCGGCCGATACACTACCGCGCCCATATAGCCCATTCGACACCTGCCCCAGCCGCCGACCCTGGCCGGCACTGCTTCCAGCAGATGCCTTTCCGCGTAAAAAGTAGGTAGATATTGTGCTAAAAAACCGTAAGTTCCGGACCCGTCATAGTGCCTTCCGGAAGACCGCCGCGTCCCTCAGCCCGTGATCACGTGCAACGCGAACCCCGCCGCCGCGATCGCAAACACGTCCTCGACCACCGCGACCTGCCAGTCCTTGCAGCCGATCCTCTCCACCAGGTCCCGCCGGACCATGAATCCCCCAAATGATCCCAGCAGCGCGCCGATCACGGCCAGCACCACGCCCTCGATGCCCGGCCCGACCAGCGACGTCGCCGCGATCGCCCCGGCCAGCCCGCCCAGCACCAGCCGCCACAGCAGCGGTCCCCGCGCGGTCCGGTCCCCCATCCACGGCAGCTTGTCGGCGGCCAGCTCCGCCAGGGCCAGCAGCGTCCACGCGATCGCCACCCACAGCCACCCCGTCCACTCCGCCCACGTGCCCGCCACCGGCAGCCAGCCGAAATAGGCATACCAGCACACCAATGCCATCGGCGTCATTGAGCGCAGCCCCGTCGTCAGCCCCAGCAGCGGAATCGCGAGCATCCACGCCATCATCTCCACGGCCATTGCAACAGTCCTCTTACGCGCGCCCCACCCCGCGGCGGCTCGCCACACGCATCTTACGCCGGCTAATTCCGGACGTGGAAGAGTGTCTCACGCAAAGGCCACTTTGTGCGCGGATTTTCTTGCCGGCAGAACCCTTCTAGGGACGCAGCCACGCGTACAGCGGGAAGCGCTCCGCCATCGCCAGCACCTCGCCGCGAATCTTCGTCAGCTTTGCCGCGTCGGCCCGCGCTTCCAGCGCCGCCACAATCCACTTCGCAATCACCCGCATCTCTGCTTCCTTCATGCCGCGCGTGGTCAGCGCCGGCGTGCCAATGCGGATGCCGCTCGGCTTCATCGGCGGATTGGTGTCGTACGGAATCGCGTTTTTGTTTACCGTGATCCCCGCCTGCCCCAGCGCGTACTCCGCCTCGCTGCCCAGGATCCCCTTCTGGAACACGTCCACCAGGATCAGGTGTGTATCGGTTCCGCCGGAGATGATGCGGTAGCCCTCATCGGCTAGCGCCGCAGCCAGCACCTTCGCGTTGGCTACAATCTGCTTCGCGTAGTCCGCGAACTCCGGCTGCAACGCCTCTTTGAACGACACCGCCTTGGCCGCAATAATATGCACCAGCGGCCCGCCCTGCTGGCCGGGAAACACGCTGCGGTCGATCGACGCCGCCAACTCCTGCCGGCACAGAATCATCCCCGCCCTTGGCCCCCGCAGCGTCTTGTGGGTCGTGGTCGTCACCACCTGCGCGTGCGGCACCGGCGAGGGATGCACGCCGCCCGCTACCAGCCCGGCAAAGTGCGCCATATCCACCATCAGGGTCGCGCCCACCTTGTCCGCAATCGCCCGCATCCGCACAAAATCGAACTGCCGCGGATACGCACTGCCTCCGCCCACGATCACCTTCGGCAGCTCGCGCTCGGCAATCGCCTCCAACTCGTCGTAGTCGATGGTCTCGGTGTCGCGCCGCACTTGATATCCAACCACGCGGTAGAGTTTCCCGGAAAAGTTCAGCTTGTGCCCGTGCGTCAGGTGCCCGCCATGCGCCAGGTCCAGCCCCAGCATGGTGTCGCCGGGCGACATCAGCGTCATATATGCCGCCGCGTTGGCCTGCGAGCCGGAATGCGGCTGCACGTTCGCGTGTTCCGCGCCGAAGATCTGCTTCGCCCGGTCGCGCGCCAGGTTCTCCACCACGTCGGCGAACTCGCACCCGCCGTAGTAGCGCTTGCCGGGATAGCCCTCGGCGTACTTGTTGGTGAAGACCGTGCCCGCCGCCTCCAGCACCGCGCGGCTGACAAAGTTCTCCGAGGCAATCATCTCCAGCCCCTCGTGCTGGCGGGCGATCTCGTTCTGAATCTGGATGGCAATCTCAGGGTCGGCAACGGCAAGGGGAGCACTCAAATCAATCGGCATACCTATATTTTATGCCATCGCACAGTACTGGAGCCTTCTCCCCGTCGGCCCAAAACTCAACGCGTGGCTAACCATCGGTAGCGGGTGCCGATACGGCACTTGATACAAACTGTGGGAACGGTCGATCCTTGAACATTCGATAGTAGTAGATCAGCCCGCCTAGCCAGTTGATGAGTAACAACACCAAAAGCCATTTGACTCTAGACCACACAGGCAATTTGATTATGAGCGCGCAATCCCAAATCATTCCCAGCCAGAGCGAAATGATGCCGATTGCACTGAAAGCTCCGAGCAGCCCAATGGGAACCTTGACGATAAAAGGCAAAGAGTTGTTAATGCGTTCGTCTCCCACAATTCCACCCGCAATAGACAGGACAAGAATTGCTAAGAGGCATGCATAAAAGCAGATGATCACAACTCGGTAGTATCCTCGAATCGCCACATGAAATCGTTCCGTCATGCCAGCCATGCCCTCAGGCTTTCTAGCGGTGCGCAAGGCAGATTGAGGGAGATGCTGCCATGAAGACCGAAAAACTCGAACTGGTGCGAGGAAGCGGCAATGTCTTCCGCGACCTCGGCCACAAGAACGCCGACGCGGAGCAATTCAAATCCATCCTCGCCGCCGAAATCATCAAGTCGCTCGACCGCGAGCAACTGACCGTCCGCGCGGCCCATGCTCGAACCGGCATCGCCGCCGCCGACTTCTCCCGCATCCGCAACGCCGATCTCGGCCGCTTCACCGTCGACCGCCTGATGTCGATCCTCAACCGCCTCGGCGCGCGCGTCGAAGTCAAAGTCCGCGTGCATCGCGTGGAAACCGCCCGCAGCGCGGCCTTGACTGCCTGATCCGCGCACTGCTTCTCACGCCTACATCCAACTACACCCCACTGACGCCTTCGTGGCACCCGCTCACCCGCTCGTGGGATGGGTTAACCATTTCAATGCGTCTTATCGTGACATTGTTCCGGACGTAACACTCCTCCGGCACAATCGAGGCACCTATGATGCACAGCATTCTAGCCGCCGCGGTCTACGTCGCAATGGTGCTCACCCCCTGTGCCATCGCCCTGCTGGCCACCCACGGCCGCGCGCACGAGACGAACTAGCCCCGGCTCCCCGGCGCGAACCGCGCGATTCTCAGGACGCGCGCGCACAAGTCGCCCCCTTGCGAACCTCCCATCTCCTGTCCGACGGCTCTTCCCAGCAATCTCGTTTTTCATAACTATAGTTCAATGTGCTATAGTTCTCTGTGTCAGGGCGCGCGAAATGCAGATTTACGAGACGAAGGGGTTTGCGCGGTTCGCCCGGCAGGAACAGATCGCAGATAACAGCTTACGCGAGGCTATTCTCAGGGCAGAACAAGGCCTCGTCGATGCCGATCTCGGCGGCGGACTAATCAAACAGCGCGTCGCGCGTAAAGGCCAGGGGCGGTCTGGCGGGTATCGCATGATCGTGGCGTACCGGGTTATGAGCCGGGCGGTGTTCCTCTACGCGTTCGCGAAAAATGAACGGGAGGACATCGGCCAGGACGAACTGACGGAACTGCGGAAGATCGGGCAGAACTGGCTAAACGCGTCGGAGCGGACGATCGAACAAGCTATTGACGACGGCGACTTAAAGGAGGTTACCCTTGACGAAGAAGAAACTTAGCAGGCTGAGCGAAGCCATTCTTGAAATGGCCGAAGATCAGCACCGCGTCGGCATCATGGACGACGCTGACTACCGCAAGATCACCATCCGCCACCTTGGCCCGCAAGCTCCCACAACGGCCAAGCGCATCAGCGCAAAGCGAATCCGCGCCATACGCGAGGAAGCCAACCTCAGCCAAGCTGCGTTTGCCCGCTATCTCAATCTCACGCCAGGCTATATCTCCCAGTTGGAGCGCGGAATCAAGCAACCCAAGGGCCCTGCGCTCGCCTTGCTCAATGTCATCCGCCGCAAGGGTCTTGAGGTCGTCCTCTAGGAAATCTCCTAAAGGCCTCGTTGCGACCATCGGGAGCACCACGCGAGGCCTACGCGGCACGAAGTGCCTTGAACGCCTGGTACACGAACGACCCCAGATGCCACCCATCCAGATACTTATACGGCCACTCGCCCGTGGTGTAGTGTCCGCACGGCAACACCTTCGCCACGTAGTCGATCCCGCACCGGTCGAAGTTTTCCAGCACCTTCTGCGAAAGGTGCAGCGGAAACGTCAGGTCGTACTTCGCATACACCACCAGCACCCGTTTCGGCGTCGCCGCAAACCGGTCCATGTACGACATCGGGCTGATGCCCCCCATCATCTGCCGTACCAGGTCCTGGGTCAGCCCCGCCTGCTCAAACGCCGCATGCACATGCCGCGTGCTCTGCCCCTCCCACACCACGTCGCCGAAGTATGTCGACGCATGGTTGAACGCGCACACCCGCAGCCGCGCATCGTGCGCCGCCGCAATAAACGCGTAGCACGATCCCAGGCTCGTCCCCAGCACGCCGAACTGCGTGTACCCCTGCGTCTCCAGCCAGTCCATGCAACTGCGCACGTCCACCACCGCCTGCCGGCACGCCGCAATGGTGCGCCCGATGTTCGCGCTGGTCGCGTAGTCACTCCGCTCCAGCTCCGCCGGCCGCCGAATATCGTGGTACGGCATCGACAGCCGCAGCACCGAAACGCCGAAACGATTGAATAGCCCGCCGAAAACGGTGTGGCTGATCGCGTCCGAGTTCCACTGCGGCATCACAATAATCGCCTGCTTCGGCTTGCCTGCCTGTTTGTCCGCGGACGCCGGATACCACCGCGCATTCATCTGGTCGTTCTCCGGATAGCCCGTCCGCACCGCCGACGTGAACCGCAGAAACTCGGCCTTCTCCAGTTCGCCCGCCGCCGCGGCGCGCTTCATCTCCGCCTCCTGCGCCAGCGTCTCCGGCCGCACATTGGTCGGAAACAGCTCCGGATGCCGCCGCTCGATGCGAAAGTCCGTCGGCGTCACGTACCCGTAAAAATCCTCCGACCGCCGCACAATCTCCTCATTCAGCGCAATCATCCGCTCCGCATCCCCGGAACCCGCACCATCAACACCAACGGTCCGTTGGGCGCCGCTCCCATTCTCTTCCGTCAAAACTGTTCCGGCGGACCCTGCCAGCGCTCTCGTCTCTGAGATAGGCCGGGACTTCAGTCCCGGCAATAAGGCTCCAGATTCAGCCAGGGCTTTAGCCCCCGGGATATGCACCCCGCCGCCAAAATCCTTGAGCCACTCAAACCCCCACTCCAGCGGCCGAACCACCCGATTCGTATCCCGCGTCGTGAGCTCCGTCTCCCACCGCGTCATCCACTTCCCATACCAACTCGACATATCTCCAGTTTATCCGCCGCCGCCCGTCCACAGAAGGATGCCCGTCACAATCGCGCCCACAGTCCATCTCTGCGCTCTCTCCGTTCCTCCGTGTACTCTGTGATTCGCTTTTTTGCACCTCATCAACCATGCCTCGCTTCGTGAGAAAATCACTCTATGAGCGACGCATTCATCCCCAAACCCGGAACCATCAGAATCGGCGGACTCGGCCGCAAAGCTCAGAAGCTCCAGGCCATGCGCGAAAAAGCCGCCCAGCTCAAAACCGGCGAGAAGCCCACCTTCGAAGCCTCCAACACCTCCGTCAAGGCCAAGGACTCCTTCGCCAATACCAAGAAGACCAACTTCAACCGCAAAGCCGTCTAGCCGGCCGGGCGCGAAGACGCAAGCCGCCGAAAGCTCCATTCAAGATTCTTCACGCAGCAGAGAAGGTACCTCCGCTCATCGGGGGTAGAATCATGCTGCCTTTGGAATTGAGAAGGAGCTGTAAATGAAATCGGCCCGTCTTCACTCTGTAATCCTTTGCGCCCTGGTTCTGCTCGCCGCCGGTTGTGGAAACCAAGCCCCTCCAGTCTCTTCAACCACCTCAATCTCAACTCCCGCCGCATGCGTCCCCGCAACCAAGCCGGAGTTCTCCTACGTCCTCACCGGCTACGCGGTCTCCATGTACACCGTCAACTCGTGCACTGGGCAATTCACTCCCACATCACCCGCCTCCGTCGCAACCGGATACTCCTATCCGCAAAACGATGCCGAGGAGATGGTCGCCGATCCGCTCGGCCGGTTCGCCTACGTGGCGAACCTCGTCTCCAACGCGACTGACCTGGCCACCATCTCCAGTTTCACCATCAACCCCACTACCGGCGTTCTGACCCCGACCACCCCCGCGACTGTCCCCACCGGATTCTTTCCCCAGGAAATCGCAATCGATCCGCAGGGACGTTTCGTCTACACCGCCAACAGCGACGACGCCACCGTCTCCATGTTCACCATCAACCAGACCACCGGCGTCCTCAACCCCACCTCGCCGGCTTCGGTATCCACGATGGTTCCCGGAAATGTCTTATGGCAGCCAAGCTTCCTCACCGTCGATCCCACCGGCAAGTTCCTCTATGTAACCGAATTGCTTAGCAACGACGCCGCGATCCTGATGTTCAACATCGACCAGACCACGGGGTTGCTGTCGCCGACCTCGCCCGCCACGGTCCTCACCTTCGGGAGCCCGTGGCAGGTGGCCGTCGCTCCGAACGGCAAGTTCGCCTACGTCGTCAATAACGACTCCGGCGGTGCATATACCGACGGCGTCGGGGAATACACGCTCAACTCAACCACCGGCGTCCTGACGACGAACGCCCTGGTCCCGGGCACTCTGGCCTACGTCGCGGCCGGCAACGCGCCCACGGCGATCGCCGTCGATCCGACCAGCCACTTCGCCTACGTCGTCAATCGCATCGACAGCAACGTGTCGATGTATACCATCGACCCCGAAACCGGCAACCTGACTCTGAATACCACCAAGGCATACCCGCTCGGTATCGTCGGAGCCGGCAGCGAGCCCTTCCGCATCGACTTCGACCCCACCGGCAAATTCGTCTACGTCACCAACGAGGGCAGCGCCGCTTCCATCTACACCGTCAACACCGACGGCACCCTCGCGCCGGCAGGAACCACCGGAAGCTCTGGCCTCGCCACCGCCTTCACCGTAAGCCAGTAGCGGAAGAAATTGCCCACAAGTTCTCGTCGGAGTAGCAGCGGGTTTTAGAAGATGCTGAAAAACCCCGTTACCATGGCTTTTTCGGAGTAGCAGCGGGCTTCAGCCCGCGGTAATCGGGTCGCCATTCAACGGGCTTTAGCCCCGGGCTTTTGTCATGCGCGCCACGGACACTTTCATCATCCTCGCTCACGCCCGATAGTCCGCCGACTTCCAGAAAATCGTCCGGTCCACATCACTCAGCCGCACCCGCCCCGTCATCGCCATCGCGCCCTCCAGCTCCGTCCGCAGAATCCCCACCACATCCCGCACCCCCTCCGGCCCATTCACCGCGAGCCCATAGATATACGGCCGCCCGATCAGCACCGCCGCCGCGCCACAGCCGAGCCCCTTCAGCACATCGGTGCCGCGCCGCACGCCGCCGTCGAACAGCACCGGCACGCGTCCCGCCACGCGATCCACCACCGCCGGCAGCACCTCGATCGTCGCCGGCTCGGTATCCAGCACCCGCCCTCCGTGGTTCGACACCACAATCGCCGCCACTCCGCACCGCGCCGCCTGGTCCGCATCGTCCGGGTTCAAAATCCCCTTCAGAATCACCGGCGTCTTCGCAATCCCCTGGATCCATCCCAGCTCGCTCCAGTTGAACTTCCTTCGCGAAAGCCCGCGCCCGCCCGGCCCCGCCTCGATCCCCGTATTCGGAAACGGCAGCGTCGGCGCCTGCGTCTTCACCCGCTCCTCGCGGTTGCGCGCATAGGCCAGCGGATTGTCCACCGTAATCACCAGCGCCTTCGCGCCCGCCGCCTCCGCCCGCTCAATCAGCGCCTGGCATCGGCTGCGATCGTCCTCCACGTAAAGCTGAAACCACACCGAGCCGGACGGCGCCGCCGTGCAGATGTCCTCGATACTGCGGTTCGAGTTCGTGCTCGCAATCAATATCGTCTTCGCCGCCGTCGCCCCGCGCGCCGTCGCCACCTCCGCATCGGGATGCGCCAGCAGATGCGACGACGTCGGCGCCAGCAGGATCGGATGCTCCAGCGCAAATCCCAGCAGCGTCCGCCGCGTATCGATCGTCGAAACATCCACCAGCACCCGCGGCTTCAGTTGCAGCGCGTCCAGCGCCGACCGATTCCGCCGCAGCGTAATCTCGTCGCCCGACCCGCCGTTGAAGTACTCCCAAGCCGCCACCGGCAGCTTCCGCTTCGCCGCCGCCTCGTAGTCGTACAAACTCGCCAGCACCCCCGTCTCACCCGCCACCGAACCGGGTGCCCCGTCCGAGCTCTGCTTGGGCGGGTTTACAGGCGGGTTCGCCTCACCCTGCGCCTCACCGACACGCCCGCTCGCAATCCCCATCGCCGCCGCCCCCGCCAGACTCTTCTTCAAAAGATCGCGCCGATCCATCGAACCCCCGTTCGCCAATTCTATTCTCAGCGGCTAATCCGGCGTGGGCCGCTCGACGTGATCGACCACTACGGTGTTGACGGTGGCGGTGCAGGGCTCCAGCTTCAGCCCGAGCTGCTCCTGCACCGCGGTGAAGATGGACGGCGCAGAATCGTCCGGGGGCGTCGCAGCCTCGTCCGGCGGCGCGGCGGCGGGAAGGCTCTGCCGCGTGTAGGTAAGGATAAAGCTGTACTTCCCGGTAAGGCCGGTCTTGTCCGTCACCACGCGGCCGGTGCCGAACGGCGCTCGGCCGCTGAGCATAATCGCGAATTCCGCCATGGTGAACAACTGGTACCCCACTTGGTCCCTGGCTGGCATGGTGATGTAGCTACCGTCCATCGGAGTTCCGTCCCGATTTTTGAGACGATTGGGACCAAGGTCGCCGCCCTCCTTGACCTTCGGACCGCCCTTGGCGATCACCAAATCATAACCAGGCACCTGCTCTGTGTGGTGATGCACCTGCAGCTTGCAGCAAGCGGCGAGCAGTGCACGCAGCATGACCTCGCGGCATTCCTTCTGCTGTTGCGGATTGAGTTTGGCGAAGGCAGCGGCCTGCTCGGGACTCATCTTCGCCTCAAAGTTGTACATGTCGGTCCGGGTCCATTCGGGCAGGCCCTTCACGGAATCCGTCGACTGCAGCGTCAATTCGCTGCTATAGGCCTGTTGCACGATCACGGGCAGCGGACCGCCCTTGAATCCATCGGGCAGATAGGTCATTCCAATCATCGGCCGGCCGCCGGGAGCCACCGGCTTGATGGAGACAACGTCATAGGCGTCGAGCGAGACGCCTTCGCTCGGCGTGGTTGGCGCGGAGCCTGTTGCCGTTGCGGTCTGCGCGAAGGCAAGCGGCGCCGCGATGAATATGCAGATTGCGGCTACAAGGCTATTGGGACGTCGGTTCATGCTCTCACGCACTCCCTTCGGACTGCGATTCAACGCCGACAACAGTTTCCCATGACCTGGTTCCCAGCACCTAGTACCCAGTACCTGGCACCTTTGTTTCAATTCGCCGCAGGCCGCTCCACATGGTCCACCACCACCACATCGATCGTTTCGGCAGCCCGCTGCAGGCGCAGGCCGGCCTGATCCTCAAGCGCATTGAAGATCGTGGGCCCGGGATCGGAGGCGTCAGTCGGGCTTCCGGCTGGCCCTACTCCTGACGAAGGGGTGAAATCAAGATTGAAGCTGTACTTGCCCGTCAGGCCGGTCTTGTCCACCACCCTATGATTCACGCCGAGGTTGGACTGCGACAGAATGCCCGCCACCTGCTCCATGGTGTATCCATGCACGGTGATTTCCATC
>CAZAXI010000130.1:0-12966 GCA_964489045.1 uncultured Granulicella sp. | reverse complement strand
TCGTCCGCATGGCCGTCGAAGACATCGGCCTGGCCGCGCCCGAAGCCCTCAACCTCTGCCTCTCCGCGCGCGATGCCTACGACTTCCTCGGCTCACCCGAAGGCGAACTCGCGCTTGCCCAGGCGGTCGTCTACCTTGCACTCGCGCCCAAATCGAACGCGGTCTACACCGCCTACGGCTCCGTCACCGCCGACCTCGAAGCCACGGCAGCCGAGCCGGTCCCGCTGCACTTGCGCAACGCTCCCACCAAGCTGATGAAGTCGCTCGACTACGGCAAGGGTTACGAATACGCCCACGACGTCGAGGGCCGCGTCGCCGACATGGAATGCCTGCCACCCTCGCTTAGCGGCCGTCGCTACTACCACCCCACCCAGGAAGGCCGCGAGAAAGCGCTCGCCCAGCGCATGGACGAGATAGCCCGCATCCGCCGCGATAAGCGCAATCAATAGTCCGCCCTACCTGTGAACCGGATGCGCCACTGGCCGCGGCGGCGGCGCGTGCAGGATCACATGCGTCCGTTCGCGCGACATCACAATCCGGCAACCCAGCGGGTCCAGCACGCCCCCACATCTCCTGTCCCGCACCTGGATCCATGCCACCTGGTCTGGATCGGTGATCATCCACGCGGTTGCGTTGGTCACATGATGGGTCTGCTCCAGGTACTCGGCCGCGTCCATGTCCTTGTCGGCTGCGTCCGCATTCATCTGTTCGCAGTCGTTATATCCCGCACCGGACACGGGCGAGCAGAAGTCCTCATCGTGCTCCAGCAGAATCTTCTTTTTCGATCCGGTGATGAAGTAACGCGTCGTCAGCGGCGGCACGCCGTCGGCCTGCTCCCACGCCGTCAAGTCTTCCGCAAAAGCCTCCGGAAGTTCGCTCCAGTCCAGCAGCATCTCCTTCACCACCTGTTTCGAAAAGACATTTACCGCTGGGGTTGGTTCGCCGTTGGTCGGATGGAAATAGAACGCGCCCAGCCCGATCCCTTCCTGCATGTCGATCCAGAGGAAGCCCCGGCCTGAGAGGAACGGCCCCATGTGCCCCGAGAGCATCACGTAGCGCCCGTCGCGCACCTGCACCGGCTCGCTCGAGCCCTGGATCACCTCGTCCAGTGCATCGAACATCGACTTGTCCGATCCGTAGTGATACGTGCAATCCGGCACAAAGCTGTGCATCAGCTTGCGAAACTGCTTGTCCCGGTACAGCTCGTTCGAAGGCATCCCCGCATACTGGTTCAGGAACGCGAGCTGCTCCTTCGGAATTCGCGGCTGAAACAACGCCGGATCGTAGTTCGCACCCGGCGCCTGATAGCCGGCGTCCTGCCCCTGCGCTCCCGGTCCTTGCGTTCCGGCGGCTTGCCCAGGTTGCGGCTCCGCAGGCTCCCGCACAATCGGAGCAGGCTCCTGCATGGGCGGTTGCGCATACGGTCCGCTGTCGGTGGAGGGCGCTTCCTGCGCACGGGCAAACATGCCTGCCGGCATCAGGCAGAACGCCGCAAGTGAGACGGCGCACAAAACTCCAGCTCTGGGCAAGGACAGACAAAAGAAGGGCATCCCTGGCAAACTCCCGGTTCAGGTCTGATTCGCCAGATTCTACCGTATCTCTTTTCAGGGTTGGAAGAATTTCTTTCGGCGCGGTCGATCGCTTTGCGTCCCCGTCTACGCCCGCTTGCTTTCGGCCCGGCGCAGCTTCATTCCCAGCAAGAGCATGCAGACCAGACCGGACCCCGACAGCACCAGGCTTGAAGGCTCGGGTGTCTCGCCGACGAGCGGCGTCTCCGGGGGGACGATCGGCAGCACCAGGCCGCCTATGGACGGTCCGCCCAGAATCGGAGGCACGAACGGACCAAGCGAAGGCCATGAGTTGTCGGGCGTAATCTCCGCGACCTCGGGAGGAATCTCGTCCGGCAGGATGATCTGGGTGGGATTCATCTTCGAAAGGTCGATGATCGCGGGTGGAGGTTCCAGCGCGGCCGTTTTCAGCATGCTATCGATCGCCGCCGGAGTCTCAGGCACCGTGCAGGCGAAGTCCACCTTCTCAACCGCCTCTTCGCGGGTCATCACATATTTTGGCCGGTGAAGATTGGGGTTGGGTTTCCAGTTGGGATGCGCAATCCGCCAGTTGGCCCAGGCGTCCGCGGTCTGTTTGCTGACGCGATTGCGCACCGGCTTGGTGACGTAGGTTCGCACGAAGCGCTCGCAGGTGGCAGACGCATGCACCGCCAATACCCCTGCCGCCGCCGGCAGCAGGATGAAGGCCAGAGCCACGATTTGTATGCGAATCCGGGTCTTGCTCATCGGGGCCCCCTTCGATGCGTGCAACGACATCGACGGGAATGCGCCGCCATTTCAGACGGGTGCTACGTTAGATGCCAATCCGGACATCCACGGTCGGGTAGTCGACTTTCAGAAGGTGGGAGGTGACCTGCGCAGCCCCGGCGACCAAAGTCTTGCTTCCTTTATCGGCGGGCAATGCAGGCCCACTACTCAGAACCCTTATTTTTTCAGGCCAGGAGCGGATCGTCAACGAAAAAGGAACAGACTGACATACCGCTGCTTCCCTGGCATGGCTGATCTTCTGCAATAGAAGATCAGCGCCTCTTACACGATGGGCATTCTGCTTGATGCCCTATTCGATGAAGCTAGTCGACCCTCCGAGAGGTTGAAATACCACTTTTGGGGCAACAAAATCATCGAGTTACGTGCGCGAACGCCGCAACTCCCCCGGGCCGCACACCTATAGACCCCCACTCTTGTCAGGATGTTTCGCTGTCAAGCGAATCTAGTTGCCGTAATGCACCGCGCACCCGTACGGCCTGGTCACCGCGACCGCTACCGGCTTGCCTGCCAACGCCGCGTTCAACGCATCGCTCACGTAGTTGTCCGCACCCTTCAGGCTGGCGGGGTCCGGCGTTGGCTTGTCGTCCAGCGCTCCCTGGTACACGATCTTGCCCGCGGGATCGATCACGAACATATGCGGCGTGGTGCGCGCATCGTAGAGCCGTCCGATCGCACCCTTCGGATCCAGCAGCGCGGCCGTGGGCGCGGCGTGCATGGTCTTCAGGTAGTCGTTCTCTTCGGCCGGGGTCACGTATCCCTGCTCGCCCGGCGGGTCGGAGAGGATGCTCAGCCACACCACACCCTTGGCCGTCCACTGCTTCTGCAGCGACTCCATGTTGCCGCTCTGGTAGTGCTTCTTCTCATACGGACAGCCGCGGTTTGCCCACTCCAGCACCACAAACTTGCCGCGATACTCGCTCAGACTATGCGTCACCCCATTCGAATCGACGCCCTTGAAGTCCGGCGCCACCTCGCCCGGCGGCAATGCCATCACCACCCCAGCCGAAGCCGCCAACACCGCCATCAAAACACCCAACCCGAATCGCTTCATATCTTACCTCGTCGTCAGATTTAGAAGGATCGTGCTCTTGCACTCATGCGCGATTACCGCACTAGCTCGATTCTGGCACCGACCGGCGCTTCACTGCAAGTCACCGCCGCCCACTCATTTTCCTAGTTGTAATACCTTAAGGAATCTGGCTTTCTCACTGATCACTTACTTCGAATCCCGGTCAATCGCCTTCAGCACCAAGTCCTTGGTCAGCACCTCCGGCAACAAATCCGCAGCGCTCCCCGCAGCCGCCGGATACATCACATAGGTCGGTACGGTCGCCCGCCCTAACTCCGCCAGCTTCTGCGTAATCGCCGGGTCCTCGTTGGTCCAGTCCGCCTTCATCGTTACCACGTTGCTCTTCAGCAATGCGTTCTCTACCTCGGTTGACTTCAGGTAAAGACGCTCATTCACCTGGCAACTCAGGCACCACGCCGCGGTGAAGTCGATGAACACCGGATGCCCCGCCGCACGCGCTGCATCCAGCGCCTGCTCCGAGTAGGGCTGCCACACCACCTCCGTGCTGTTGGTTGCAAAACCACCCGCTGGCGGCGCACTCGACCCATCCGTGCCCGCACGCCTCGCGCTTCGGACCTGCGACAGCGGAATCGCCAATCCCAGTGCGATCAGCAACGCCGCCGCGATCCGGCTTGACCACTTCGCCGGCCATCGGCCCAGCGCCCACCCCGCAACTGCCAGCATTAGGAAGCACAGCAGCAGCAGCGCAACCTGGTTCACCCCATCGCCTGCCGCATACAACTGCCCATACACCCACGCCAGCCAGATCGCTGTCGCGAAAAAGATTGCCGCCGTAATGTGCTTGAAGACCTCCATCCACGCGCCTGGCTTCGGCAGCACCCGCACCCACGCCGGTTGCCAGCTCAGCAGCACATACGGAACGGCCAGCCCCAGCGCCAGTGCCGTAAACACTGCGAACGTGACCCCCGCCGCCTGCGTCAGCGCAAACCCGATGGCCGCGCCCATAAACGGAGCGGCACATGGAGTCGCCACCACCGTCGCCAGCACGCCGGTAAAGAAGCTGCCCGCATAGCCCGGCTTCTGCGCGAGCTCCCCGCCCACACTCGTCAGCGACAGCCCAATATCGAACTGTCCCGCCAGCGACAGCGCAAAGAAAAACATGAACGACGCCAGCACCGCCAGAAACCCCGGCGACTGCAACTGGAATCCCCATCCCGCGTGGCTGCCGGTCGCGCGCAGCGCAAGCAGCACGGCCACAATCGCCCAGAACGACACCAGAATCCCGGCTGCATACACCACGCCATGCCGCCGCAGATGCCCGCGTTCCTGCGCAGTTCCAGCGCCTGCCGTCTGCATCAGCGCCAGCCCCTTGAGGAAAAGCACCGGAAACACGCACGGCATCAGGTTCAAAATGATCCCGCCAAAGAATGCCAGCCCAATTGCACCCAACGCCGTAACGCCGCCCGCCGAACTCCCCGCCGTCGTCGGCGTCGCCACACTCGCCACCTGCACCACCGGCGCACTTACTTCATACGCGACTGTATCCGACAGACGCAACACTCCACTCAGCGTCGCCGGCAGCGCGGTCAAATCCGGCGACCGCGTCACGAGCAGCCGCACGCCTTCCTTTTGCGGTTCGACCTTCTGTTCCGCCGCATTCGCAATCACATCGGTCGCGCCCTGCACGAACGGGTAGAACTCCGCGTCCGTCTCCCGCGTGCCGCCGGCCAGAGTCAACTCAAATTGCTGCGCGTCGCCTTGTGCCGAGAACTTTGCCCCCGCGGGCAGCGGCTTCGGCAGCAGCGTCATCGCCTCGCCCAGCGCGCCCACTAGTGGCTCCTGCGCCGGCTGCGGCGCTCCCGGCTGCACCGTAAGGTCCAGTCCCAGGTGCGCCTTGCCCGGCAGGCAAACCTGCGCGCACACCAACCACGTCACCTGTGCGTCCAGATGCACCGGCCCCGGCTTCATCGTCGACGCCGCCGTGAGCGTCACAGGAAACGCGACGTGGCCTTCGTATCCGAAGTCCATCAGCGGCCCCAGCGGCAGCCGCTGCGGAATCGGGAACTGCATCGCCCCGGCCGTGATCCCCGCCGGCAGCGTCCACGCAATCTTCGGCGGCTCGCCCGAATCGCCGGCGTTCATCCAATAAACGTGCCAACCCTTCTCCAGCGTCAGCACCAGCCCCACCACCTGGGTCCCGCCCGGAGCAATCGCCGGCCCCAGCCCGACCAGCTCCGCCGTCAGGTGCTGCGCCTTCACTGGCCCCGGGCCGCCGACGCCCACCGCCGCAATCTGCCCGCACGCACAGCCCCACGCTGCCAGTCCGCACAGCAACACTCCGAGCAAACGGATTTTTCGCACGAATCTCACCTCTTAATTGTATGCGGACGCCCCACCCATTGACTGAGAACTGACAACTAAGAACTGACAGCTGCCTTTACAACTGCCGTCTCCGATGTTCCACCATGATGCACTTATCCATCACCACACGAATTCCGCCTGCTTCCGCGCGCTTCGCCGCTTCCAGGTTCACGATCCCCAACTGCACCCAAAGGTTCTTCAACCCCAGCGTCAGCATCTCGTCCACAATCGCCGGAATCTGCGCCGGCACGCGAAACACATTCACCACATCCGGCTTTACCGGGAGTTCTGCCAGCGACGCATAGCTCTTCTCGCCCAACACGCTTTCCAGCGACGGATTCACCGGATAGATTTTGTACCCGTGCTGTTGCATGTACGCCGAAACATAATGGCTCGGCTTGCCCGGGTTCTCTGACAACCCAACCACCGCAATCGTTAGTCCCCGTCCATCGCCCAACATCTCATCCATCGCTTCCGGCTCATTCATTCCAACGCCCCGATCTTACTGATCACTTACCGCTGCACTACTTCCACGCGCCCAACAGCCGCCGCAGCACAATCAACTCGCCCACGTGATACGCATTGTGGTCCGCAATCAGCAGTGCCTCGCGCATCAAATTCTGCCCCGTCCCCCACCGGAACGGTTTCGCCAAATCCGTTCCCGGCTTCACGATCAGCGCCTTGAACTTATCGCAGTCCGCCTTGACCGCGGCAACGGACTGCTCCCACGCAACCGCCGCCGGCTTCGCTTCCTTCGGCCAATAATCCGCTGGCCATTCCATCGCCTGATAGCCACCCGTCGGCGGCGCCGAAAAATCCAGAATGTCCCGCTGCGCAATCCGTATGTGCTCCACTACCTGCCACGCCGAATGCGCCGCTCCCTTCGGCACCACCCCGCGCAACTCCACCGGAAAATCTGCCACCGCCTCCGCAAACGTCGCATGCGCCTGCCCGCCATCCAGCAGCGCCACCAACTGCGTGCGCAGCTCTTCGCTCTCACTCGGCGTCTTCGTCGCTTCAGCCTTTGTCATCGCCCACCCCTCACTGCCTCAATCTTGGATGCGCACCAACTCAAATCCGACCACGGATCATGCGGATCGACACGGATAAAACGACTTGGTTTTTCAACTCATTCGCTCCTAATCCGTTTTTATCCGCGTAAATCCCTGGTTAAGCTTCGACATCGTCTTCAATCACCGCCGGCAGTTTCCCTTCCCGCCGCATCCGCAAATACCCGCGGATAAACGGCTCCAGGTCGCCATCCAGCACCTTGTCCACGTCGCCTACCTCCACCCGCGTCCGCAGGTCCTTCGCCATGCGGTAAGGCTGCAGCACATAGCTGCGAATCTGCGACCCAAACCCGATCTCCAGCTTGGAATCCTCAATCTTTCGCGTCGCCGCCTTCTTCTTGTCCAGCTCGTACTCATAGAGCTTGGATCGCATCATCTTCATCGCGCGATCCTTGTTCTTGTGCTGCGAGCGCTCGTTCTGGCAGCCCGTCACCAGCCCCGTCGGTATATGCGTAATCCGCACTGCGGAATCAGTCGTATTCACATGCTGCCCACCCTTGCCGCCCGACCGGTAGGTGTCGATGCGCAGATCCTCCGTCTTGATATCGATCACAATCGTGTCGTCGATCTCCGGGCTCACAAACACGCTGGCAAAGCTCGTATGCCGCCGCTTGGCCTGGTCGAATGGCGAAATCCGCACCAGCCGGTGAACGCCGGTCTCGCCGCTCAGCAGCCCGAACGCGAACTCGCCCGTGATGGTAAATGTGGCCGACTTGATCCCCGCCTCGTCGCCATCCTGAATCTCGTTGATCTCGGTCTTGAACCCCTGCCGCTCCGCCCAGCGCAGATACATCCGCATCAGCATCTCGGCCCAGTCCTGCGACTCGGTCCCGCCCGCCCCCGGATGCACCGTGACGATCGCGTTCAACGCATCCGTCTCGCCCGACAGCATCGTCTTCGATTCCAGCTTTTCGGAAAATTCCACCAGCGCGGGAATCTCGCGCTCCAGCTCAGGCTCTACCGCCTCGCCTTCCTTGGCCAGTTCGAAGTACGCCTCGATGTCGTCCTGCCGCCGCGCCAGCTCTGCATCGTCGGCCAGCAGCGTCTCCAGCCGTTTCCGCTCCCGCATCAACGGCTGCGACCGCGCCCCATCCGCCCACACCGCGGGGTCCGAAATCTTCTCTTCAATTGTCGCTAGTTCCCGCTTCAGCCGCGCCGAGTCAAAGATACTCCCGCAGCTCGCGAACCCGTTCGCGCACCGGGGAGTATCGGTATTCCAGATCATCAATCATGCTTCCAGTTTACGGCATCCGCACTGCGTGCTGTAGGCACGCGATATACCAGCCTAGGTCGGAATCGGGACGACGAGCTTGCTCGTTCGGCCCGATGCAGGCCTAGGTAGGCATAGAGAGAAATGACCCGAGCGCTGAAGGCGCTACATAAAATTCCCCACAGTCGTACTTCGTCCGGCATTGAAACGTCACTTTCGACTAGGCGTCAACCTTAGGATACTTTACTGCCGGTTGTACGATTAGCCGTCCCGATTGGACGCCGACAGCCAGATTAGCTTCCCTGTTGATAAGACCCCACTCGGGATCGCCCTCAGCCGTCATCGCAGAAACGACGTGAACCCCGTTTGACAGCCCAACATCAATCTCCGGGATTCGGCCAACGAGCGACACGGATGCGACCTTGTTTCCAACCAAGCGACTAAACGCTCTAGGCCAACGCTGTCCATCACTCCAGCTCCCGCACCAGATCAGTCGCTTGCCTTCGATGCGCCAACTCCACTCGATCATAAGGGTCCACTGTCCCCGGGGATTGCCGGGCGAGCCATCACGGCGCGTTCTTGGTTGCACCGTCCCGAATTCCAGAAAGATGGCAGAGCCACAACCTTGCCATACGCACGAGACGGGCAGGCCGACGAGAGGAACACAGAAGGCTTGAAAATCAGATTGCGACTGAATGGGCATCCTACCGAGGATAACTCCTAGGCATTGTCCCACCCGCCGGGTGCCTCATTCATGCGGCTTCATCGCATGGGTGGGTCCGCTCACCGTTTTATTTCACCCCATACTTCCCCTTCACATCCCACAACCAATCCGCCCCCAACCCAAGATTCGTCGGGTCCTTCACCACCAGCAGCAGCGTACTCACCGGCCCCCAGCATTGCAGGTGGATCATTCCGCCGCCGCCGCCCGCATTGCCAAAGTCTTCCATCAGGTTGAAGTGCGGCGGCGGGCTTGCAATCTTCCAAACCCCATTCGCTCCGGCAGTCACCGGTACATTCGCACCCGGCGATGTATCTCCCTGCGCCCACTTCGCATCGTCAATCACATTCGCGGAGAGCGTGAACCCGCTGGTAATCGGCGTCATCGACACCGTCTTCATCACCCGGATCGCGACCGAGCACGTAGCCTGCGAGCCCGGCGCCGTCGTCATCACTGCATCCACAAAGTCGCCGACGCTGCTCGACGTCTCCGCCGCAATATCCTTGTCCCGCTGCGACACCGGCGGCGGTCCCGCAGCCGCCGCGGTGCAGTTCGCCGGCACCACAAACACCGATGCCGCGGGCGCGCCCACCGTGAACTTCGTCACCTGGGAAATCGTCTGTGTGGTCGTCCCCTGCGTCACCTGGACCTTCACCGGCAGCCCCGTCTTCGCTTCCACCCACACCTTCGCGGTCGCGCCGCCACCGGCGTCCACCACATACACCTTCGTCGCAAAGCCGTTCACCGTCTCCGTCCCCGTCATCTTCCCCTGGGTGACATCCGCCAGCCCCGCAAACGGATCGCCCCAGTCGCCCGAGAAAGTCCCCGACGAGCATCCGCCCGCGCTGTTCGTCAAATCCCACGCCTCATTCGTATGCGCACTCAGGTCGTACTCCGACCGCACATGCGTCGCCGGGTTGCCATTCGCCGCCGGGGTGTCTGTATCGATCGCCGCCTTTGATCCATTGCGGTAAATCGTCTGCGTCATCGGCGCGCCCATCATCGAGTTCACCACCGTCACCGTATACGCAGTCGGCTGCTGTTGCGCCCACGCGCTACCAGCCATCGCCATACCGCAAAGCAACGCAAGCAGTTGTGTCATCGTTCCTCCGTCGCCGCAAACAGCCCCGCGGCCCCGGAGCAGAAAATCGAACTATATCAATCAATCCACCGTTTCGTCCCAGCACTGGGTGCCCAACCCCCTACTGGCCGTACAAGGTTTGTTTGTCATTCTGAGCGCAGCGAAGAACCCCCGTATTGCTGTTGTCTGTTCCTCACCTCACCGCATACTTCCCATTCTTATCCCAAACCCAATCCGCGCCCTTCCCCAGGTTCTGCGGATCATGCACCACCAGCAGCAGCGTCGACACCGCTCCCCAGCACCTCCGGGTGATCCACCCACGCCCCGCGCCGCCATTGTCAAAGGAGTCCGCAACCAGGAAGTGAGCCGGCGCATTCCGAATCATCCAGACCCCGCCCGCCTCTGCGGTCACCGTCAACTTCCCGCCCGGCGCCGGGTGGCCATGCTCGTCGATCGTCTCCGCCGTCAGCTTCACCCCGCTCGTAATCGGCGTCATCGACCCCGCCCGCATCACCCGGACCGCCACCGAGCACTCCTCCTGCGTGCCCGCTGGCCCGTTCATCACCGCATCCGGAAAATCTCCGACATTACTGCGCGTCTCCGCCGCAATGTCCTTGTCCTGCTGCGACACCGGCGGAGTCCAGCCCGGCGGCTGCGCCCGCACGCTCCACGCCCAAACAAGTCCCACACCGCAAACCAACCCAACCCATCGCGTTCGCGTCATCATTCCCTCCATCGCCGCATTGGCGCCCCGCCGTCTCTGAACGGGATTCAATCAACCCGCCAACTCGTTGTCAAGTCCCAAAACCATCAATGTTTCAGCGACATAGCCATTCACCTATCCAATGGGTATCTGAAGGAAGACAACGCGCCCTCCCTACCCCCGTACCGCAGCCCGCCGCACGTTGAACCCCTTCGCCCCGCCCACGAACCCCGCCTCCATCAGTGCTCGCGCCATCGCGCTCTCGGCCACCGGAATGCCGTTCACGGTCGCAACCAGCAGCCCCGCCCGGCCCGCGGCGTCGACCTCGCGGTCCCCGCGCACACGGGCCACCAGGAACTCCGCCAGCGCCCGTGCCACCCGCCCGCGCCCCGGCTCCTCCTCCGGCAGCCACACCTGGACGCTCGGGTTTCCCCGCCGCAGATAGGCGACCTGCGCACCATCGCACAGGACCACTCTTGCGCCCACGCTGCGGGTGAGGGAACTGGCCGCATCGCCGCCCTCCGGCCAGCGCAGCAGCGCACCATACGGATTCGCCGGATCGGTCGCTGCCAGCATCAGCAACTCGCGCCCCTCGCCCTCGCGTTCCGCACGCAAACTTCGCAGCAGATCCACCGCCGCCGGCACGGCAAACTGGGTCGCTCCCAGATCCGCGGCAAAATATCCGCGCCGAACCTTGCCGCTTTCTTCCATCGCTTTCAACACGTCGTACACCGCCGAGAAGCCGCCCGCCAGCCCCTCAGCATGGGCCGTCTCGCGAAACACCACGCCGTAGCGCGTCAGTAACTGCTGCGCCATCGCATGACTCCACGCAGTCGCCGAGCGGTCCTCCGCAAACGCCGCCGCGTTCACTGACCACCGTCCCTGCGCCGCCGGCGGGGTCGTCCGTCGCGACCTGAAACCAGATCCCTGTTGATGCACCCGCTTCACGTGCTTTGTGCTCACCGGCTCGCAATACGCCCGCAGCGCATGCACTGAGTCATTCGTCAGCAACCCGCGCCACACCAGGCTCCAGATCGCGTCCACCGTCTCGCCCGGATATCCGCCACCGGTGCCGTCATGAATCTGCTGAAAGAAGGAAGCTCCATGAGTCTTCAAGTACGCGACGACCGCCGCCGCCTTATCGACTGTCTTTGCCTCTTCCGACAACTGAGAACTGACAACTGACAACCGTCCCACCGGCCACAGTTCCGCCAGCTTCTCCGCCAGATACAGCCCCACTCGCCCGTCCCGCTCGCCAATCGCATCGAAACCTACCCAGGTCACTTCGCCTGCCGCAATCAAAGTATCCAAGTCGGCAGGGTGATACCCGCTCACGCGCGCCGGCAGAATCTCCGTCTCCAGAATCGAAGCCGGCAGCGCCGCGCCCTGCAGGTTCTCGATCACATCCAGCAGCGCATCCAGGCCCTTCCGCGGCTGTACGACGCCCTGCCAGCGCGTGATCAGCCGCGCCAGCACGCGCTGCTCAACCGGCTCAACCTCTTTCCGCAGCCGCGCCAGGCTCTTTCGCCGGATCGTCCGCAATACCTCCACATCACACCACTCACGGTGCACGCCGCCCGGCCGGAATCCGCCCTCGACCACGCGCCCGGTTCCCACCAGCCGCTCCAGCGTCGCCTCCACTCCGGCCGCAGGCAGCCCGAACCGCGCCGCGCATTCGGCTGCGGTGAACGGCCCGTGCGTCCGTGCATATCGCCGCACCAGGTCCAGCCCAGCCTCCGGCACCGCCTCCAGAAACGCCGCTGGCAACCCCACCGGCAGCGCCACGCCCAGGGCATCGCGGTAACGCCCCGCATCTTCCACCGCGATCAGCCGCCGCTTACCCGCAAGCGAAACCTCGATCACCCGCTTCGCCCGAACCAGCTTGGTTACAAATTCCCACACGTTTTCCACAGATGTGCGTTTCTGTAACTCATCGCGTGACAAATCACCGAGGCGCAGCAGCAGATCGTGCACTCCATCCACATTCCGCGCCTTGTAGCCTTCAATCAGACACTGCAACTGCTCCTCGGTCTCCTCGATCGCATGCGGATCCAGCAACTCGCGCAGGTCCGCATCGCCCATCAGCTCCCGCAACTGGTCCTGGTCGATCGCGAGCGCCTGGGCCCGCCGTTCCGCCAGCGGCGCATCGCCATCGTAGATGTAATTCGCCACGTAGCCGAACAGCAACGCCGCCGCAAACGGCGAGGACTTCTCAGTATTCACCGTGTGCACGCGCAGCGACCCGTCCCCAATCCCGCGCAGCACCTCCATCAGCGCGGGCATGTCGAACACATCGCGCAAGCACTCGCGATACGCCTCCAGCAGGATTGGAAAGCTCGCATACCGGCTCGCCACCGCCAGCAGGTCGTACGCACGCTTCCTCTGCTGCCACAGCGGAGTTCTCCCATCCGCCCGCCTGCGCGGCAGCAGCAGCGCCCGCGACGCGCTCTCGCG
>CAZAXI010000129.1:0-13092 GCA_964489045.1 uncultured Granulicella sp. | reverse complement strand
TGCAGACGGCGTCGGTGATCAAGCTGACGATTCTGTTTGAGGCGATGGAGCAGGTCCGCGAGGGGAAGGCGCACTGGGACGACAAGATTACGCTGGGGGCGGGAGATGCGGTGAGCGGCTCGGGGCTGCTGCTGTTTCTGGACACGCCGCAGACGCTAACGCTGAAGGACATTCTGTCGCTGATGATCATTATGAGCGACAACACGGCGACCAATCTGGCGATGGACAAGATCGGTCTGGACGCGGTGAATGCGCGGATTGCGTGGATGGGGCTGAAGAATACGCATCTATATAAGAAGATCGGCAAGCCGGCAACGGAGCCGATGCCCGAGGACCAGCCAAAGTTCGGCCTGGGCAAGACCACGCCGCGGGAGATGGCCGAAGTGATGGAGCGGATCGGGCTGTGTGAGCTGGACCATCCGGGGAGACTTCCGGCCGGGACGCTTGCCGCCGGCAGCCTGTCGGCGAACGACCAGGCGATCTGCGGCGTCGCGATGAAGATGCTGCGCAACCAGTTCTATCGCGATACGATTCCGCGCTACCTGGAAAAGCTCGATGCGACTGAGACGGGCTCCGGGACCGCGAGCAAGACGGGTAGCCTGAATGCGGTGCGCGCGGATGTGGCGATTGTGGCAGGCAAGACCGGGCCTATGGTGTTATCGATCTTTACGTACGAAAATGCAGATACAGGCTGGACGGCGGATAATGAAGGGGAGCTGACGATCGCGAAGATGGCCAAGGCGATTGTCGAGGCTTGGTCGCCGACAGGGATCGACGGAAAGACACTGGTGCCGGGGCTGAGCCTGCCGCCGGCGGGGGCCATTGGTGGGGCTGCTGCGTCTAATTAAGTGTGCGAGGAATAGAGCGTGAATGATGAGCGGGACGTAGCGGAACAGACTTTCGTGGGGGCGGTTGCCGGACCAGAGATTGCCGGTGCGGAGATTGGACTCGGCACCGGTGCCCGTTCGTCGAGCGGCCTGCACTCATGGGTGCGCGACCTGGTGGTGTCGGTTGCGGTTTCGGCGTTCATCATCATTTTTCTCTACCAGCCGGTGCGCGTGGAGGGAACCAGCATGCTGCCAGTGCTGGAAGACCAGGACCGCCTGTTCATCAACAAGATTGCGTATCGCGTGGGGGACATTCACCAGGGCGACGTGGTGGTGTTCCAGTATCCGCGGGACCACACCAAGAGCTACATCAAGCGGGTGATCGCTCTGCCCGGCGACCGCATCCGCATCAGTGAGGGCGAGGTGTATGTGAATGGCAAGCGCCTGCAGGAATCGTATGTTCCCAGCCGCTTCGCCGACGACCGGTCGCTGCCGGAAACGGTGCTGTCGGCCAATGAGTACTTTGTCATGGGCGACCACCGGTCGATCTCCAGCGACAGCCGCGACTTCGGGCCGGTGGACCGGGACCTGATTTACGGCAAGGCGGTGTTTGTGTACTGGCCGATGGAGCAGGTGGGAGTGGTGCGGTAAGGCAGTTGTCAGTTCTCAGTTGCCAGCAAGAACGAAGCAGCGCGGAGGGTTGGGCCGCGTGCAGTCTTGCTGAATCATGTGCGAATAGTCTGCCGCGGAGACATCTTTCAGCATCTTACTGATTGCTGGCCTACGTTGGGCCAAGCAGTATCGGGGATTCAAGTGAAGATGCGAATGGGACGATGGCTGTTGGGATTGGCAATGTTGTTTGTGTTTGCCGGCGTTTACACGCCGCCGCAGGCTGAAGCAGGAGTTGGAGTTGTGGTGGTGGTGGGACATGGCCATCATCACCGGCACTACCGTCACCGGCACTATCGCCGGTAGCGTATAGCGAAGCTGAAGGGTCAAGAAGAAGCGCCCATGCCGGTCCTTGAACCTCGGACTCGGCATGGGCGTTCTTTTTTCAATTGCGGCGAAGCGCGGCGGTTAAGCTGCCGAGTTCTCGACGATTTTGGCGAAGGATGCAGGTTCGAGGCTGGCGCCGCCGACCAGCGCGCCGTCAATATCCTGCAGGCAGCAGAGGCTGGCGGTGTTGTCGGGCTTGACCGAGCCGCCGTAGAGGATGCGCGTGCTGGCGGCCAGCGCAGGCGAGAGCGATTTGGCGATCTGCGCGCGGATGATCTTGTGGGCGTCGTCGGCGATCTCGGGGGTTGCGGTGCGGCCGGTGCCGATGGCCCAGACCGGCTCGTAGGCGATGACCAGCGGATGAGCGGCGGCGGGGTCGATGCCGCTGAGCGCGATGGAGGTCTGGCGCTCGAGAACCTCGGTGGTCTGGTTGGCTTCGCGCTCGGCGAGCAGTTCGCCGACGCAGACGATGGGGATGAGGCCGTGCGCAAGGGCGGCTTTGAGCTTGAGGTTGATGCTCTCGTCGGTCTCGTTGAAGTACTGGCGGCGCTCGCTGTGGCCGATCAGGACGTGGGTGACGCCGAGGGCCTTGAGTTGCAGCGGCGAGGTCTCGCCGGTGTAGGCTCCCTGGTCAAGCCAGTGCATGTTCTGCGCAGCGATGTGGATGGGGTTGTTGCGGGCGGCCTCGACTACGGCGGGCAGCAGCGTGGGCGAGGGGCAGATCACGATTTCGGCGTGCTTGTGGTGGGCGACGAGCGGGATGAAGGCCTTGATGAAGGCGACGGCTTCGTCGGGGGTTTTGAACATCTTCCAGTTGGCGGCGATAAGAGTTTTGCGTGACATTCGTTTGTTTTCCTCAGTTACGATTTTAGGTTAGAACTGTTGGCTGACTACAGCAGGCATTATTTGTATATTTGTGATATATACAAAGTGTGAGAGCGCGTGGCCCCGAGAGCCTGGTCGAAAGCTGCATCGGCTTCGATTGGGACGAATGGAATACCTCGAAGAACTGGAACAAACACGGGGTCACTCCCGATGGAGCTGAGTCTATTTTCTTTCATGATCCGCTGCTGTTGCGCAGTGATGCGGGACACTCGATGCGGGAAAAGCGATATCTGGCAATGGGCGAAACACCTGCGGGACGAGGCTTGCTGGTGGTATTTACGATTCGCAGGAAGTTGATTCGGGTGATTTCCGCGAGGAACATGAACCGGAGGGAGGCTGAGGCATATGCGAGATATGAAAAAGAAAATTCCTGAGTTTCGGAGCGAAGAGGAAGAGTTCGAGTTCTGGTCGAAGGCCGACTCCACGGAGTATGTCGACTGGAGCAAGGCAAAGCGGGCTAGGTTTCCCAATCTGAAGCCGACGCTGCGGACTATCTCGGTGCGCCTGCCGGTGGCCATGGTGGAGGACTTGAAAATACTGGCGAACCAGCGGGATGTGCCGTACCAATCGCTGATGAAGGTATTTCTGGCGGAGCGGGTGGAGCAGGAGCGGAGACCGGTACGCAAGCGGGCGTAGTACCGGAAACAGAAGGGCAAACAAAGAAGATAGACAGCCAACCGTTGGCTGACGATTGACCGACCGGTTGGCTACTTGTCGGTGAGCGCGGCCACGCCGGGGAGGGTTTTTCCTTCGAGGAATTCGAGGCTGGCGCCGCCGCCGGTGGAGATGTGCGTGATCTTGTCGGCGACCCCGGCCTGGTGCACCGCGGCAACCGAGTCTCCGCCGCCGATGATGCTGGTGGCTTCGTCGTTCGCGGCAACGACCATGGCGATGGCGTTGGTGCCGTGGGCGAAGGGTGCGAGCTCGAAAACGCCCATGGGGCCGTTCCAGAGGATGGTGCGGGCGTCGGCGATCTCTTTGGCGAAGAGGTCGATGGTGGCGGGGCCGATGTCGAGGCCCATCCAGTCCGCGGGGAAGGGGCCGTCGCCGGAGAAGATCTGGGTCTTGGCGGAGGCTTCGAACTTGTCGGCGATCACGTGGTCGATGGGCAGCAGCAGCTTGACGCCCTTGGCCTTGGCTTTGTCGAGCGCGGCCTTGGCGACATCGATCTTGTCGACCTCGACCAGCGACTTGCCGGTGGACTGGCCGAGCGCGTTGAGGAAGGTGTAGGCCATGCCGCCCCCGATGAGCAGGGTGTCGGCCTTGTCGAGCAGATTGTCGATGACGTCGATCTTGCCGGATATCTTGGAGCCGCCGATGATTGCGACGAAGGGCCGGTCTGGCTGGGTGAGGACTTTGCCGAGGAAGTTAAGTTCCTTCTCCATCAGCAGGCCGGCGGCGGATTGCGCGACGTAGTGGGTGATGCCCTCAGTGGAGGCATGGGCGCGGTGTGCGCTGCCGAAGGCGTCGTTGACGTAGAGGTCGCAGAGCGCGGCGAGTTCCTTGGCAAAGGCCGGGTCGTTGGCCTCCTCTTCCGGGTGGAAGCGGAGGTTCTCCAGCAGCAGTGTTTGTCCGGATTCGAGTTGCTGCGACATCTCGAGTGCGACGTCGCCGACACAGTCGGGGGAAAAAGCGACGTTTTCGGACACGTTGAGGACCTGCTCCAGCAACTGCCGCAGGCGGGCAACCAGCGGCCGCAGGCTCATGGATTCGACCGGCTTGCCCTTGGGGCGGCCGAGGTGCGAGCAGAGAATGACCTTGGCCTTGTGGCGGAGCGCGTATTCGATGGTGGGAAGCGTTTCGCGGATGCGAGTGTCGTCGGTAATGACGCCATCTTTCAAAGGAACATTGAAGTCCACGCGGATAAGCACACGCTTGTGGGCGAGATCCAGATCACGAATCGATAGCTTGGGCATATGCAACAAGAATAAGTTGTTTTAGGGTCTATGGGAACCCATTGCCGTGAGAATTCACGTGTGCGCGCGGTCACTGCGCGGAGATGAAGTGTTGTCCTGCGCGGCGTCCCCAGGGCGGTGTATGAGGGTCACCGCGCGCTGTGCCTGCATCGCGCCCGGCCGCCAAACATCTATACTTAGACCATGGCAAACGCCCTTCCCACGACACTCGGCGCACTGCGCAAGAGCGAATTCACTCCAGCCCGGGTTGGCCGCTCGGTGAAGGACGAACTGCGCGAGAACCTGATTGCCAGGCTGCGTGCGACCGCTGGGGCGGATGACGCGCTGTTTCCGGGGATCGTCGGCTACGAGGACACGGTGGTGCCGCAGCTGGTGAATGCGGTGCTGTCGCGGCACAACTTTATCCTGCTGGGACTGCGCGGCCAGGCCAAGTCGCGGATTCTGCGGGCGCTGACCACGCTGCTGGATCCGCAGATGCCTTACGTGGCGGGGTCGGAGCTGCGCGACAGCCCGTACGCGCCGATCTCGAAGTTCGCGCGCGACCTGATTGCGAAGATGGGCGACGAGACGCCGATTGCGTGGCTCACTCCGGACGAGCGCTACGTGGAAAAGCTGGCCACGCCGGACGTGACCGTGGCCGACCTGGTGGGCGATATCGACCCGATCAAGGCGGCGCGCAGCAACCAGGACCTGGGCTCCGAACTGACCATGCACTACGGCCTGCTGCCACGTGCCAACCGCGGCATCTTCGCCATCAACGAGCTGCCGGACCTGGCGGGCAAGATCCAGGTTGCGCTGTTCAACATCATGCAGGAAGGCGACGTGCAGATTAAGGGCTATCCGGTGCGGCTGCCGCTGGATGTCGCGATTGTCTTCTCGGCTAACCCGGAGGACTATACGGCGCGTGGCAAGATCGTCACCCCGCTGAAGGACCGCATCGGCTCCGAGATCCGCACGCACTACCCGGAGAGCGTCGAAGAAGGGATCCGCATCACGTCGCAGGAGGCGTGGACCGCGCGCGCGGGCAAGCATGCTAAGGCGGGGAAGGGCAGCATCGAGATTCCGCACTACGTGCGCCAGGTGGTGGAGCAGATTGCGTTTTCGGCGCGCGAGGACAAGAAGGTGGACAAGCGCTCGGGCGTGTCGCAGCGGCTGCCCATCACCACGATGGAGCTGGTGGTGTCGAATGCCGAGCGCCGGGCTTTGATTCACGGTGAGGACCTGGTGGTGGCACGCGTGGGCGACATCTACGCGGCGCTGCCCGGCATAACCGGCAAGATCGAGCTGGAGTACGAGGGCGAAATGCGCGGCGCCGACACGGTGGTGCGCGAGATCATCCGGACGGCCGTCGCGCAGGTCTTCGATACCTACTTTGCCGACACCAACACCCAGCAAATTGAACAGTGGTTCAATCTGGGCGGCACGGTGCAACTGAACGACGCACAGCCTTCGGCCGGATCGCTGGCGGAGTTGCAGCAGATTCAAGGGTTGATCGAAAAGCTTTCTCCCCTGCAAATCAACGCGAAGACGCCTCCGGAACTTGCGGTGAGCGCGGCGGAGTTTCTGCTGGAAGGCATGTACGCGCACAAGCGCCTGAGCCGCACCGAAGAGCGCAGCTTCTCGGCCGGCGAGAAGAAGACCCGGACCGACGAAGCCGCTCGCTATGCGGAGAGGATTCGCGAACGCGAGACGGAGCGGGAAGATTACGCGAAATCGCGCACGCGCCGCGGCTTCAATTAGTTAGCGGCGGCTCCTCCTGCCCAAGTACCGGCCCATACACGGCCTTTTGTAACAGTTTTGTAAGGTGGCTCACATAGCCGTTCTGACCCTGTATCCTCGGATTTGCTCGCACTTTTTCGTATCGTGGGGCAACGCTTTACCTGGATAGAGAGTCAAATGACGCCCAAATTTCCGACGCCCGCCCCATCTTTACATGCAGCCTTAAAGACGAAGGTCGCTGAGTACTTCGATGAGGCGGGGCTTGCGAGCAAGGGGAACGGTCAGCTCTACGCCAAGGCTGCCGTCGTTGTGGGCGGCATGATCGCCCTCTACATCCATTTGGTCTTCTTTACTCCGGCGTGGTACTTCGCGTTGCCGGAGTGTGTGCTGCTGGGCATGTTTATTACCGGCACGGGCTTCAACGTGATGCATGACGGCAGTCATGGCAGCTTCAGTTCGCGCACCTGGATGAACACGCTGGCCGGCGGCACGCTGGAGTGCCTGGGCGGCAGCTCATACATCTGGAAGGTGAAGCACTGCATGATCCACCACAGCTTTACCAACGTGGAGGGCGTGGACGACGACATCAACGTTGGTTATCTGATGCGCGTGAACGAGCACCAGCGCAGGCTCTGGATGCACCGCTTTCAACACCTCTACTGCTGGTTCCTGTACATGATGGTCTACATTCTCTGGGTGTTCCAGGTGGATTATCAGAGGTACTTCACCGGACGGGTCGGGCCGGTGCCCATGCCCAGGATGAAACTTGCCGATCACATTCAGTTCTGGGTGGGGAAGATTGTCAACGCGTGCCTCTATCTCGCGATTCCGATCTACCGGCTGGGCGTTGCGCACGCGCTGGTTGGTTTGGGCGTGACCATGGCCGCTGCCGGGGTGGCGCTGACCGTCGTCTTCCAGTTAGCGCATACGGTCGAGGGGCCGGAGTTTCCGTTGCCGAATGTGCCGGAGAACATGCTGCCGGATGAGTTCGCAATGCACCAGATTGCGACCACCGCCGACTTTGCGACCAGGAACCGGATGATCACCTGGATGGTGGGCGGGCTGAACTTCCAGATCGAGCACCATCTCTTCCCGCGGATTGCCCATGTGCATTATCCGGAGATCAGCAAGGTGGTGCGCCAGGTCTGCGAGGAGCGCAACATCACGTACGTGGAGCATACGACGTTCCGCAAGGCCGTGGCGGCGCACGCGCGGCATCTGCGCGCCATGGGGAGTGCACCCGCGGTGGCCACGCCGAGCCCGGTTTCGGCTGAAGCTCGCGTGCCCATCCCCGTCGTCGAAACGACATAGCGGCCTGCTGCCTTCCGAGCCGGACACTCGCAAACCTCCGCAAACCCTGCCTGCCTGAATCCCATCTAAAATGGGAGAGAGGGCGACGCCGGGATGAAGCGCATTCGCTACACCAAATTCACGGGTGACCTGGCCTCGTCCTTCGGGCTGGAGGACTTGATGCAGGCGCTGTCGGACTTCCTGCTGGATTCCGGCTACCAGGACCCGTATGCGCAGTTCTCCGAACTCAACAACCAGACCATGGAGAACCTGCGCGAGGCAATCCGGCAGGCGCTGGAATCGGGCGAGTTGTTCGACGAGGAGTCGCAGCAGAAGTTCGATGAGCTGTCTGCGGACCAGGTGGAAGAGCTGATCGACCAGATCATCCAGAAGATGCAGGAGCAGAACTTCATCAACGCCGAGCAGCCCGAGGAAGGGCAGGGGCGGCAGGGCGAGGGCAACGGCGAGGCGCGCTTTGAAGTCACCGACAAGAGCATGGACTTCCTGGGCTACAGGGCGCTGCGTGAGTTGCTGGGGCCGCTGGGGAAATCCAACATCGGGCGGCACGATACGCGGCACGAGGCGGCCGGCGTGGAAACCAACGGAAGCTCCAAGGTCTACGAGTTCGGCGATACGCTGAACCTGGACATTACGGCGACGCTAAGTTCTGTGTTCGCGCGCGAGGGGATCCGGACCGCGGTGGAGGGAGAGGAGCACACGCCGCTGAACATTGAGTACAGCGATATCCATGTGCATCAGTCGGACTACCAGTCGTCGTGCGCGACGGTGGTGATGCTGGACTGCTCGCACTCGATGATTCTGTATGGCGAGGACAGGTTTACACCGGCGAAGCGTGTGGCAATGGCGCTGGCGCACCTGATCCGGACGCAGTTCCCGGGTGACACGCTGAACCTGGTGCTGTTCCACGATACGGCGGAAGAGATTCCGGTGAGCCAGCTATCGCGGGTCAAGGTGGGTCCGCATTACACGAATACGCGCGAGGGGCTGCGGCTGGCGCAGCGCATTCTGGCACGGCAGACCAAAGACATGAAGCAGATAGTGATGATCACGGACGGCAAGCCCAGCGCGCTGACGCTGCCCGACGGGCGGATTTACAAGAACGCCTTCGGGCTTGACCCGCTGGTGATTGCGGAGACGCTGGAAGAGGTGAGCCGCTGCAAGCGATCGAACATCATGATCAATACGTTCATGCTGGCGTCGGACTTCTCGTTGGTGCAATTTGTGCAGCAGGTGAGCGCGATGTGCCGGGGCAAGGCGTACTTCACGACTCCGCAGACGCTGGGGAATTATCTGCTGATGGACTTCATGTCGCGGCGGATGAAGACGGTTCATTAGCCTGGCGAGGCGAAGACCTGCGCACTATCCGGAACTCACCGGCCTGACGTTGGCGGGTTCGGGTCCGGTTCGGAGACCGAGAATCTCACAAAAGTGGCAAAGAAATGGCCAAAGTGTGCAACAATTTGCACAAATGAGCACGATACCCCTCTAATCCATTGATTTCAATGACGTCATTTTGGCATTTTAAATGCCCAATACCTCCGGTATTACTGGAAACTTGGAGGATTCGGCGATGAGATCTAATATCAAGTTTGCTATGCAGTCCTTGGCTGTGCTCCTAGTGGGCGCAGTTGTGAGCGTCCCCAACGCGTTTGCCGACGGTAACAACGACCCACCGCCCGCCGGAGCGATTCTTAATCTCAACGGGCAAGCCATCAGTACTAATGCTGCAGCACCTGAATCGGTCAGCTTTACGGCCGCTCTTACCACCACGGATATCACCTTCGCGTTCCGGGAAGATCCTTCATTTATCTCGTTCAGCGATGTGACCCTCACCGACCTAACAAACCCCAGCGGGAACCTCATCCTCAACGGAGACTTCTCTTCGGGATCGGGCAGCAATGCGACAGATTGGACCTACGCGAATAACTACGGGGCGACCTTTGGCGGCATCGTGGATACTGACTGCCCCGGTGGGTTCGCAACCTGCTGGTATGACGGCGCCGTCCAAGCCTATGACGCCATTGAACAGGCTGTCACGACAAATGTTGGCGATACCTACCTACTTTCGTTCGAATATTCGGATGCGAGCGGTCTGACGACCTTCTCTGAACTATCCACGAACGGCGACACTACCGATACCGGCGGAAACGGTGTCGACATCCTTGCCTATGCGCAGAATGGCTTGCCTGCCGCTGGGAACGTGACTCCGGAGCCAAGTTCATTGGTGCTTGCAGCCACCGGCTTGCTCAGCATGTTCGGAGCGCGTCGGCGGATGCGCAAGAGCTAAGGCGAGTTCCACCGTCCTCCAAAGACCATAGAAAGGGGCTGCTGCCTGTGCAGCAGCCCTTTCTACGCCCGGATGCATCGCCTCCAGCCGACCGCGTCGACTTCCGTGTGGGTGCCGGGATACGCGGTTCTACGTCAGCTTGGCGTGTATCGCTCATGGTTACAATCCCTTTCGAGCGCGAAAGGCGCTCACTACTGCGGTTACATCCTGGTGCTGGCGGTCGACGGCGTCGTTCATGGTTTGGACGTCTTCGGCGGTGACCTTGCCGGCGAGTTTATCCATTGCAATTTGGATTTCGGGATGCCGCGCCAGCGAGTCTTCGCGAACCAGCGGGACGGCCTGGTAGGGCGGAAAGAAGTGGAGGTCGTCGGCGAGGACGACGAAGCCGAGGGCGCGGATGGGGCCGTCGGTGGAGTTGCCGGCGACGATGTCGACCTGGCGATCGGCGAGCGCGCGATAGAGCAGGCCGAGGTCCATGGTGCGCGGCGGGCCGGCGAAGTGCAGGTTGTAGGCGGCGGAGAGGCCGGGGAGGCCGTCGGGGCGGGACTCGAACTCGTAGCCTACGCCGAGGCGAAGTTGCGGTGCAACTCGGGCGGCGTCGGAGATGGTGCGGAGGTTGAGGCGGCGGGCGTCGTCGGCGCGGACAACCATAGCGAAGGTGTCCTCGAAGCCGAGCGGCGGGGCGACAATTACGTGATATTTGGTGGCGTAGAGGGTGCGGACGGTGGCGAGGACGCTTGCCGGATCGCGCTGGCCCTGCGGCGGCAGAGGTTGCTTAAGGATCGCGGTGAGGGCCGTGCCGGTGTACTCGACGTAGGCGTCGATGCGGCCGCTCGCGAGGGCTTGCTGACAGATGTAGCTGCCGGCGAGATAGAAGCGGCGGTCGACCTTCTGGGGGTGGCCCTCGGCGGTGTAGACGGATTCGATCTCCTGGGCGAGGAGTTCGCCGAGGACGACCTGCTCAGTGAAGTTCTTCGCGCCAATAATTATTTTCGAGGCGTGCGGCGGAGCGCAGGAGGTCAGCAAGAGGAAGCATGTCAGCAAGCCTGCAGCCCAGCGCTGCTTCATCGCCGCACCGTGACGCGGTGTTCGAGCCAGCCGAGGGTAGCGTCGGCGGCGAGGGCGAGGAGGGCGGCGGGGATGGCGCCGGCGAGGACGAGCGAGTTGTCGACGGAGGCTACGCCGCGGAAGATGAGTTCGCCGAGGCCACCGGCTCCGATGGCTGCGGCGATGGTGGCGACGCCGACGCAGGTGACCGTGGCGGTGCGCAGGCCGGCGAGGATGACAGAGGCCGCGAGCGGCAGTTCGACCTTGGTGAGGCGCTGCCAGGAGGTCATGCCGAGGGCGTGGGCGACGTCTTCGAGCGCGGGATCGACGCTGCGGATGCCGGCGTAGGTGTTGCGCAGGATGGGCAGCAGCGCGTAGCCGGTGAGGGCGAGGATGGCCAGGCGGGCGGCGTTCTCGCCCAGCCACGGGACGGGCAGCAGCAGGCCGAAGAGAGCGAGCGAGGGGATGGTCTGGATGATGTTGGCGACGGCTATGACGGGCTTGGCCAGGCGGGCGTGCCGGGTTAAGAGCACGCCGAGCGGGAGGCCGATGGCGGCGGCGAGTAGCATGGCGCTGAGGGTGAGCCAGAGGTGCTCGAAGGCGAGGCGGGCGATTTCGTAGGCGTGGGTTTGCAGGAAGCTATTCATTTGCAGCGACTCCGCGTTTATAGTTGCGGCGGTTGAATGTGACCTCAGGGGCTGAAGCCCTGTCTATTACCGAGGATGTTACGGCACGGCTGAAGCCGTGCCCTTAACGAAAATACGGCTGAGCTAAGAATGGCGAAGAGCAAGTCCCAGGGGCTAAAGCCCACATTATTTATGCTTCCTCCTTGCCGGGACTGAAGTCCCGGCCTATCTCAGAAACGGAGCTTGGCCTGTCCACAAAGCTGGTCGAAGGATAAGTTACGCGGTGGACGGCGTTGACGTAGGCGCGGACGTGGGGGTTGGAGGAACCGAGGGCGTCGTTTGCGGCGAGGTCGGCGACGACTTGGCCGGCTTGGAGGAAGACGACGCGCTGGGCGAGGTAGAGTGCTTCGTCGAGATCGTGGGTGACGAGCAGGACGGTCTTGCCGACGCGGGCGAGCAGGTCGCGCAGCATGGTCTGCATTTCGGCGCGGGTGAGCGGGTCGAGCGCGCCGAAGGGCTCGTCCATCAGCAGGACAGCGGGATCGGCGGCTAGAGCGCGGGCGAGGCCGACGCGCTGGCGCTGGCCTCCGGAGAGTTGCCAGGGATAGCGGGCGCGGAATTCGGCGAAGTCGAGACCGGTGAGGGCGAGGACTTCGGCGATGCGCTGCGCTCGCCCTTGGGCGGGCAGGCCCGCTAGCTCCAGTGCGAGGCCGGCGTTGCGCTCGACGGTCATGTGGGGGAATAGGCCGGTCTCCTGGATGACGTAGCCGATGCCGCGGCGCAGTTCGAACTGATCGTGTTCCAGCGTGGATTTGCCGCCGACGAGCACAGTGCCTGAGGTGGGGAGGACGAGCGCATTCACCATGCGGAGCAGGGTGGTCTTGCCGCTGCCGCTGCGGCCGAGGATGGCGGTGGTGACGCCGGCTTCGAGTTGCAGGTGGATGTCGCGCAGCAGAGTGCGGCCGGTGGGCAGCGTGTAGCTCACGTTCGCGAAGCTGATGCCGGCGCCGGGCATATTAACGTTGACCGTAGCGCGGGCCTTCAGCCCGCTGGCTTTTCTTGCGGCAAGCAACCTGGGGCTGCGCCCCAGGCTAAGATAGCTCGGGCCTTCGGCCCGCAGTGCGTCCCAACAGATCGGCGGGGCTTCAGCGCGGCTTCTCCGATTGCGGGCTACTCGTTCTCCGCCGACTGCGTTTCGGCGGCTTCTTCGCCGGCCGTGGCCACCGGAAGTGTGCCAGGCTGGCCTTTGACGCGCACCACGGTGATCTTCTCGAAGCCTTCCTTGAAGGATGGCGGGCGCAGGCGCTCGGCCATCTTGTGCATCACCTCGTCGGTGACCTGGCGATCGCGCTTGGAGTTGCGCTCCAGGCAGACGGAGAGGGGCACGTCGAAAAAGACCGCCTGGACCTCGTAGCCGAAGCTCTTGGCCATCTTGATCCACTGCTTGCGCTCGTGGGGGCTGAGGTTGGTGGCGTCGA
>CAZAXI010000128.1:0-13224 GCA_964489045.1 uncultured Granulicella sp. | reverse complement strand
GCGCAGTCGTAGGTAAACTCAACGCCGTGCGGCACGCCCTGCTCGTCAAACAGGTTCGCCCGGCCGAACGCATGGTATCCCCACGCGTTATGGTTCCAGTTGGTGCCGTAGATATGCACCCGCAGCGTGTAGTCGGTGATGTTCCGCTTCGCTTTCACCAGCGTGGGAACGCAGAGGAACAGCATAAGTACAACCATCGTAGTGGTTAGGCGGTGGCGGCTCATCCTCAAAACCCCAAATTGTGACGTGTGACCGGGCCCTGCAAAGAATCTAAGGAACGCCGCCCAATTCGTCAAGGATGCGGCGGCCCCGCATCCGGAACCACCGTCTCGCCCGGCAGAATCCTGCTGGTGGCCTTGAACAGGTGGCAGCCGGTATACGTAGCCTCAAAGTGGAAGGTCACGCCCTCCTCCTTCGGCACGTCGGCCACCATCTTCGCCGTCAGCGGATACACCTTCCCATCCAGCTCCGACGGCGCAAAATCGATGGCCGTGAAGTCGACCACATGGACCTGCTCCGCGTACTCATGCGGCACCCGCCGCTCCAAGTGCGTCGCATTGCCCGCATCGTCCAGCAGCGCGAATCCCCTGGGAGCGCCGGTATTCGTGCATTGGGGGCGGTCGAACGTGCCCGGCGGCGACTCGAAGGCGATCCGCCCCTCGCTCAGGCTGTAGTGGAAGCACGCCTGCGTCGCCGGCAGAAAGAAGAACAGCGACTCGCCGAACCCTCCCCCGACCATGAATGGCGGATCAAACCTGCCACTGGGACGCTTGCCGTTTACCTCCGACACCTCGAGATCTTCGCCGATCCTGCCCGCTGCCGCGCGCTCCACCCGCACCGTCGCCACAAACCGCACCTGTGCCTTCACCTTCCCCTTCTTCAGCGCCTGGCTCAGACCTGTCTCCTGGCACTCGAAGTCCGGCAAATCATGCTGCAGCGACAGCGCCGCCGCTCCCAGCTTCTCCAACTCAGCCTGCAGCGCCGCCGCTTGCCCGTCCTGCGCGGCCGCAGCCTGCCCCAGCGCCCCCGCCGCGCACGCCACCAGCACCGCCAACCCCACCCCTCGCACGCCCATGCCAAATTCTAGCCGCAATCAAGAGTCATCCTCCGTCGAGCCCCATCCACGGCCCAGCCGTGGCATCATAAGTTCCATGGAATACCGAAAACTTGGCAAATCAGGAATCCGCGTCCCCGAGCTTTGCTTCGGCTGCGGAATCTTCGGCGGCCACGACGAATTCTTCGACGCGTGGGGCGCCACTGAAGACATCGCCCAGGCCCGCAAGATCGTCGACATCTGCATGGAGGCCGGCCTCAACTTCTTCGACACCGCCGACATGTACTCCGAAGGCCGCAGCGAGACCGTCCTCGGCGGCGCCATCCAGCATCTCCGCCGCGAGGACGTTCTCATCTCCACCAAGGCAACCTTCCGCATCGGCAAGGGCCCCAACGACGTCGGCTCCTCGCGCTACCACCTCGTCCAGGCGCTCGAAGGCTCCCTCCGCCGCCTTGGCACGGACTACATCGATGTCTACCACCTGCACGGCTTCGACGCGACCACCCCGGTCGAAGAAACCCTCTACACCCTCGACACCTTCGTCCGCTCCGGCAAGGTCCGCTACCTCGCCTGCTCCAATTTCTCCGGCTGGCACCTGATGAAGTCGCTCTCCGTCAGCGAGCGCTACGGCTGGGCCCGCTACGCCGGCCAGCAGGTCTACTACTCCCTGGTCGGCCGCGACTACGAGTGGGAGTTGATGCCGCTTGCCCTCGACCAGGGCCTCGGCGCCCTCATCTGGTCGCCGCTCGGCTGGGGTCGCCTCACCGGCAAGATCCGCCGCGAGACCGGCATCCCTAAAGAAAGCCGCCTCAACTCCAAGCTTGTCCTCGATATGGGCCCCCAGGTCCCCGACGAGCATCTGTTCAAGGTCGTAGCCGCGATCGACGCGGTCGCCCTGGAGACCGGCAAGGCCGTCTCGCAGATTGCCCTCAACTGGCTGCTGCGCCGGCCCACCGTCTCTACCCTCATCATCGGAGCGCGCAACGAGCAGCAGCTCCGCCAGAACCTCGGGGCCGTCGGCTGGTCGCTCACCTCCGCCCAAGTCGCCCGTCTCGATGCCGCCAGCGAACTCCCGCTCGCTTATCCCTATTGGCATCAACGCCAGGTCCCCGACCTGAATCCCAAGCCCGTGTAACCCCACAGCCGCCTCCGCGGCGTCTTACCCGGCTGGATTGGTGCGCGCCAATATCCGCATCTTAAAGGTGTTACCGCAAAGTCTTTTGGAGACGCAAAAGTAACCACCTGCCTTTTTTGCACCTTCCTGGCATCTCAAGATGAGAAGATGGGTAGCGCTCAATTCTCCATGACTTTTCGACGGAAACACCAAGGGGCCCGAACCAAGATGAAGCATTCGAAAGTTGTCCTGACGCTGGCGTTGCTGTCAGCGACCCTATCCTGGGCCTACGCCGCCGTGGCGCAGGAAGCCCATCCCACAGCAACTCGGCAGCTTCAACTTTCGGCCTTTGGCGCAGCCTCGGGCGTCTTCACCGGTCTGGAGGGTGGCAAGAACTTCGCCGTCACCGCCGGCGGCGACCTCGGCCTGCCCCCCTGGCGCGGCATTCGCCCAACCATCGAAATCCGCGGCCGCTATCCCACCGACCACGGCCTGATCGATTCCCAGAAAGACATCCTCGGTGGCCTCCGCGTGGACTTCCTGCTCAACCACCGCCTGCGTCCCTACGGCGACTTTCTCTTCGGACGCGGCCAGATGAACTACGGCCTCACTGGCTACATCTTCGGAAACAACGTCTACTCCCTCACCACCACCTACGTCGACTCTGGCGGCATCGGCTTCGACTATAGCCTCAACGATCACCTGGCCATCAAAGTCGACGCCCAGGTCGAGCGCTGGGGATCCGCACCCACCTCCACCGGCAGGATCTATACCTCGGTCGGCACCGCCGGCCTGGTCTACTACTTCAACTTCGACCACCGCCACAAACGCTGATCCCTGTTCCCTGTTCCCTGATCCCTGTTCCCTGCCTTATAGATTGAACAACTCGCGCAGCTTCTTCGTTTGCGCCCGGCTCACCGGGATCTCCGTCTTCTTCGGATCGTCCATCCGCAACTGGTAGCTGGACTTGAACCACGGCACCACCTCGCGGATGTGCTGAATATTCACCACAAACGAGCGGTGGGCCCGCCAGAATGCCTCCGGATCGAGCTGGTCCATCAGCTCTTCCAGCGTGCGGCAGTTCGACTCGCCTTCCACCCCGCGCGTCACCACGCTGATGGTCCCGCCTTCGATCGACGCGTAGCAAATCTCTCGCTGGTCGACCAGCAGAAGCCGCCCCAGTGCCCGCACAATCACCTTGCCCGCTCCGGGCTTTACCGGCTGGGTCCGCGTCTCCACCAGCCGCAACAGCGCGTCCAGCTTCGCGTCTCCCGCCGCATCCGCGTGGCCGGCCAGCCGGTTACGCACCTTCTCAATCGTCTTCAGTACCCGCTTGCGATCGAACGGCTTCAGCAGGTAGTCGACCGCATTCACCTCGAACGCGCGCACCGCATACTGATCGAAGGCCGTCGCAAACACCACCTGCGGCAGATCCATCCTCTTGTCCAGCAGCTTCTTCAGGACAGCAAAGCCATCCAGGCCCGGCATCTGCACGTCGAGGAAGACAACATCCGGCTTGTGCGCGCGGATCAGCTCCACGGCCTCGATGCCGTTCGAGCCCTGCGCCAGCACTTCGACCCCCTCCGCCGACTGCAGCAGATACAGAAGTTCCTGGCGCGCCAGCGGTTCGTCGTCGATGATGAGTGCGGTTATAGCCAAGGCAGTTGTCAGTTGCCAGCATATCGGGAAGCCGGACACACAGCGGTCCCTGACCGGACAACATTCTTCGACTACTGTATTCGCTCAGCGGGGTCTCTGTCAGGTCTGGATTTGTCGTCGCGAGTGACGCAGGAGGCTCAGCAACCGCCGCACCTCGAACCTCGAACCTTGAACCTTGAACCTAGGTATCGCTATACGCGCGCAGTCTCGCCGGCGCCCGGTCGTCGGCCACGTCATGGCCGCACTGCGGGCAAAACGCGTCCGTGATCTGCACTCCGCGGAAGCACTGCCCGCACACCGGCGCCACCTGGAACCGGCACTGCGGACAGAAGTGCACGCCCGCCGTCAGCTCGGTCCTGCAGTTCGGACAGCGAATCGAGATCGGCTGGCGCAGCAGAAAATACACCACCGCGCCGATTCCGCCGGGCATCACCACCACAATCAGCATCCACAGTGGAGCCGACATATGGCGCCGCCGCACGTCGCGGCTCACATACCCGATCAGCAACGCATAGCTCGCCAGCGTGGTGCCGGTGATATAGCTCGTCAGCCAATGCATCGGCAACGATCCCGGCCGCCGATGCGCCGGCACCGGTCCGTGATTGAACCACCACATCGACAGCGCAAACACGCCGATGGCCAGCACAATCGACCATAGCGGGATCATCTTCAGGCCGTCGCCACCGGATTCATGCGGCCCTGAAGGTTCGGTTGTCTGGTGGTTCCAAAACTTGCTCATCGAACCGTCCTGCGATCCGAGCCATTACGCCGAAAGCGAAACAAAAGTGCGGCCAGCAGCGCCAGCGTGACCGGCACAAACCAGAGCAGCGCCACCAGCAGGTGGTTGTTGGCGTCTAATGCCGCCACGTCGGCCTGAACTGCCTCCGCAGCCTCCGTCGCCTCGTATTGATACAGCCCGCTCCACACCGCAAAGCACGCCAGCAGCAGCAGCACCGAGCAGATCGCCAACGGAACCATCAGGCTGCGCACATAGCTGCGTCGCGCCTGCATCACCGCGGCCCGCTCCCGCACCACCCGGTGCGTCCGATTCACCACTCCAGCCCGCGCAGCCATATCGACGCTGTTAAGCGCCGATCGGGCGAAGATCGAAGGATCTTCCGCCTGCGGTTCAAATTGACGATCGAATTCCGGCTCGAACGAAACTTTCATCCCGTCGCCTCCGCAGTGCGGCACCCGCGCAACCGCTCAATCTCCGGCTTCAGCGCAGCCAGCCCGCGATACAGCCGCGACTTCACCGTCGACAGCGGCGCCTGGGTCACACTCGCAATCTCTTCCAGAGACAGTTCCTCATGGAAGCGCAGCACCAGGACCTCGCGGTAGTTGGTCTCAAGCTTCAGCAGAACCTGCGCAACCTCGGCCCGGTCCTCGCGCAACTGGAACTCTTCCAACGGTGAGGGGCCGTCGGTCGCAACCTCAAACGCGCGCCCATCTTCGCTCGAATCGCTCATCTCGTCCAATGAAGCCATGGTCCGCTTGCGCGAGAGATCAATCACCAAGTTGCGCGCAATCGTAAACAGCCAGGTGTCGAAACGCGCCTTGCCGTTGTACTGGCCGCCGCGCATCAGCACCCGCATCCAGGTCTCCTGGAACAAGTCTTCCGCGACCTCGCGCTTGCCCGTCAGAAACAGCAGGTAGCGCAGCAGCCGATGCTGGTAGAGCTCAATCAGATGGTCGAGAAGTTCCGGATCCTGGCTCTTCAGGCCGCGTGCAATCGCCGCGTTTTCACGTTGGCTCTGCTCCGCCTGTTCCGTCGAGATGGCGATCGCCGCGCTACGCATATTCGTAGAGACGTCAACCTGAGTGGAAAAGTCGCGTTCCGGGCCGGTCTTTTCCCTCCGGGACAGCAATTTCATTCGAAATTCCTTCCGCTCTGGTCCACAGCAGGCCAGTAAACGCCGAGAATATGGCTTCTCATACCAATTGTAAGGGTAAACCGCCACGTCTCGAGCAGATCATTTCGAAACCTGTCCCACAATGGCACGCCGTCCTTTCGGCAAGGCTCCCGCATTCAGGGAAGTCTTAAACCAGGTCAATTTGGCGACGGCCTTTCGACATGGTCGATGACGATGACGTCGTCGGGGGCTTTCGTAGCTTCGAACTTCAGGCCTAGTTGCTCCTGGACGGCCGTCCAGAGGCTGGGCAAAGCGTTGGGGTCGTCGCGCGGAGGCGGCAGAGGGCTCGAGAGGAACTGGCTTTGGTCGGGATCCCATATGAGGGTGAAGTCGTAGCGGTCGGTGAGGCCAGTACGGTCGACGACGGGCCTATCGAGGATTCCGCCTTCTTGAAACCACATGGCGAAGTCCTTGATGGTGAGGTTGCGCACGGTTAGATTGCCGAGGCCATGGAACATGAAGGTGACGGGTTCATCAGGTGGGCTTGCGCTCTTGGTCATCTTCGGACCACCCTTGGCGACGGTGATCGCGTAGACGGAAAGCTGCCTCTGCTCGTGATGGACCTTGAGCTGGAAACGGTCCTCCAGAAGCTTCTGCACCATGATGTATTGCTGTTTCCGGGTGGGTACGCCCTCGATATCGGGAACGCCGTCAAAGTCGTAGCGGTCGGTGGCGAACCAGCCGGGCGCGCCCACGACCTGCGTTGCGTGCAGGCCATACGAGAGTTCGATCAGCATCTCCACAGTGAAATTCGTGGCGCTGAAATGCCGCCCGCGGAAGCCGATATGGCCCATCCCGGACTCGCCCGGTTTGATGGTGACGACGCCGAACGCGGGATTAGCGTTGGTGGGCATGGGCTTAGGCGGCGCGGGCGGGCTCGGAGCAGCCTGGGCGAGAGCCGAGGCGGCGGCGAAAAGGAAGATGGGAAGCTTGAATCCGAATGACGGCATGAGCACCTATGTAGTATACTATCCTCAATAGTAGACGACATAGCACGCACATCGCAATTCAGGAATATCAAGACCACTCGCAGGCTGCGCGGGAAGGACCCGCGGAACATTCCGAGGTGCCTGCAAAGTCGGGTTTTCGGAACCTTCGATCCATTCGCTTCAAATTGACAATCCAATGGACGAGACCGGCTCAAGTAAACTGGGGGGATGGAAGTTCTTTACGGCCTGCACCCGGTCGAGGAAGCAGTCCGGTCAGGTTTGCGGCAGTTGGACTGTGTCATGCTCGCCCGCGAGCGCAAAGACGATCGCCTGGAACGCCTCGCTGACCTCTGCCGCGCCGCCAACATCCGCATCTCGCTCGAATCACGCGACCACCTCACCCGCATCAGCCGCACCGACGCCCACCAGGGCGCCGTCGCCCTCGTCCGCGAGCGCGAATTCCTCGGCATCGAAGACCTCCTCGCCGCGCCGCCCTCCGCGTCCGGCCACCGCTTCTTCCTCGCCCTCGACGGCATCGAGGACCCCCACAATCTCGGCGCCCTTCTCCGCACTGCCGACGGCGCCGGCGTCGATGGCGTTCTTCTCCCTGAGCGCCGCTCCGCCCCCGTCTCCGCCACCGTCGCCAAGACCTCCGCCGGTGCCTCCGAGCACGTCCGCATCGCCCGCGTCACCAACCTCGTCCGCTCCCTCGATCAGATGAAAAAAAACAACATCTGGGTCCTCGGCCTCGACGAGCGCGGCGCCCCCGACTACACCGACTTCGACTTCCGCACCGACTGCGTCCTCGTCCTCGGCCGCGAAGGCGCCGGCCTCCACGACCTGGTCAAGAAAACCTGCGACCATCTCCTTCGCATCCCCATGGCCGGCGCCGTCTCCTCCCTCAACGTCTCCGTCGCCGGTGCCGTCGTCATGTACGAGGCCATGCGCCAGCGCCGCACCCCCGCCGCTCCCCAACCCGCCGCTCCCGCCAAACCCCGCAAAGGCCTCGGCTCGTGATCTTCACCTCGTCCTCAAGAATCTCGCCTTCCGCTCCACACCTTGGTTGGACACCGCGCGTCTCTCTGCGTTCCCTTTACTCTGTGTCCTCTGTGATTCGTTTTCATCGTTCTCTCCTCACCGCCTTCATTCTGCCGGCCGTCGCTGCCATTGCATTCTCCCCACTCGCCGCCCAGACGACGCCGCCCACATCGCCACCCGGACAATCCGAATCGCCACAATCCGACCCATCCCAGCCCACCACCCCCGGCGGCAAAGTCCTCTTCTCCCGTGACGCCAATACCCCGCCCGAATCGCAGCCCGCCGAAACTCCGTCCGCCGTCACTACGCCCCAAACCGACTCCCTCGCCGTCACCGACGCCGAGCGCACCGCCCTCACCTTCACCGCCTACGATCTCGACCTTCACCTCACCCCCGCCTCCGCCGGAATCTCCGTCCGCGCCGTGCTCACCGTGCGCAACGACAGCCCCGCCCCGCTCTCCCGCCTCATCCTCGACATCACCTCCTCCACTCACTGGGATGCCTTCTCCACTCGCACCTCCACGTCCGCCGTCACCCGCCTGCCCTTCGCAACCCACCTCATCGCCACCGACGCCGACCACACCGGCCAGATGTCCGAGGCCGTCATCACCCTCCCGCAACCGCTTGCACCCGGCGCGTCCCTCGCCCTCACCGCACTCTACTCCGGCGCCATCCCGCAAACTTCAGAGCGCCTCACCCGCATCGGCGCGCCTGCCGCCCAGGCCTTCGCCGAGGACTGGGACGCCATCGCCCCCAACAACCCCGACGCCCCCGCCGAAGGCACTGCCCTGCGCGGTTTCGGCTATGTGCTGTGGTATCCGGTCTCCGCGCCGCCGGTCTTCCTCGGCGACGGTGCCAAGCTCTTCCAGGCCGTCGGCCGCACCCGCCTGCGCGAGTCCGTCGCCACCTTCCGCCTCCGTCTCGCCGTAGAGTACGTCGGCGAGCCGCCCGACGCCGCCTACTTCTGCGGCCACCGCGAGCAGCTCCTCGCCATCAGCGACAACCCCAACGTCCCTGTCGCCGAATCCCCCGGCATCGCCACCGCCACCTTCGATCCCCAGCCGATTGGCTTCCGCATGCCCAGCCTCTTCATCACCGGCCACGCCGCCAACGACGTCGGCACGCAAGCAAACCCCGGCCTCTTCGCCGCCGTTACCGCCAACGACGAAGCGCTCCCCGCCTACTACGCCGCCGCCACCCTGGTCGAGCCGCTGCTCACCGACTGGTTCGGCCCGCACCCCCTCACCGCTCTTACCATCCTCGACCGCCCCGGCGAGCCCTTCGAAGACGACGCACTCCTGGTCACCGACCTGGCCCGGCCCGTCAGCACCGCCGACCCCGCCACCCTCGCACCCTCGCTCGCCCACTCTCTCACCCACGCATGGATCCACTCCAGCCGCCCCTGGATCGACGAAGGTCTCGCCGAGTTCGCTTCTCTCCTCTGGACGGAGCGTACCTCCGGCCGCGCCGCAGCGCTCTCCCAGCTTCAGGACCAGGCCCACCTCCTCGCCCTCGCTGAGCCCGAAGTCCCCGTCTTCCCCAACGGCCCCGCCGCCACCGGCCAGTCCTCCAACTCCTCGAACCCAGACTCACCCGGCAACCCCACCCCCACCGTCAGCACCGCCGGCGCCAGCTTGGCCGACGCCACCGGAGACGTCTTCTACCGCACCAAGGCCGCTGCCGTTTGGTGGATGCTGCGCGGCATCGTCGGCGACGACGCGCTCAAACACGCCCTTCAGGCCTACCGCAACAACCCCAAACTCGACCGTGACTCCACCGGTTTCGAGCACACGCTCGAGCAGCTCTCCCACATGGATCTGAGCTGGTTCTTCGACAACTGGGTCTACCAGGACCGCGGCCTGCCCGATCTCAGCATCGTCAACGTCACTCCCAGCCAGCTTGAAACCCGCAACGGCCTGCCCTCCGGCTGGCTGGTCGCCGTCGAGGTTCACAACGACGGCTACGCCGAGGCCGAAGTGCCCGTCACCGTCCGCTCGGCCAAAGCCACCGAAACCCACCTTCTCCGCATCGCCGGCCGCTCCAACGCATCCACACGCATCGTCTTCGCCGGCACGCCCCAGCAAGTCGAGGTCAACGACGGCAGTGTGCCCGAAACCCAGACCAGCGTCCACTCCCGCCAGCTCGTCCTCCCCGGGCGTTAACTAACCCGCTTCTCCCGCAAACGGGTGACGCCTGCAACGCCAATGGGGAATGTCCTCCCCATCGGGATCCTGCGGATAATCAAAACGGATCAAGAGACCAATGACCTCCCCCAGGTCCGGGTCCACCCGCACTTGTTTTACCCGCAAGCCCATGGTCTTGAGGCGCGCGGCGAGAGACAAAGGATTCTCGCCGGGCCCTCCAGACCATCTGCAAGCAAGCCTCTCCCCTGGCGCCGTCGCACCCTTCCCCCCATTGTGACGGCGCCGTCTGTTTCTTACGGAGTCGTTGGTGCGGGCAATGCATCCGTCGCCGGTGCGGGCGCCGCCGGAGCCGGCGGTGTCACCTCCGGAACCGCGGTTACTTGCCCTGCCTTCTCTTGCGCCTGAAGCGCTTTGTCATTGGCGTCCTTGGACTTCGCATCCGCATGGACCAACGATGCCTGCGCTTTGGCCGCCTTCGTGTTCGCGCGGGCTGCTGCCTCGTCACGTTTCTGCTGCTGCCGCTGGTCCCTTATCTGGCTCTTGGTCATCGTGCCCGATGGCTGCGTCAACGCAGTGGTCGGAGCGGTAGGATCCGCTGGGTTGGACGTAGCCAGCGGCGGTGCTGTCGGAGTGGCCTCCTGCGCCATCGCTGCGCCTGTGAACATCGCGCAAAGCGCCACCATAGCCAGCCGCATCGCCATCGTTGAGGAACTCTTCATCTCATTACCTCTTTCAGGGAAGAATCCCTTGTTCTGTGTGATGGCCTGGCTGTACGAATAGGTACTCAGCCGCCTAAAGTATCCGTCCTCACCAAATTACAAACGACTTAGGCGTTCAACCTGTCTCCAGAAAAACGAACATCCCGCGCACTTCGCTTGGCATTCTTGCTCCAGTCAGCGAGAATCCTCTAGCTGGACAAACTCCTTAGGATCGGGGTGCCCACCCAGCTTTGCTGGTTGGGGTGACCCTCCGTCCAGCGCCGAGAGGAATGCACCATGACCCTGAACCAGCCCCTGAACCAGACCCCGAACCAGCCCTTCGCATCCCGCCGCACCGCTCTCTACCTCATCGCTCTGCTCGCTCTGGCCGCCGGCCTCTCGTCCTTCGCGACCGCCCAAACCCCGGCTGCACCCGCACCACCACCCGCACCGGCCACCCTCCCGCCCATGAACGGCATCGCCCACATTGCCATCCGCGTCAAAGACATCGCCGCCTCGGTCGCCTTCTACCACAAGCTCGGCTTCGACCAGGCCTTCGCCAACCTCGGCCGCGACGGCGTCACCGTCAGCCAGTCCTTCGTCAAGCTCAACGACCGCCAGTACATCGAACTCTACCCCGACAACGCGCAGAATCCCGCGCAGAGCGAATCCATCTTCATGCACCTCTGCTTCGAAGGTGCCGACCTCAACGCCCTCCACGACTACTACGTCGCCGAAGGCCTCACCCCCATCGCTGTCCGCACCGCCGGCGCCGGAAACCTGCTCTTCACCATGAAGGGCCCGCAGCAGTTCGCCGACCCGCAAAACATCGAGTACACCCAGTACATGCCCGGCTCTAAGCACACTCTCGAATTCGGCAAACTCAACGGCCCCGACCGCGTCGGCGACAAGATGACCGTCGTCGTCCTCGACATGCAAGACCCCGCCGCCGCCCGCGACTTTTACCTCACCAAGATGGGCTTCACGCCCAACAAAACCAACCCCGCGCTCCTCGACCTTCCCGGCACCTCCGGCGAATCTGTCCAGATCGTCCCCGTCAGCGAACTCGGCGCCCGCTCCTCCATCGTCCTCACCACCCCCGACCTCGACAAATCTGCCGCTCAGCTCACCCGCCAGCAAGTCGAGTTCAAACGCGCTTCCACCTCCGCCACCGACGCCAAAGGCAAAACCACCAAAATCGACATGATCTCCATCACCGACCCCGACAACAACATCATCCGCCTCCAATCCACCAAATAAACCCGTAAAATACGTCGGGTGCCCCATGATCATCCCGAGCCGAAGGTGCAGGATTATCGTGGGGTCATTCTCTTCGCAGCATCCGCGACCGGCTCGCACCCGACAGCCGGAAGCCGACTGCTGATAGCTGGTAGCTGACCGCCAACACCGATCATCCTAGACAGCCGCCACCAAGAATCTGAGAACTGACCACTGACCACTGTATCTCCCACCCTCCGCGATTCCCTCACCCACGCGACCGTCCGGCTAGCCGCGTCCCCCCATCTCCGCGCCGACGCCCCTCGCGACGCCCTCGTCCTCCTCCTCCACGCCACCGACCTCACCCGCGCCGCGTACCACGCCAACCCCGACCATCCCCTCACCCCCAAACAAGCCTCCACCTACGAAGCCCTCGTCGCCCGCCGCCTTACCAACGAACCCATCCAATACATCACCGGCGAACAGGAGTTTTACTCGCTCGCCCTCCACGTCACCCCTGCCGTCCTCATCCCCCGCCCCGAAACCGAACACCTCGTCGAAGCAGTCCTCATGGAATTTGGTTGTCATCCCGCAGCGAAGCGGAGGGATCTGCTTCTGTCTCCGTCTCAGCCAGAGCCCCTCCATATCCTCGACGTCGGCACCGGCTCCGGAGCCATCGCCATCGCCCTCGCCCGCAACCTGCCCCACGCCCACATCACCGCAACCGACATCTCCCCCGCAGCCCTCGAAGTCGCCGCCGCGAACGCCGCCCGCCACCACCTCACCCCCCGCATCACCTTCCTCCAATCCGACCTGCTCTCGGCACTCCAGGCCGATCCCATGCCTTATTCATCTCATAGCAATAAGCGGGATAGACAAGCGCCCGCACTCACGCGCGAAGCGCGTCCAGAACAGTACGAAGTACTCGTCTCGAACCCGCCCTACGTCTCCACCGCCGACCGCGCAACCCTCCACCCCCAGGTCCGCGACCACGAACCCGCCACTGCCCTCTTCGCCGGCGCATCCGGACTCGACATCTACCGCCGCCTCATCCCCCAGGCCCGCGCAGCCCTCAAACCCAACGGCCTCCTCGCCCTCGAAATCGGCCACAACCAGCGCGACGCCCTCGCCGCCCTTCTCACCGGCTGGCACTCCGTCCGCTTTCTCCCCGACCTCCAGCAAATCCCCCGCGTCGCCCTCGCCCGCAAACCCTGACCATCCATACCCGTCACCACACAGGCACTACAATACCGGATGGTATGCAAATTACATACCATCAGGTACCCCCGAGCCGCGAAGTCGAGGGCCAAAACACCGTCAAGCCCCTCCGCCGTGGAAAACCCGTCCACGACTCTCAAACCAAACCACTTCCTGCAAAAAGATAGATGGCAGATGAGTTATGGTCCGCTTGGTATACTGGAAGTAGTAAATAAGAAATGGGGAAAAGGCTCGGCGCG
>CAZAXI010000127.1:0-13386 GCA_964489045.1 uncultured Granulicella sp. | reverse complement strand
CGAAGTAACGCAGCGCGCGCGCCGAGGGCGAGCGCAGGACCAGCAGGAAGCCGCCGAGATAGTCCGCAAGCCCGGCGAACAGGCCAAGCACCAGGGCGATCCAGAAGCGCGAGGCGGATATGGTGGTCGCAATCATCGCCGCGCTATCCGCTATGGCGGATGTTCAACACATCCCCATCCTTCACCGGGTAGTCTTTGCCCTCGAGCCGCAGCGTCCCCTGCGCGCGCGCAGCCGCCTCAGAGCCGGCCGCGAGCAATGCGTCCCAGTGGATGGTCTCGGCGCGGATGAAGTGGTGCTCCAGATCCGAGTGGATGGCGCCTGCGGCCTCCTGCGCGCGGCAGTTGAACGGAATCGTCCAGGCGCGCGTCTCCGGCTCGCCGACGGTGAAAAAGCTGATGAGCCCAAGCAACGCGTAGCTCTTGCGGATCAGGCGGACCAGACCGCTCTCCGTCAGGCCGTAGCCTTCCAGAAACTCGGCGGCTTCGTCGTCTTCCATCTCGGCCAGTTCAGCTTCGACCTTGCCGCAGATCGCGGTCGCGCCGGAGTTCGGCCGCGACGCGACTTCGGTCAGGCCGTACTTCTCCACCGCAGCGTCCAGGTCCTTGCCGAGCGTGGTGCTTTCAGAGATGTTAAGCACGTAGAGAATCGGTTTCTGCGAGAGGAACATGAAGCCGCGAACGAGCTTCTTTTCTTCGGCGGTCAACTCCATCTCGCGCAACGGCTTTTCCGACTCGGTCTGCTCCTTGCAGCGCAGCAGCAACGCGTGCTCACGCTCGACCTCAGGAGTCTTCGCCTTCTTCATATCCTTGACCACGCGCTCCAAGCGCTTCTCGATCTGCGACAGGTCGCTGACGATCAGGTCAATCTCTACGTTGCCGATGTCGCGCAGCGGATCGATCGGCCCGACGTGGGGAATGGTGTCGTCTTCAAACGCACGCAGCACGTGGATGATGGCATCCACGTTGCGCAGACTCTGCAAGAAAGCCGTTTCCTTCAGCGCTTCTTCGCCGATCGCGGCCAGGTCGGCGTATTCAACCGTCGCGTAGACGGTCTTGCGCGTGTTCGCCTGGGCTGCGAGTTTGTCCAGGCGGGCGTCGGGCACGCGGGCAATGCCAAGGTGGGCCTCGCGTGGGTTGGAGTGGCCAAAGCTGTCCGTCTTCGCCTTGGTAAGGATCTTGAACAGGGAAGTCTTGCCGACCTGCGGCAGACCGATGATTCCGGTTTTCATGTCTCTACGATTCTACCTGCTTGCGTGCCACTCGCCCGGCGGCTCAGCGGCCATCAGCAGAATCACGCCAAGCCCGAGCAAGAGCGCTGCGCCCTCAAACTTTTCGGAAAGGCCATGGAGCCGGTCGAAGTCCACGCGCACGGGATTGTTGATGGGGACCGCGGTAATGCCGCCTCCGGCTGCCGTGCGGTCGCGCTCCATCGCCGGAATGATCCCGTGCTGCACGTAGATGGTTGCGGCAATCATCAGAACGACCAGAAAGAATTGTGCGACCAGAAGCCTGCGCAAGCGCGTAGTTGACCGCAACGAGAGCAGGATGGTCGCGATCACGAAAATAAGACCCGCGGCGTGGCCGAGCCGATTCAGCGTCGTGATGCTGCCGTTGATCAACTGCGCGAAAGTGCGCGTCGTCCCCATCACGTGGAAGGCTGTAGGCGCCTCCACGAACGCGAAAAAGATGAGGCCGCCCACCCAAGTGACGATTGTGAGCAGGCGCAGCGTGCGCAGGATGAAGTTCATCCGTCCATGCTACAGAAATCTGTCCTTGTCCTCACGCGAAGCGTCGAGAACGGCACGAAGTGCTCAGACCAGGTCGCGGCCGATCAGGCGGCGGATGCGCTCCTTGGTCGGCGGATGGGTCGAGAACAGGCTGCCAAAGCCGCCGCCAACCAGCGGCGCGATGATGAACAGATGTGCCGTCGAAGGCGACGCCTGCAGCGGGACCCGCTTCGAGTAATCCTCCAGCTTCGCGAGCGCGCGTGCCAGCGCATAGGGATTGCCGGTGGTATGCGCGCCGGTGGCGTCAGCCTCGTACTCGCGCGAGCGTGAGATGGCAAGCTGAATCAGCATCGCCGCAAATGGCGCGACGATCAGCATCAACAGAGCGCTCAGCCCGCCGTTGCGGTCGCGGCCACCCCGCCCGCCGTAGCCGCCGAACAGCGACGCCCAGTAGCCCATGCGCGCGATCAGCGTGATGGCGCCGGCCAGCGTAGCCGCGATGGAACTGGTCAGTATGTCGCGGTTCTTCACGTGGCCAAGCTCGTGCGCCAGTACGCCTTCCAACTCCTCATCGTCCAGCAGGCTGAGGATTCCATGGGTCACCGCGACCGAGGCGTGCTGCGGATTGCGCCCGGTGGCAAAGGCGTTCGGCGACTCGGTGGGAATGACGTAGATCTTCGGCACCGGAATGCCGTCTTTTGCCGCCAACCGCTCGACGACCGCGTAGGCGCGGGGCAGTTGCTCACGCGTCACTGGCTGGGCCTTGTACATCGCCAGCGCGATCTTGTCCGAGTAGAAGTACGCGGTAAAGTTCATTGCGACCGAGATCACGAACGCGAGGATCATGCCGTTCTCGCCGCCGATGCGGGCTCCGATCGCAAGCAGAAGCAGCATCAGCGTAACCAGCAGCAGCGTCGATTTGAAGGTATTCATACGGGTCTATCGCCTATCCGGCGGGCGGCTGTCTGATGCGGCCGTTCCGCCTTTCCCATATTAGACTCGGCAGGAACGGTTCCGATGCGGCTCGCCCCACCTAGCCCCGGCTCAGGGCGCGCCGCAGCACCACGTCGAACGCGGCCTTGTGCTCGGCGTACTGGGCTTCGCTCAGCCGGCCCATCAGGCGGTCGGTTTCCAGTTCAAACAGCTCATCCTTCAGTACTTGCAACAGCGGACTCGCTCCTGCGACGGCAACCGAAGCGGGCGCCGCGGCGACGCTCGATCGAAACTCAGCCGGGGGCACGGCAAGATCGTCCTCAGGCGTTGGCGCGGCTCCCGCAACGGCAACCGTGGGGCTGTTCTTCAGCATGACGGCGGCGCCGGCAGCCAGGGCCAGGCCCAGCACTGACAGGATCCACCACTTGTACTTCGCCCATGGATCATTGACGGCGTTGGGGTCCTCCGGCGCGCCCAGTCCGCCGCCGGGGCGCTGCCCGCTGGCCGCTGTCTGATCCGCCGGGCCGCCGTTGCCGGATTGATCGCCCCCGCCTTGCGCCGTGTCCGCGGCCTCCGGCAACTGGCCCGTGCCCACCAGGGTGAACTCGACCGGCTGGGCAAAGGGTGGCTGATGCGCGTCGTAGCTCAGGGAGTTGACGACGCTGGGATCGTTGATCTGCTGGAACGCGGCCGACCCCTGGAACTGCATGCTCTTCGGCAGCATCACGGCAACGTCGCCGGTGGGCACGGAGAGCTTCAGCGAGAAGGGCTGCTTGCCGGTGTAGGGCAGGCTGTAGGCCACCTGAAAGCGGGTCTCTCCGGGGCGGACGGGAAAGGTGAAGGCGTAATGGCCGCTGGCGGCGTCGATCGTCACCACTTTGCTGTTGGTGGGCAGGCCGCCGGGCGCGCTGGCGAGGGTTAGCGAAACCTCGGCGCCCTTGGGCAGGTAGAAGTCGAAGGTGTTGCCGCCGTACTCCGTGCGCGGCGGCGCGGATGCGTTCTGCACAAAGAAGTTCTCCGCTACATTCAGGGTCTTGCCGGTGGCGTCGGTCTCCGCGCGCAGCACCAGGGCTTCGCCGCTGATGCCGTCGATCTTTTTCGCGGAGTCATAGACGTCGATGTCCGCACTGCCGGCGCCCGGCTGAACGCTCTTAAAGTACTCCGCGCCGCCGTGCGTGATGTGCAGCAGGATCTGCCCGCCATCCGGCGCGTTCACGCTGAAGCGGCCCTGTGCGTCGGAGGTTGTCTTGGTGATCTCATCCATGCCCTGCGCCGTATTGATAACGGCGATGGTGTCGCCGGCCGAGGGCTTGCCGTTGGTGCGGTCGGTGACGACGCCGGTGATGGTCGCCCCCAGCGCAGTTACAGTCGACAGCAGCAGGCTGCAAGGCAGGACAAGGATGCGGAGCGTTTTCTTCGAAATAAACACGGCTTAGTGGGTCCAGTTCTCAATCGTCAGATTGGGGATGCGGCCGAACTTGCGGTTGTGACTCATCAGTTGCGTCAGCCAGGTTGAAGTTGTGCGATGCGGGTTCAGCATAAGCCGATAGGATGTCTAAGTTCGCGCCCGCCCGGCCCGCATACCCCGTGCCTGCAAGGCTTCCATCTCGTCAATCGCTGCGGCGGCCTCGTCTTCCAGTGATTTGCGCTGCTCGTTGTAGTCGGCCTCCGGATACTTGCCGGCCTGATATTCGAAGTTGAGGTCGCGAAGATTCTCGTAAATTGCTTCCTTGCGCTCACGCAGGTAGTCGACGCGGGTCTTGTCGGCTTGCACGAAGGGATTGCGCTCCGGCCAGAAAATGTAGACGAGCAGAGCGATGGCGAGAATAATGCCGGCGATGATGCTGGGGCTCGTCAATAAGCTGGGATCCATCAGTACTCCGTCTCGCGGCGAATGCGTTCGCGCAGGGCCGCGTCCTGGGGATTGGGAGGCGGGGCTGGCGGGAACTCGCCAATGACACCGCCGCACGCCGGCATTCTCCCGGCCATCGACAGCGCTCTCCGCTTCCACAGCCATACCACAACAAACGTGCCGGCTGTAGCCAGCACAAAGACCGTAATCGGGACCACCCACGCCACATCATCGAATCCGCCGCGAATCGGCGCGGCGAGAATCGTGGGTCCATACTTCGCCGCAAACCACTGCAGTACCTCTGCGTCACTCTTGTTGGTGGCAAGCTGTGCATGCAACTCGCGGATCATCACCGGCGAGTCAGGGCAGCTAACGTGGTTGCACTCCAGCAGAATCTGGCTGCAGCCGCAGGAGCACATCAACTCGTGCCCCAGGCGCTCGAAGCGCGACTGGCCTGCGCCCAGCATCGCCACGGTGATCACGCACAGCAGGGCTGTCTGCACCGTACGCGCCCAAAACACCGGGCCGCGCCAGGATTCGATAAGCTTACGCATGGGGCACCTTCGCCAGCACGCCCGGCGCGCCCAGCGCGGCAGCACCGGCTGGAACCAGGTCCTCCAGGCGTTGCCGAACCGGAGCCCGAACCAGGTTTGGCACCAGCGCGATCAATGTGCCTGCCACCACAATCACCACCCCGATCCAGATCCATGCGATCAGCGGATTAAGGAAAACCTTGATGATGGGCAGCCCACTGTCCGGATTGGTTCCTTCGAACACGGTGTAGAGGTCCCACTGCGGCGTCGAGTGAAGCGCGACCATCGTCGAGGCCTGCTCGTGGTCGGTTCCCGCGAAGTAAACGCGCTTCTCAGGCGACAACTGCGTGACGTACTTGCCGTTCCGGTAGACATTCAGCACGGAGTAGCTGGTGTCGTATTCGGGCTTGGAGTCCTGGGTCATGCCAGTGCTGACCAGGTGGTAGGGTCCGATGTCCAGGCTGCTGCCGGTGCTCATCTCCATCTCCCGCGCCTGGTTGAATGCGCCGCCGGCGATTCCAATGAACATCACCACGATGCCGAAGTGAATAATGTATCCGCCGTAGCGGCGTGTGTTGCGCCGGACCAGCAGCACGGCGGACGCCAGGATATTCTTGCCCGTCTGCGTATGCACCACCCTGGCTCCACGCAGAAACTCCTCAACAATGGCGGTGATCACGCCGGCAGCCAGCGAAAAGCAGATCAGCGAGAAGAAGCTGGATTGCATATCGTCGCCGTCGTTCCACGGGCGCACACCGCCGATCATCAGCGCGATGGCCATCGCCGTCATGGCGATCGAAGGCAGAATAAAGTTCCGCCGAATCGACCGCAGCGAGGTCGAACGCCACGCCAGCAGCGGACCGATGCCGGTGAGGAACAGCAGAAACAGGCCGATGGGGATGTTGACGCGGTTATAGAACGGCGCGCCCATGGTCACCTTGGATCCGGTTACAAACTCCGAGAGCACCGGGAACAGCGTTCCCCAAAGCACCGTAAAGCAGGCGGCCAGCAGGATCATGTTGTTGAACAGGAAACTCGACTCGCGGCTCACCAGCGACTCCAGCTTGTTCTCTGACTTCAGATGATCGCGCTGGAAGAAGAATGTAAACAGGCAGACCGCAAAGGCAATGAGGATGAATGTGTAGAACCACGCGCCAATAGCCGACTGCGCGAAAGCATGCACGGAACTGACCACGCCGGAGCGAGTCAAGAGCGTCCCCAGGATGGTCAGCAGGAAGGTGGAGAAGATCAGCCACACGTTCCAGTTCTTCATCATGCCGCGTTTTTCCTGCATCATCACCGAGTGCAGAAACGCAGTTCCCGTCAGCCACGGCATCAGCGACGCGTTCTCCACCGGGTCCCATCCCCAGTACCCGCCCCAGCCCAGCACGGAGTAGGCCCAGTGCGCGCCCATGAAGATGCCGCAGGTGAGAAACAGCCACGTCACCATGGTCCAGCGGCGGGTGATGTGGATCCACTTCTCGCCCGGATAGCGCATCATCAGAGCGCCCAGCGCAAACGCGAAGGGCACCGCAAACCCCACATATCCCAGGTACAGCATGGGCGGATGCACCACCATCTCGGGATATTGCAGCAGCACGTTGAGACCTGCTCCGTCGGTTGCCACCGGCCCCGGCGCAATGGAGAACGGCGGCGCGGCGACCACCAGAAGCAGAACAAAGAAGACCTGGATCGCTGCCAGAATCACCGACGCGAAGGCGCTCAGGCGAACGTCGATGCGGTGCCTCATACGCACCACGAAGCCGTAGGCGCCCAGCAGCCACGCCCACAGCAGCAGCGAACCCTCCTGCCCGCTCCACATGGCGGCAAACTTGTACGCCGGGTTCAGCGCAATGTTGCTGTGCGCGCGGATGTACTCGACCGAAAAATCGTTGGTGAATGCCGCCCACACCAGCGCGAACGCCGCGCAGCACAGCGCGATAAAGCTGGCGATCCCGGCGCGGCGGGCAGTCTCACCCATGCGGTTCCAGACGGCTTCGGGCCGGTGAATGATACCTAGGCCGCTCGACAATGCGAGTCCACCGGCCAGCAGGTTGTAAGCGGTAAGCATGAGAGCCAGAAGCAGACAGAGGCTTCCAAACTCGGGCATCGGGTGAGAAATCATCGCACTGCCATTCTCTCAGATATAGGGTATGTGCGGGCTGTGACGGACATCACAACGCGATCGTGCGCGTGACTCCCGAACTGGCCAAGCCTCAGCAATGCTTTGGATTAACCGCGACCCTCAGCAGAAAGGCGTCTTGCTCACTGAACCGCCGGAACCACGCCGCGACTACTCACTCAGAGCGTTTCGGGCACTCTCAGGCAGCGCCTGCCTGCTCATGCACCAGCAAATGCCGCATATGGGAAAGCAGCAGATCGGGCGAGAGCGGCTTCAGCAGGAACAGCACATCCAGTCCCTCATATTCCTGCTCGGCCTCCTCCATGCCGCTGATGACCATCACCGGCAGGTGGGGCTGCATCTTTCGCAACTCGCCCACGAACTGCGCACCGTTCATACCGGGCATCAGGTGGTCGGTAATGACGATGCTGATCTCGCCCGGGAATTCGTTGTGCTGGAACTGTTCGAGAGCGCGCACTGGATTGAGCGCTACAATGACGAAGTATCCGGCCCGCCTCAGGATGGTCTGGCGGGTCGCAGCCTGGATGGCGTTGTCGTCGATCAGAAGGACCGCGGACGCTATTTCCAAATTCAATTGCTGGCCCTCCATATTCATTGAACACACCAGTCCGTCCACATGCAGTTCGCACCATTCCGGGGTGAGCACTCTGATCCCGGTACAAACCTACTACATAAACGGTTGGATGCAAGTCGGGTAGCCAACGTATACCTGGGACTGCACATTTAATTCCCCCCGCCCGGGGCCAATCTCAAAGCTGGACTCACCCGGCGCAAACATTTAGAGTGGCCCGTGAAACTCAATCGAAATAATAACCTGCAAATGCAACCCGACGTCAAGGAAACCTCAAAGTGAACCTTACCTATATCGACTGGCTCATCATGCTGGTCTATTTCGCCTTCGTGCTGGGCATTGGTTTCGCCCTCAAGCGCTACATGCGCACCTCGAACGACTTCTTCCTGGCCGGGCGGGCGATTCCGGCGTGGGTGTGCGGGCTGGCCTTCATCTCCGCCAACCTGGGTGCGCAGGAGGTGATGGGCATGGGCGCTTCAGGTGCCAAATACGGCATCGTGACCAGTCACTTCTACTGGATCGGCGCCATCCCCGCCATGTGCTTCCTGGCTATCTTCATGATGCCGTTCTATTACGGCTCCAAGGCGCGCTCGGTGCCGGAATATTTGCGCATGCGCTTCGACGAAAAAACGCGCGCCGTCAATGCCTTCTCCTTCGCATTTATGACCGTCGTCTCTTCCGGCATCTCCATGTACGCCATGGCCCTGCTCATCCAGACCCTGGGCCTGTTCAAGGGGATTCTGCCCGACGCCTACATCTTCCATGTCTCCATCATCGTCTCCGCGGTCATTGTGCTCGGATACATCTTCCTCGGCGGCCTCACCAGCGCCATCTACAACGAGGTCCTGCAGTTCTTCCTGATCGTCGCCGGCTTTCTTCCGCTGGTCTGGATCGGGCTGCGCAATGTCGGCGGTTGGCAGGGCATCAAGCAGACGCTGCCCGCCAGCATGACCCACTCCTGGCGCGGCATGGAACACGCCAGCACCAACCCCCTCGGCGTCGAGTGGATCGGCCTCACCATGGGACTGGGATTCGTACTCAGCTTCGGATACTGGTGCACCAACTTCTTGGTGGTCCAGCGCGCGATGGCTGCTCCCTCCGAGGAAGCCGCCCGCCGCGTCCCGCTGATTGCCGCGATCCCCAAGATGCTCCTTCCGATCCTCGTGATCCTGCCCGGCCTCATCGCCGTCTCCGTCGGATCTCACGTGATGGGAGCGCCCACCGCGGCCGGTACCTCGACCTCCGCTACTCTCCCGCTCGACGTAGCGCATCCCCACGGCATTGTCCCGGTCAAGACCGATCCCATTACCGGCGCCAACGTGGTCGATTCCAGCGGCCAGCTTGTCTACGACTACAACCTCACCGTCCCTGCCTTGCTGCTGCACTACTTCCCCACCGGAATGCTCGGCCTCGGCCTCACCGCGCTGCTGGCCAGCTTCATGTCCGGAATGGCCGGCAATGTCACCGCCTTCAACACCGTCTGGACTTACGACATCTACCAGGCTTACATCCACAAGAAGGGCTCTGATGCCCACTATCTGTGGATGGGGCGCATGGCCACGGTTGGAGGCGTTCTACTCTCCATCGGGGCGGCCTATGCTGTTACCAGCTTCAATAACATCATGGACGCCCTGCAACTGGTCTTCGCGGTCATCAATGCGCCGCTGTTCGCCACCTTCCTGCTGGGCATGTTCTGGAAGCGCACCACCGGCCACGCCGCCTTCTCCGGCCTGACCATCGGTACACTCGCTGCCGTTCTCCACCACGGCCTCACGCTGCCCCTGGGCGATGCCGTAGGCATCCACGGTGGTTGGCTCCACGTCGTCTATCAATATCCCAGCGATATGGCGCAGAACTTCTGGACGGCGATCTTCGCGTTCGTCATCAATTTCGTCGTCACCGTCGTAATCTCTCTCGCCACCAAACCGCGGCCCGAACCGGAACTAGTCGGCCTGGTCTATTCGTTGACACCCAAGCCCATTGAAACCCATCTTGCGTGGTACCAGAAATCTTCAACCCTTGCCATCGCCGTGCTCGCTGTTGCGGTGGTGCTCAACGTTATCTTCAGATAAGCAGAACTGAGAACTGGAGTTTTAATGGGACTCGACATCCGCGTACCTCTCGGCCTCATCTTCCTTATCATTGGCGGCATCCTGGCCGTGTTCGGCCTCGCCACTCACGGCGACTCCACCCTCTATGCCCGCTCCCTCGATGTCGACCTCAACCTCACCTGGGGCGGCATCATGATGGTCTTTGGGGCAATCATGTTTTTCGTCGGCAAGCGACAGAAGTGGCAGGATGACCCCGTTTCCCCGCGACCCTGGGAGCGCGAATCGGGAACCAAGCCGAGGCACTGATCGATGCATATTGAGTATCGGGTTAACGAAAGCGACTTCGTCAGCGCGTCCATGCTGGCGTTGCGTAAACGTTCCAATTGGTCGGCGCTGGATTACTATTTCCCGCACATTTTCTGCGTCGTCTGGCTTGCCGGGAACGTGATTCAGTCCTACATCTACCCCGACATGGAGCTCGACCTGCTCCTCACCCTGGGGGTATTTCCCATCTTTATGGGGCTGATCGTATTGCGCAGACGTCGATTGAAGCAGGACTACAAAAAGATGAAAAACCTCCAGCTTCATCAAGCGCTCGATCTGGACTCAAACGGCCTTCGCCTGACAACTACCGCGGGAGTCGCGCGGTCAAGCTGGGACATGTATTCCAAGTTTATAGAGGACAAGTCGTCTTTCATCCTGTTTCACAAGGCCGACCACGCAATCGTCCCAATTCCGAAACATCATCTGACTGAGCCACAGGTAGATGAACTTCACAATCTGCTCACGGCGCGTCTGCCCAGCAGATAGCTCTCTCCCGGGCTTTCACCGCCGTGCTGGAACCACATACAGCAGCACCGCAAAATAGTGTGCCACGCTGCCTGCCAGCACAAACACGTGCCACAGCGCATGGAAGAAGTGCAACCGGTCGTTCGCAAAGAAAACAATCCCCAGCGTATAGGCCAGGCCGCCCGCGGCGATCCACATCATCCCATGCCACGAGACCGCGTGCAGCAGGGTACGCACAGCGATCACCACGCACCACCCCATCAGCAGATAGACCGTCGCCGAAGCCGCAGGAAACCGGCCGATCGCCAGGCTCTTGAACACCACGCCAACGATTGCCAACCCCCACACCACTCCCAGCAGCGCCCAGCCCACCCACCCGCGCATCGACACCAGCATAAACGGCGTATACGTCCCCGCGATCAGCAGGTAAATCGCCGAGTGGTCGAGCACGTGAAACACATGCCGCGCCCGCGTCCGCACCAGCGAGTGGTAGAGCGTGGAACACACGTACACCAGCACCAGCGTCGTCCCGTAGATGCTGCAACTGACGACCAGCCACGCATCCCCGCGCGTCGACGCTGCGATCAGATACACCGCCCCCGCCAGCGCGAGCACCGCCCCAACCCCGTGCGTGATCGCATTGGCAAGAATATCGCCCAACCGGCATTCAGCATGCACGGCTCAAATCATATTCCCCGCGCGGTTCGGCCTCGCGTGTCCGCGCGCACGTCCCCGCCCAACCTTGCGATAATCAAAGTATGAAGCGCCGCACAATTAGGCACTATGTGTTCATCCGCAAAATAGGCGCGGGCGGCAGCGGCGTCGTGTATCTGGCCACAGACGCGCTGCTGCAGCGGCCTGTCGTCCTCAAGCTGCTCAAGCGCGGCGCGTTGTCGCTGGAGCAGATCCGCACCACGCAGCTCCGCGAGGCCCGCCTGGCCTCGGCGATCGACCATCCCAACGTCTGCGCCATCTACGACGTAGGCGAAGCGCCATCCGAGTCCGGCGGCGCCGGCAAACAGGAAGAGGACGAAGCCTACATCGTCATGCAGTACATTCCCGGCAAATCGCTGGACAAGGTGATTGCCGAAGGTCCGGCCAGCCTGCAATTGGTCCTCTCCGCCGGAATCCAGATTGCCGACGGTCTTTCCGCCGCGCACCTGCTCGGCATCTTTCATCGCGACCTCAAGCCGGCCAACGTCATGCTCACCGACGGCGGCCTGATCAAGATCCTCGACTTCGGCCTGGCCCGCCAGCTCAACCTCGACGAGGCCGATTTCGATCCCGCCAGCCCCGGCCGGCGCATGCCTCCCAAACCCGAGGCCACCTACACCGCCCGCGGAGGCACCATCGCCTACATGGCGCCGGAGCAGTTCGTTACCGGCCGCTCGTCCGTCCAATCCGACGTATTCGCGCTCGGGCTTATCCTCTACGAGCTCTCCAGCGGACGCCATCCCTTCCACCGGCCCGACGCGCCTGAGTTTCAGACCATTCGCGCCATCCAGTTCGCCGACCCGCCCAACCTGCGCGAGATCGTCCCGGACTTGCCGGTCGAGCTCGAATCGGTGATCCTGCGCTGCCTCGAGAAGCAGCCGTCGGCCCGTTTCGCCTCCGCCGCGGACGTCCGCGAGGGCCTGCGCACGGTGATGAAAGCGCTGCAGCTCGACTCGGTTGGCATGCCCGGCGACTCCATCTCGCAGGTGCCCGCGCAGGGCCGCCTGGAGGTCGAAACCCCCGAGCAGGAGAAGCGCGCCACCGGCCTGCTCTCCATGCTGGCTGAGCGCTTTCGCGAGTCCGGCTCGACGGCGACCTCGAAGCAAAACTCCATCGTCGTGCTGCCCTTCATCAACTTCGGCGCTTCCGCTGCGGTCGACCCCGAAACCGCGCCCGCGCCGCTCTATGGCTACGCGCTCGCCGATGCCATCGCCGCGCGCCTGGCCCGCATGACCTCGCTCATCGTGCGGCCGTCCAGCTCGCTGATGTCGATCCCCGCGCAGCAGCTCGATCCGCTCGCCATCGGCAAGAAGCTGCTGGTACGGTTCGTGCTCGCCGGCAACTTCATGCGCTCCGACGCCGGCTTCGACTTGAACTGGCAACTGCTGGACATTCCCTCGCAATCCGTGCGCGCAGGCGGCTCCATCAACGTCGCGTCCTTCGATCTGATCAGCGTGCAGACCGAGATATGCAACGAAGTCTTCGCCACGCTGCAAGGCGTCGGCGATCTGGAAAACCCCGCGACTGCCTCCGCCGAAAACACGCGCGACACCTCGCCCTCGCTCAGCCGCGTCTCTCTCAACCTGGCCCTCTCCGAGGAGTACCTGCAGGCGCGCGCCGTGCTCTCGTCGTTCATGTCGCGCACCGGCTCGCTCGACGACCTCAACCGCGCTCGCACCCTTTTTGAAAATGTGGTCCAGCAGGATGAGGACTACGCGCCCGCCTGGTCCGGCCTTGGCATCACCCATCTCCAATACGCGCGCCACGGCCTGGGCGGCCAGATGCACGTGCTCGAAGCCCGCCGCGCCTTCGACAGGGCCCTGCAACTCGATCCTGGATCGGTCGAGGCCAATCTCTACCGCGTCTACATGCTGCTGTCCCGCGGCGAAAAGGAGTCCGCCCGCCACGGCATCGAGCATCTCCTCCAGTCCGCCGCCAACGACTGGAACGTCCACCTGGTCGCCGGACTCACCCTGCGCATCGACGGCCTGTACGACGAAGCCCTCGAGCAGTTCAACACCTCGCTGCGCCTGAACCCCGCCAACGCTGCCATCATCTACAACCACCGGGCGC
>CAZAXI010000126.1:0-13411 GCA_964489045.1 uncultured Granulicella sp. | reverse complement strand
CACTACATCTTCCGGATGCTTTACTCGCAGGGAGTGTCGCTGGAGTCGCTGGGAATCCCGCAGGTGGATGGCAAGGAAAATGCCGACCCGCGCGAGGTGTGGCGCATCTTTGCGAAGCACTACTACCTGTTTCGCGGCACGCCGACGCGGCTGTGGCTGGACTTTGCGTTCGGACAGCTTTTTGGCCTCACCGACCGGCTATCTGCCGCGAACGCCGATGAGTTTTACGAGATCATCGCGAAGAAGCTGCAGACGCCAGAGTTTCTTCCACGGGCGCTGTTCGATCGTTTCAACATCGAGGTTCTTGCGACGACGGACGCGGCGGTGGATTCGCTGGAGTTTCATCAGGCAATCAAGGCTTCCGGATGGAAAGGGCGGGTGTTGCCGACATTCCGGCCGGATGCGGTGGTCGACGCGGAGTACATCGGTTTTCAGGACAATTTGAAGAAGCTGGGTGAGGTGTCGGGAGAAGACGTCTCGACGTGGAAAGGCTACCTGGCGGCGCTGCGCTCGCGGCGGGCGTTCTTCAAGAAGAATGGCGCGACGGCGACCGACCACGGCCACCTGACCGCGCTGACGGCCGATTTGCCGCTGGCAGAGGCAGAGCGACTGTATGGGCGCGTCTACTCGGGCAAGATGCAGGCGGGCGACGTGGAGCTGTTCCAGGCGCAGATGCTGACGGAACTGGCCGGCATGAGCGTCGAGGACGGGCTGACGATGCAGTTGCATCCGGGATCGGTGCGCAACTACAACAGGGTGGTATACGAGAAGTTTGGCCGCGACAAGGGCGCGGATATTCCTTCGCCGACCGAGTATGTGCGCGCGCTGCGGCCGCTGCTCTCAAAGTACGGCAACGAGCCGAACTTTACGCTGATCCTGTTTACGTTGGACGAGACCGTGTTTACGCGCGAACTGGCTCCGCTGGCGGGACATTTTCCGTCAGTGAAGTTGGGGCCGCCGTGGTGGTTCCTCGACTCGCCGGAGGGGATGATGCGCTTCCGCGAGACGGCGACGGAGACAGCGGGGTTCTACAACACGGTCGGGTTCAATGACGACACGCGGGCGTTTCTGTCGATTCCAGCGCGGCACGATGTGGCCCGGCGCGTGGATAGCGCGTTCCTGGCACGGCTGGTTGCGGAAGGCCGGCTGGATGAGGCGGAGGCGTTCGAGGTGGTGAAGGACCTGGCGGTGAACCTGGTGCGCAAGGCATACAGGCTGTAGCTGATTCGCCGCGATGGCCTACCATGGATCGGTGAGCCGATTCTCTTTACGGACGTCGTGGGATGCAGGCGAGAGCAGCTATGCGGCGGCGGTGCGCGAGGCGCGGGCGTCGGGAAGGCGGCTGTACGACCTGACGGTGTCGAATCCGACGCGGTGCGGATTCGCTTATGACGCAGAGGCGCTGCTGAAGCCGCTGGGTGACGCGCGGGCGCTGGTTTACGATCCCGATCCGCGAGGGATGGTGAGCGCGCGCGAGGCGGTTGCCGGGTACTACGCGGGGCACGGAGCTGAAGTTCCGGTGGATGACCTGGTGCTGACCACGAGCACCAGCGAGAGCTACAGCTTTCTGTTCCGGCTGCTCTGCGACGCTGGGGACGAGGTGCTGGTGGCGCAGCCGAGTTATCCGCTGTTCGACTTTCTGGCGGACCTGGATGATGTACGGCTGCGACCTTACCCGCTGTTTTACGACCATGGGTGGTCGATCGACTTTGCCGAGTTGGAGCGGGCTGTGACGCTACGGACTCGGGCGATCGTCGTGGTGCATCCGAACAACCCCACCGGCCATTGGACCGGCGCGCGCGAACGGGAAGCGCTGGAGGCGCTGTGCGCGCGGCATGGGCTGGCGCTGATTGTGGACGAAGTGTTTCTGGATTATCCGCTGAAAGGCGGGCCGTTGCGGGAGCCAGCGGCGCGGAGCTTTGCCTGCGGGGCGCACCCGGTGCTGACGTTTGTGCTGAGCGGGCTGAGCAAGATTGCCGGCCTGCCGCAGATGAAGGCGGCATGGATTGTCACGCTGGGGCCGGAGCAGGCGAGGGCTGAGGCGCTGGGGCGGCTGGAGATTGTTGCGGACACATTCCTCTCGATGAACGCGCCGGTGCAGTTGGCCATGCCGAGTTGGCTGGATGGAGCGGGGAAGATGCAGCGGCAGATACTGGAGCGGGCTCGGGGGAACCTTGCCACGTTGCAGCGAATCGCGAAAGCGGCGCCGGTGCGGCTGCAGGTGCTGGTGGTCGATGCCGGCTGGAGTGCGGTGGTGGGGCTGCCGGGGTGCGCTGGGGAGGTGGATTGCGCGGAGAGACTGGTGCGCGAGCGGGGAGTGGTCGTGCATCCGGGCGCATTCTATGGGATGGCGGAGCGGAACCGGTTGGTGGTGAGTTTGATTGGGACGGCAGGGGACTTCGAGGCAGGCATTCAGCGTGCCACAACTGAGGTTTCCACAGGCGGAGAAGTTCAAGACTTGGATGAACTCAAGTAATAAACAAAGGGGCCATTTAGGTCATCAATTACATCGATAATATTATGTAAGTGATTGTAAAAGAATGCTATATAAGCTTCACTAAATGAGGAATGGATTGGTCTCCCGCTCCTCGCCAATTGTGGTTTTGGGGCCGTGGCCGGGGACAACTACCGTGGCGTCTGGAAGCGTGAGGAGCTTCGAGTGGATGGAGCGGATGAGGGCGGGGCCGTCGCCGCCAGGAAGGTCGGTGCGGCCGACGGAGCCGGCGAATAGGGTGTCGCCTGCGAGGAGCAGGTTCTCGGCGGGGAGATGCAGGCAGACGCTGCCCTGAGTGTGGCCGGGGGTAAAGAGAATGCTGCCGCTTAGGCCGGTGATGGCGATGACGCGGCCTTCTTCGAGGGTGTCGTCCGGCGGGAGGACCTCGGGGGTGGGCATGCCGAGCCAGCCGGCTTGCATATCCATCATCTTCACCAGGGGAAGGTCGCGCGGGTTGTAGAGGATGGGCGCGCCGGTGAGTTTCTTGAGGCGGGCGGCGCCGGCGATGTGGTCGATGTGAGCGTGGGTGATGAGGATCTGCTTGACGGTGAGGTTGTGCTTTTGGAGGAGAGCCATGATGCGGGGAATGTCGTCGCCGGGGTCGACGACGATAGCCTCGCGGGAGGCTTCGTCACCGAGGATGGAGCAGTTGCATTGCAGCATGCCGACGGGGAGGATTTCGTGGATCATCGGGGGCCTGCCGGCGAGGTTGCGGCGCAGGAATCCGCGGCGAAGGGGTTCCTCGGGGACTCAAAGTGAGCTGGGCCCATGCGGCTACTTCTTCTGGGTGGTCTGCTGGCTTCCGGAGAGGACGGAGTGCTCGCCGTTGGTGCGCGCGAGCAGGACCGTAAGCGAGATCGAGATGACCATGAAGAGCACCGCGCCCCAGGTGGTGAGCTTGGTGAGCAGATTGGCCGCGCCACGCGGGCCGAACGCCGTCTGCGAGCCCTGCCCGCCGAATGCGCCGGCGAGGTCGGCGGACTTGCCCTGTTGCAGCAGTACGACGCCGATGAGGAACAGACAGACGATGACGTGAATGACGACGAGGAAGATGATCATACAAATGTATTGTACCGTTTTGCCCCGCGGCCTGTCTTTCTGGCGGGGTCCCTGGCGTCAATTCAGGCTATCGCCCTGCCGCTTCTCTTCCCGGATTCAAGGGACCTGGCCTGGAAAGGCCTCCGATTGCAACGCACTACCTGTCGGTGCAGGAGTAGCACGGGTCGATAGACGCCTGGATCAGAGGTGTATCGGCAAGCCGGGCCCCGGCCACCATCCAGCGGATGGCCGGCATGTTTGCGAAGCTGGGAGTGCGTACGTGCACTCTGCTGGGGTTCCTGGAGTTCTCTTTCCACGAGACGCTGTACATGACCTCGCCGCGGGGTGCCTCGACGCGGCTGACGGCGGTTCCGGCGGGGAAGACAAGTTTGGTGTCTTCTGCGTGAAACTCGCCGGGAGGCATTTTGGCAAGCGCCTGGCGGAGGATGCGGCAACTCTCAAGAATCTCAAGTGCCCGCACCAACAGGCGGGCGCGCACATCGCCGGCGGTTTCGACCGGAACTTCGAATTCGAGTTCGGAGTAGGCCGCGTACGGCGCGGCGCGGCGAAGATCCTGGGGCACGCCGGAGGCCCGTGCGGTTGGCCCTACCACACCGCAGGAGACGGCCTTCTCGCGGGTGAGGATGCCAATGCCGGCACAGCGCGAGCGCGCGGTCACACTGGTTGTCAATATGGGGATAACGGTGCGGACAATCTCGCGTTCGAGCTGGTCGATGACGGGGAGCAAGGCCAGCGGGTCCGGGATGTCGCGATTGACGCCGCCGATCCGGTTCATCGAGTAGTTGACGCGGTTCCCTGAGATTGCCTGGAGCACGTCCATGACCTTTTCGCGCAGGGCGAAGCAGGTCATGAACATGGTTTTGAAGCCCATGAGTTTGCAGGCGATTCCAGCCCACAGCACATGAGAGTGCAGGCGCTCCAGTTCCGCCATGACAACGCGGATGTAGAGGGCCCGTGGAGGCGGCTGGAGGCCGGTCAACTGCTCCATCGCCTGGCAAAGAGTGAGGGTGTGGATGTTCGAGCAGATGCCGCAAACGCGTTCCATGAGGGCGATGACCTGCACGTAGTTGCGGGTTTCGGCCAGATGCTCGATGCCGCGGAAGTTGAAACCGATATGCAGTTTGGCGTCGACCACGGTCTCGCCTTCGCAGATCATGTCCAGCTTGTAAGGCTCTTCGAGCGCCGGATGGAACGGGCCCATGGGGATTTTGTAGCTCATCGGACGACCTCCTCGCGCAGGTTCACGCCGAGTTTGTCTCCTGGGCGCAGAAGGAGCGGCTCGTAGTCGCGGCCGAGGAAGTCCACGGCAAAGCCCTCGTGGACCTCGCGTTCGATCCAGTCGGCGGCCTCGCAAAGGTCGTAGATGCTTTCGATGGAGTTGCCGGAAAGGCGATAGGGAAAGCCCAGCATCTGGCCGTCGAGGTCCCAGTGATACTCCAGGCGAAAGCCTTCGCCGGCCGGCAACTGATAGGCGGTAATGGTGACGAAACGGGCGCTCAGGGCGTTCATTGCCTTGGCGAGGTTGCGCACATTCAAGGGGCAGGGATCGAGCCAATAGACGCCGCCCTTTTGGACCCAGGGTTCGGCGGTTCCAAGCTTTGCCAGAATGCTATCGAGCACGGTCATTACTGCGCCTCCTTGAGCGGGGCGGGTGGTTGGCCGCCGGCAACCGGCGCGGCCACTGCGGCCGGCTTGGGAGCAGGCGGCTTGCGCGCGATGGTGTAGGAATTCTTCAACGCCCCGATGGAAAGATACACGGGCGGACATGCAGAATCCTGGGTCAGTGCGTGGGTCTTGCAGCCCTCGATGCAGCGGCCGCAGAAGGTGCACTGGCCGGGGTCGTAGCTCCAGATGAATTCAGTCTTGGCAGCGGTGAAGGTGATGGCGCGCGCGGTGCAGCGGAACCTGCACAAGGCGCATCCGGTGCAGAGAGCAGTATCCATGCGCACCAGTCCGCGGTAACCAGCGCTGACTGGTGGCCGCGCGGGAAACCGAAGAGTTGCGGCGCCGCGCCGTACGTTCCTCCACATCATGGTGAGAATGTTCATGACCGGAGCCTCATGAAAAGCGCGGAAGAGATGAGCACAACCGCAAAGACAAGGGTGCACTGCCAATAGAAGCGCACGGTGGTATCGATGGCAAGGCGCGCCGTGGCGGCGGCGAGCACGGATAGCAGCAGCACGATTGCGAACGAGAGCGCGACGAAGATGGCGGCGCCGAGCCACCAGAGAGTGATATGGGGAACTGCCAGCGTGGCCACCAACCCGACTGTGGCAACCCACTCAAGTCCATGCGACAACTCCCACATTGCCAGTTCGGGGCCGGCGTATTCGGTGAGGGGGCCGGAGTAGATTTCCTGCTCTGCGTTGGGCAGCGAGAATGGATTGATATGCAGCTTGGCAGGAATACAGATGAGAATTGCCAATAACGCAAGGTGACGCATCGGCGTGGCCGGAAGCTGAGCCAGAGCTTCGAGACGGAATGTGTGTTGCGAGGCGGCGATGGAAACGATGGCCAGAAGAAAAACGATGTTATAGGAGACGGTCAAGACAGCTTCGCGCGCGGAGCCGATTTCGCCGAAGAGCGAGCGCGAAGAGAACCCGGCCGCGATGATGCAGATGGAGGGGAGTTCGAGGAGCGCGAGCAGCAAGATCAGGTCGCCGGCAAAGCCACCGGAGGAGGGAAGCACGGGGAGCAACCCAACCGCGCCAGCCGCGGCCGCTACGGCAATCAGCGGCCAGGCCCGCATTAGAAGGCCGTCAATACCGTTGCGGAGGGGAGTTGTTTTGCCCAGCAACTTGATGAAGTCGAAGAACGGCTGCATGAAAGGGGGGCCGATGCGCTGCTGCATCATGGCAACCGCTTTGCGCTCGACCCAGAGGAAGAACCATGCGGCGGGCACGGCGAACAGAAGCCCGGGGAAGATGAGCAAACGCGCCAGAGCAGTGGTTAGATTCATGGCTGCTTCTCCTCTGCGGCAGGCGGATTGTTGCCTCGCTCTGCGAGGATCTCGGCGGCCTTGGCCACACCCTGCAATATGGCGTCAGGACGTGGCGGGCAGCCGGGCACGAACACGTCGACCGGGATATGCCGGTTGAGTGGGCCAACGAGCACGCGGCTGTCAATGAAGACATTGGTGGTTGCCGGACAGGAGCCGATGGCCACCACAGCCTTGGGGCCGCAGACCTGGCCGTAGACGGTTTGAACCGCCTGTGCGGCTGTGCGTGTGACCGGGCCGGTGATGCACAGAATGTCGGCGTGTCGCGGGCTGCCTTCCAGGCGGACTCCCAACTGCTCGGCGTCGTAACGAGGTGTGAGGCTGGCTATCAATTCGATGTCGCAGCCGTTGCAACTGCCGGTGTTCATGTGAAAGAGCCAGGGGCTGTGGCGCCGGCTGTAGCACATCAATCGATTCCAGAGATTCATGGTCTACCCCCAACCAACAGGTGCAATGTTTGCGGCCAAAGCCCGGCAATGAGCAATAACACCACCAGCGCAAGGATGGTGATTTGCAATAGAAGCGGCTCGGCTGCCGGCGGGTCCAGGATTTCTGGATCGGAAGCCGGCGGGGAATCCGTGTTACGGGCAGGTCCCCACCAAATGCGCGTCAAGGCCAACACATACGCGATGAGTGCAAACGCGGACGAGACGACGAACGCTGCCAGGAGCAGAGGCTTGATCTGCAAGGCAGTCTCGTAAAGCCTCCAGCGACCGATGTATCCCAAGGTTGGCGGCACACCGAGCATGGCCAGCATTCCGAAAACGAAGCCGAAGGTGCTGACCGGGTAACGGCCCGCCAGTCCAGTGTGGTTACCGTCCAACACGCCTCCGGCCTCCGGGCCACTGAGACAAACGAACAGGAGTGCCTTGGCCAAAGCATGCGTGGTTGCCGCAACCAGCGCGCCGGAGGTCCCCAAGGCGTTGGCGGAGGCCAGTCCAAGCAGCAGGAAGCCGATGTCCTCGACGGTGGACAGAACCAGCAGGCGCTTGAGGCTGCGCTGCGAGAGCATGAGCAGTGAGGCGATCAACGACGTGGAGACGGCAATGGTCAGCCACAGTCCCCGAGGGGTAAAGAGAGCTGGCGAACCCTGTGCAGCAACATACAATTCGCCAAACGCGGCTATGTCGACCACGGCAACGATGAGCCCGAGAACGAGGGCAGGCAACTCGTCCGCCAGGCGGAGCAGCCAGAAAAAGAGCGGGACTGCGGCGAGTTTGACGCAGGCGCTGGTGATGAAGAGGGCCCGTGCCCATTGGAAGTCGCCACGATCCAGTAGCAGGTCGCTGGCAACCAGAGACAACGCAGAGGTCGCTACCGCCGCGACGTAGGCCAGCTTGGCGGAATTGGTGCGTGCGCTCTTCCACACCAAGGGGATGGTCAGCAGAGCGGCGAGTTCCAGGAGACCAAGCCGAAGCCATGGATTGGCCATGGCCAAGCCGGCGACGGCGGGCACGGCGGCTAGAATCATCCACGGAGCCAGGCGACGCGACGCGGCGCTCGCAAGAGCGACCAGGATCAATGCGCCTGCGGCCACGGCGCATGCGGCAACCAGCAGCGCGGGGACTAGGGGCAAAGCGTGAGTTCCAATGACTGCGGTGCCGGGCGCCAGCCAATAGACGCCAAGCGACAGCGCAGCCGCCAATGCGACTACTAAAATCGCGGCGCGACGCTCCATCCACGCAACCACGACCGCGAGCGCATGCGAAGTTGCCTGCAAGCCCTGCCAGATGGCGAGATAGACGCGATCTACGTTGGACCAGCGGAAGAATGTCTGCCAGTTCTGCGCAAATATCTGGGAGAAGTCGCTGGCGGTGAGCCTGGCATGGTCCGTCAGCGGCTCTCCACCGGTGAAGATTCCGCCTCCCGCGCCAGCCAGTGCGCCGGTCGCAATGGTGACGGGGCGTGCGACGTAGGCAATGGCGTAGATTGCACCGCCCAGCACCAGCGAGACTACAGCCAGCACCAGGCCGCCGGTGGTCGAGAAACTGCCCGCACCCGCAAACAGTCCAAACCACGTGACCTGCACACCGGCGCCCAGTCCAAGTGCGCCGAGGACCGGATTGAGGAGATAGTTCACGGCTAACTGCGGCGCGACACCCAGAACGATGCTGCCAGCGGCCATCAGTCCCATTGCCCACTGCATGGATAGGGGAGCCTCGTGGGCGTCGCGGGTCTTCTCCGTCAATGGGCCCAGGAACACCGCACTCGTAGCTCTTGCGCAGAGGAATACCGTGCCCAGGCTGACCACCCACGCCACCATGGCGGGAACGACCCAGCCCGCCTGCAACGCGGCTGCATAGAGCATCCACTTGCTGACAAAGCCGCTCATCAGCGGGATGCCCATCATGCTGCCCACGCCGATAAGCCACGACTGCGTGGTGCGCGGCATACGCTGCGCCAGGCCACCCAATTCGTTCATGTCGCGTGTGCCCGCGGCGTGCTGTACCGCGCCGGCGTTGAGGAACAGGCCGCCTTTGAAGAATCCGTGATTAAAACAATGGAGCAGGGCCGCGGTAATGGCTAGCGGCGTGCCGATTCCCAGACCCAGCATCATGTATCCGATCTGGCTCACGGTGGAGAAGGCCAACATCCGCTTCAAGTCGGTTTGCACCATGGCGTACATCACGCCTACGGCCATGGTGACGGTGCCCACCCAGATGAGAACTGTCCCCCACATGGCCGGCCAGGCGCCAAAGCTGTGCATGCGGGCTGCGAGATATACGCCGGCGGTGACGTAGCAGGCTGCGTGCAGCAGGGAACTGACCGGGGATGGGGCTGCCATGGCTTCGGGTATCCAGGTGTGCAACGGCACCTGCACCGACTTGGCGAGGAGGGCGACCAACATCAGGAGAAATATCCCGCCGGTGAAACTGTGTGCCACCTTGGGATCGGTCCACAGTGCGTTTCCGGTGCGGTAGTAGATGGTCAGGATGGCAGCCAGCAGGCCATATCCCGCGAGGTGAGTCATCAGCAGCACCTTGCGCGCGCCCAGGACAGCTTCGCGGTTGGTATACCAGAAGCCCACCAGGCTGAACGAACAGAGGCCAATCACCTCCCAGCACAGATAGAAGAGGAACAAGTTGGCACTGTAAACCAGCGAGATAAAGCCGCCGATGAAGAGCAGCATGGTGCAGTAGAAGCGAGTCGCGGCGCGATCATGCTCCATGTAGGCGACGGAGTACAGGAGCACGAAGGCTCCCAGGCCTGCTCCCATCAATGCGAAGAGGACACTCAGCGCGTCCACATGGAGGGCCAGGGAGAGCGGTCCGTCCCACCGCAGCAGATTGAGGTCAATCGCGCGGCCTGCCTGGACCAAGCGCACCGTGCCGGCAACGGCGAGCAACGCCGGCAGCGAAGAGAGTACAGCGACTATCCCTTTCGCGCGCGCGGAACACAGGCGCGCGATGAGGATTTGCAACGCTGCGCCGAGCAGAAGCGAGCAAGGCGCGACCAGAATGAGCGTCGCATCGTTTATCGTCGGCATTATTCCCTCCGCCGTCTTGCCGAGCCACCGGCCACAGCCGGGTGGCACTATTTGCGGGCGCTATGCGTTGTTGGGTTGCGGGAGCGCCCGGCTACGGCTATCTGCCTGTGGGGCGCTGGCAGCCAAAACTGCCGTAGGAATTCAAACTGCTTCTGCCACGCGCCGCAGCGGTATGCCGAATTCGGATCGAAAGATATCACCCAGCTATTGGCGTTGCCTGTGATAAGCATCACGATTGATTGAGCAGTGTTCGCCTGAATCCGGATGAGCGAGAGGTGTTTACACGAAGGGTTCCGGCCGCAAAGGAAAGAGCCAACCGACTAGCTTATGCGGCATTGCCAGATGGCTTCTCGCCTTTCAGAACCTGATCGATAGTCTCGATGTCGACCAATCCGTTGCATCCGTAGATTGCTGGAAGCACCTTTTTGGGAGAGTAAGTTCGACGGAGTTCAGCGACCTTTTCTGTGCCAGCGCGGTAGGACGGGAGATACATTCGGCCCATCAGGGGATGGCGCCCCCAGGCTCCGGATAATTTGTCGGCGCGTTCTTCAGTGACCAGGAAATCGCGCCGCAGCGTGGCCTGCACTTCGGGCTGCGGCCTGCCTTCGCCCCAGGTGAGATACGACGACTGGTTCTTTGCATCATCCTGTAACAGAGCCAGCAGCACGCCGATCTGCGAGTCTTCGTCGGGCAACTGGTCGACTTCGGTGACACCATTCGCGATCAGAATCGCATTGTTGGCGATTCCCTCAAACAGAGTGGCGGCGCGCGTGTTCATGGTGAGGACCGTGGCCTCGAATCCGGCTTTTCCGCGGACATACAAGTCCTGCAGGTAGGCAAAGGTGGTGACGTGTCCCGGTACAACCTCGTGACTTACGAGTTGCTCAAACTCCGGATATGAGATCTGCAACGAAGCATTGATCTCGTAGGCCGCTTCGTATTGCGGAGTGCCGTCGGCGTTACGCGCCCGGCCGATGTAGTTCATCGAACCGGAAAACCAGGCGTCCTTGATGGGCAGGAAGTCGATGTTTGCGCGGGGAACTCGCGCAAACTCCTGGGGAAGGTACGGCAGCAGGTTCTTTTGGCTGAGGTTGTCGAAATGTGCGATGACGGCGGCGCCGAGTGCGCGCACCGATGCCATCGGGGTTACACGGTCGCGGCGCCAGGCATCGACTCCCTCCTGTAGCCCGCCCGAGTATCCGGCGCGGCCAAGCAGTTCGGCAACGCGTTCGCGTTTTCTCTCCGGCCTGGAAGGCTCAGGCGGCTTGGCCGTCGACGCTTCAACCGAGCGAGCGTACGGCACCGGGTCACCCTTGCCGAGAAGCTCCAGGGCCAGATCCAACATGGTCTCCAGAGAAACCGCCATCCCGGCGAGATAGGACTGGCGCAGGGTCCCCATCTTGCCTGCTTCCTGGCGGATTCCGCGGATTCCAGCGATAGCCTTGGGAATGTCCACCTGGCGTAGATATTCCTCGACGGCCTCCCGATCGACGCTCTTGCCCGCGACGCCGCCGGATTCCCGCAAGCGCGCTGCTGCCGGATGCGTGTAGGCAGCCGGCATCGGCTCATCGGAAAACCAGGAATCGGCGATGAATCGTCCCGTGCCCGAGGGGCATAGAACGTCACCGCCCCAGAGTGTATCGATGCCGAGCACGGCGTCGGCAACGTACTTTCCCGCTTGGTCCATCAGGTCACCTTATCTTTCTTTAGAGAACCGAACCAGACATACAGACAGAGGCCAACAAAAAGCAGCGCGGACACGGATTGAGAGACGGGATCGTGAGCATAGAACGGGGTCTTGATGAGATCCTCGCGAAACCCTGGAATTAGCCGCAGTGCCGCACCTAACACGCCCCCGAGTGCGCCGCCTGCCATCAGTCCCGAAGCAATGATTACGCCGCGCTCACGGATCCCCTTGCCGTGCGCGCCTCCGGCTTTCTCGGAACGCTTGTTCAGATAATGCGATAAAAACCCTCCCACCAAGGCAGGAGTGTTCAGTTCCAGCGGCAGATACATCCCCAGAGCGAAGATGAGAGAGGGCTGCCCGAGCATTTCAAGAACCAGCGTAACCATTGCGCCCACGCCGAACAGGAGATAGGCGACTGGCTGGTGGCTCATGAATCCCTCCACCAGGGCCTTCATAATGGAAGCCTGCGGCGATGCCAGAACCGGCCGCAGGTCTCCTGGTATCGCTTCTCCGAATTGAAAAGTATGGGCCAGCATGACGATGGTCAGGCCGGCGGCAGCCGCCGAAGCGAGGATTCCGAGAAACTTGACCTTCTCCTGCGCCGCCGGCGTGGAGCCGAGCCAATAGCCGGTCTTCAGGTCGGTGATGAACTGCCCGGAGATGGAAAGGGCCGTACAGACCATACCGGCGATAGCCATCACGAAGAACATCCCGGTGGTTCCCGAGAGGCCGAAGCGCAACAAGACGACCGAGGAGATGATGATGGTCAGCATGGTCATCCCCGAAACCGGATTGCGGGCCGTTGTGGCAATGGCGTTGGCTGCGACCGAGGCAAAGAAGAACGAGAAGAGCAGCGTCAATCCCAGGCCCACGGCGACTACCGTCCAGGAGACGGCAAAATATCCAAAAAAGACGGCCACGCCGATCGCGCTGAACACCACGCCGAGAAGGACAAAAACGATCGGTATGTCGCGGTCGGTGCGGTCCGTTTGCGCGGCCTCGCCATGGCGGAAGGTACGCAACGCGATGGCAAAGGATCCGGCAACAATCCGCAACGATTTGATGATGCCGATAATGCCGGCCGTGGCGATGGCCCCCACGCCAATAAAGCGCACATAGTTGCGATAGATATCGACGGCGCTCATCTTCGCGATCGGAATTGTGGCGGGGTAGACGGAGGCGTCCAGGTGGCTGCCGATGAACCAGATCAACGGGACCAGAATGAAGTTGGAAAGAACGCCGCCGGCGCAGAGAATCATCGAACTGCGCAGACCCATGACATAGCCAAGACCCAGGATGAAGGCTATGGCGTCGAATTTGAAGACCATGCGAGCCCGTTCGGCAAGAGAGTGCATTACCGGAACGAACTGAAAATCCACGTACTCCTTCCACACTTGAAATGTAGTTACGAAAAGGTCGTAAACGGCCGCGATAGCGGTTGCCTGCAGCAGCAGCTTGGCCTGAGAACCGCCTTTCTCTCCGGTAAGGAGCACTTCGGTGATAGCTGTCGCCTCGGGATATGGAAGCTGGCCGTGCATCTCATGCACGAAGTACCGCCGCAGGGGAATAAGGAAGAGAACACCGAGACAGCCGCCCGCCAAACAGATGAAGATGGTCTGCACCGGGTGAGGGTCGAGGTGAAGAATGTACAGCGCGGGGAGCGTGAAAATGGCGCCGGCAACCACG
>CAZAXI010000125.1:0-13420 GCA_964489045.1 uncultured Granulicella sp. | reverse complement strand
CCAACCTCCATGCTGGTGCGGAACGCCCGGTTCACGCTCGCCTTCAGAATCAGCAGGTCGCCCACATGCACCGGCGCCACAAAATCCAAATGGTCCATCGATGCCGACACCACAATCGCCCGGCAGTGCCGCACCGCTGCCACCGCCCCCACCAGGTCGATAAACTGCATCAGCCGTCCGCCAAACAAATTCCCCAACGCATTCGAGTCCGCCGGGAAAATAATCTCACTCCGCTCCGCCTGCGACTCCGCCACCGTCCGCGACCCAACCTTGTCGTCACTCATCCCATCATTCTAAATCCCAAAAAGAAAACAAAGGCTTAACGCCGTTCACACCGACAAGCACCGATCAAACGCAGATACGCACAGCCTTCCAAAACTCCCTCATCCTTCGCTTGTTTTGGATCGGTTCAATCAGTGTTATCGGTGTTAAGCCTTTCGCCCGCAGCCCCACTACAATCCATTTATGGACAAGTTAGCCGCCCTCAACGAAATCCTCCAGCTCGATCCCGCCAACGCCTTCGCCCGCTACGGCCTCGCCATGGAGCACGTCGCCCAGGGCCACCCGGACGCTGCCCTCACCGAGTTCGCCACCTGTATTGAGCACAATCCCGACTACGTTCCCGCCTACCAGATGTCCGCGCAAACCCTCGTCACCCTGGGTCGCACCGAAGCCGCGCTCGAACAACTCCATGCCGGCATCGCCGCCGCCCAGCGCACCGGCAACCAGCACGCCCTCGCCGAAATGGAAGCCATGCGCGAAGAACTCGCCACCCGCTAGCCGCTCGCTGCAAGAGGCCGCACCACTCGCGTCGTCATTTCGCAACACTAGCGTCGTCATTCTGACTCGCAGAGTCAGAATCTCTGTATTTGCCTTTGTCTTGCTTAAGGGCACGGCTTCAGCCGTGCCGTAAAAGTCACCACTCGACTGGGGCTTTAGCCCCTGAGGTACGTTTTCGCCTTGGCACGCCACCCTTCAACGCTTCGGGCAGGTGCTCGCTACTGCTGCATCCCCAAGTCCGACAACTGCTTCGGATTCGCCTCGTCGCTCGCCAGCAAATTGTGGCACACGCTGCAGTCGTTCGTAATCGTCTTCCCGTCCTTCGACGTATGGTTCCCGTCGTGGCAGCGGAAGCATCCCGGCGATGGATTGTGGCCCGGCGCGCTATGCCCCATCCCGTTCGTATACGTTCCCCACGTCACCTTCATCTCCGGAAAAACATTCCGCGTGTAGATCGACACCAGACTCTTCGCAGCCGCGTCCACCGCGCCCCGCTGCCCGCTCCAAACCGCCGGGTACTGCGTGCGATAGAAGTCGTCCAGCCCCGCGGTAATCTTTGCCGCCGCATCCGCCTGCGACGAATATGTCGCCTGGATCAGCGCCAGCCCCTGCTTGTGCACAAACGGCAGCGCCGGGTTCGGGCTGCCCACCGTCATCGACTCATCGATCGCGTCCTCTGCCGTCTGGAACGTATGGGTCGCCTGCTGATGGCAGTCCATGCAGTCCATCGTCCGCGTCACGCCCTGGATCGGCCCCTTCCAGTCGGAGCTGACAAACTGAGTCGTGGTCCCGTCCGCATTGTGCTTGGTCACGGCAATAATCGTCTCGTCGGTGGAGTCCGTCGCCACATACTCGTACTGGTCCAGATGATGCCCATGAATGCCGCTCTGCCGCGAGAGCGAGTCCACTCCGCCCAGGTGCAGCGCCAGCACGTTGTGCGTCACCGAGTTCTTTTCATCGTCGCCGTACATCGTCTCCACCAGCAACTTCTCGCCCACAAAGTGGGTTGGCGAGTGGCACTCTTCGCACGTCGCCCGCGCCGGCCGCAGCGCCGAGAGCGGAGCCAGCACCGGACTCGGATACGTATTCAGGGTCACCTCCACCAATTGCTTCGTGCCGTCCACCTTGGCGTGTACCGCCGCCGAGATGCCCGCGCCGATGTGGCACTCCACGCACGCCACGTGCGAGTGCGGAGACACCTGGTACGCCGTCCACTGCGGCGCCATCACATGGCAAGTCTGCCCGCAGAAGTTCGGCGAATCCATGTAGGAGATGCCGCGATAGCTCGCCGTGCCCACAATCACGAAGTTGATGAACGTGGCCGCCAGCACCACTTCAATCCCGCGGCGGAAGAACGGGTCCTTCAGATCCAGCGCCGGATACACCAACGGCACCTCGCCCGCCGCCTTCAGTTGCTTCCATCGCAGCCACATGCCGATGGGAATCAGAACCAGTCCCAGGATAAACAGCCCCGGCAGGAACAGGTCGACCACGATGCCGACGTACGGGTTGTTGGATCCGCTGTGGCCGAAGATGGCCACCACCCAGAACCCGATCAGCACAAAGGCCGATGCCGTCGTCAGCGCCCCGCCGATCAGGCTTATCCAATTGTTCCCGAAGAACAGAATCGGGCGTAGGCTTTTCTCCAACCTGCTGAACTGAGACATCGAGACCTCTGAATATGTTTTATGGCGTGCCGAAGTAGCCTATCAACGTCAAAACCAGAAGAACCAGCCCGATAAGAATAGCCGTAAAGCCAATTACCTTGGCGAAGTTCACCCACCAATATACGGGCTTGTCCCCAACCCGTGCTTCCAGCTTCCCCTCTTTGGCCAGCCGCTCATACTCCAGCGTCCGCTTTTTCTCGAACTCCTCTTCCGTCTCTTTGCCCGTAAAGATCACCATATCCATCGGAAAACTTCCCGGGCGCAGATGCGTGTTCACGAAGTGGATCGAGAAGATAAACAGGATCGCCAGCAGCGCTTCCTCGCCATGCACCACCAGCACCGCGTTCAGCGCCCAGCCCGGCAGGAAGTGCGCGAAAAATGGCGCAAACCACATCGCATATCCTGAGAAGCCAATCACGATCATCCCCCAGAAGACCGCCCAGTAATCGAACTTCTCCCAGTATGCAAATCGATCGAACTTCGGCTTCGGCCCCATTCCAAGAAACCAGCGAATGTGGCCAACAATGTCCTTCACATCCTTCCAGTTCGCCACCATCGAGTTCGGGCCCCACAGCAGACCCTTTTCCTTATGCACCAGGATCCGGGTCGCGATGTCCTTCAGGTGATACAGAAACGCCAGCGTCAACACGATCGCGCAGAATTTGTGGAAGAACAGGATCGCCCCGAAGCCGCCCACCGCGCTCGCCAGATGCCGCGCCGCTGCGTTATCGCTGAACCGCATCGGCAAACCCGTCGCCGCCAGCCCCAGAAACGAAGTGAACAGGACCGCGTGCTGGTACCGCTGCGCCAGCGTGAACCGCACATAAAACTTCTCTGGCGCTGGGCCGGCCTGCCCGCCGCTCACCGGCTGCTCCGGGTGTACTGTGCCTGTCTCTTCAGTCATGTTTCACCTCCGCCGCCGGCCCGTTCTTGCCTTGTTCCTTCTTCGCGCGAATAAACCACAACAGCGTATGCAGCGTGAAGAAGCTCAGCACGCTCCACAGCAGGATATTCATGAACAATCGCACAAAATACAGCGCCGGGTTCAGCTTGCGATTGTGCGGATTTGCATGCGGCTGATACTGCACAAAACTCAAATTCGCGTCCGCATGGCACCGCCCGCAGGTCTTGATCAGGTTCGCCTTGTTCACCGGAGACGCCGGATCCGACGCCGGCAGAATCCCGTGCGCCCCGTGGCAGTCCCAGCACCGCGCCGTCTCCACGTACCCGCCCAGCAGTCCCAGTTGCGAGTGGAAGGTGTCCCGGTACGTCGCCAGTTGGTCCTTGTGGCACGACCCGCAAATCGGCGTCGACTGCATCCGGAACGTCGAATCCGTCGGCTGCAGAATCGCGTGCGCCGTGTGGCAGTCGCTGCACACCGGCACCTTCTGATTGCCCTCGGCCAGCGACTTCCCGTGAATCCCCGAGAGATACTCGTCCTTCACTCCCCCGTGGCACGCCCCGCAGGTGTTCGGAATATTCTCCCTCGACGTCGTGCTCTTCGGGTCCTTGTGACTCAGAATGTTGTGCGAGCCGTGGCAGCTCATGCAGTTCGCCGCCACCAGCAATCCCTCTTTACTCACCGCGTACCCATGGATCGAGTCCATGTAGGTCGCATAGACATTCTGCAGGCCGTACTTCTTCGCCAGCGCTTCGTTCGCATGACACGTGCCGCAGGTCTTGGGAATATTCAGCGGATATACCGCGGACTTCGGATCGTCCTTGGGAAAGATCTGGTGCGCGTCGCCATGGCAACTGGTGCAGGGATGCGCGCTCGCCTTCGCATGAATGCTGCCGCCGATCGCCGCGGCCTGATCCCCGTGGCAGGTCTCGCACTTCACCGCCTCCAGTTTGTCCGGATGCGGATATTCCTTGATCGAAGTATGGCAATCGCTGCAACCCAGGCTGCCGTGGATGCTCGCGTGGAACTTGTCTCCATCCACCCCCACGCTCTTGCCCGAAGCGTCCTGCAGCGTCTTGTCTCCATGGCACCCCAGACAGTCCGTCTGCGCGCGCACCGCCCCAGGAAAACTCATCACCAGCAAAACCGCAAATGCTGCCAGAGTCATCGAACCCAAACCAACTCCGGACGCCTCAGCCTTACATCGATCCACTTTCATAACGCAACACTTCCCCGCGGGTGCCAATCGACTCACCCGGTATGCCACAACTCACTTGCTCAAAATCCTGTTGCAGACACTCGTAAAGCCGGGAAGCAGCCGCGTACCGTGAGAGCCTGCGCGCGAAGACGGATGCCTTTCCGCCTCCACACCCCGGCTGGATCCGATTCCTCAGGAGAGAGGAAAGCCGTCACGCTCTCCTGAACCCAATCGGCCCGCCCACAGGCAACTCATGCCGGCTTACTTCTGCAGGGTGCGAACGTAGGCGACTACATCCTTGATCTGCGCGTCCGTCAGCTTGCCCGCAAACGCCGGCATCTTCCCTTTTCCGGCCTTGGTCTCCGCAATCATCTCGGCTTCCGTCTGCTTGCTCGCCTTGAACGATGGCACGTTCAGCGACTTGCCTGCGGGTCCGCTGGCCGTCCCGTCGGCCGCGTGGCACATCAAGCACTTGGCCTTGTACGTGTCCGCTCCCGACTGGGCAAACGCGCTGGTCAGCGGAGCCGCCAGCATCGCGGCAAGCATAATTCCGGTCCTCATCTTCATCGGCAATCTCCTGGTATTCTTTGGGTTCGTCGTGTCTCGTTCGTTGGATGCGTTTCCCCGCGATTAGAACTCGTAGTGCATCGCCAGGGTTACATTGTTCGCGTGGAAGTTCCGCGGTGCAGTCAGGCCCGAAGACGGTTCAGTCAGACCGGTGGGAAGACCGGCCAGCGTGGAAGAGTTACACGGAACAACGATTCCCGTCGTCGCAGCCGTCGACAAGCTGCAGTAAGGTGCGCCGGACGGGCCGCCCTCGCCGTAGCCATAGTAATTGTATTCCGCACGCCAAACCCAGTTGGGCTTCACCGTCCATGCAATATTCACAAACGGAGACTGGTACGCGGATTGCAACGATCCGTTCACTTCCTGTGCATCGTTGAAGAACTGGTTGCCGCTTACCGCGCTGATGCGATACCCGATATCCGAGTGAATCGTCTTGTTCGGCGACAGCGTCAGCGCCATCGATGCATATTGCGTCGGCGCATCCATGAAGTCCTTGGTCGGGCCCCAGTCCGTCAGCAGGCTCGGGCACAGATTGTTCGCGCCCGTGCTGGTGGTCGAAGCCGCTCCGGGGAAGGAAGGAGCGGTGCCCGCCGTACCCGTGAAGGCGCCGCTCAGGTAGCAGATGTTGGTCGACGTATACACATCGCTGTACGAGTAGTTGAAATCGAACCCGTACTTCTCACTCGGCGCCAGCGCCAACCCCATGCTCACCACCCGGCTGTGATCGACATGGTCCAGCGGCCCGTCCAGGTTCGCCGTGCCGGTGTTGTAGGTGTTGTTGTGCCGTTCCAGGTCGTTGAACGCGCCCGAAATCGTCGCCCAGGGCGTCGGCTGGTACTTGGTGTGGATGCGGTAGTGCCGCAGTTGCCGCGGACTGATCGGAGTGAACGCGTTGTCGCTGTACGAGAAATCTGCCGTGCCGTTCAGGTCCCAATGGTTGGTGGGCCGTAGTGACGCATTCAGGATTGCGCCGTTCTCATCAACTCCCACAAGGTTTTCCATCGGACCGGTCCCGCTGGTCTGGAGAATGGCACGCGACTGGTAGCGATAGGTCAGAGCAAACGTCGCACGCGGCGACACGTCCCAGCTCGCGGTGGCATTGTTCGTCAGGTACCTTAGACCGAAGTAAGCGTAGAGCGGTACGCCGTTGGTGGGGTTCCCGGAAACGCTGAAAATGGCCCCGGTATTAAGCGTACCCGCGTAGTTGATGGTCTCGTAGCCATTGTTCCCTGCCACCACCGTTGTGGGCGTGGTCAACGTGTTGCCGGTGATCGTGGTGTTGCCTGGCTGGTGAAAATTGGTGTAGGTCACCTGGTCCGCCAGGCTGATCGTCTTGGTCGCGTTCCAGGTCATGCCATAATCCAGCGCCACCACCCGCCTCTGCGCGGTCGCACTCCCCGTGGTCGTCGCCGACCGGATCGTTCCATCCAGACCGTTGAAGTTCTCGTAGTAGTGGGCCAGATGGCTGTTCCCTACCATGTAGCGGAAGTCGCCGTTCAGCGAGACGTTCTTGATGCTCGTGCTCTGCAGCCGCAGAATCTCCGTCGGATAGATAATCCGCGTCGGCTGCGAGCGGAAATAGCTCGTCACCACGTCGCACGCCGCATTCACGATCGGCAAACCGCCCGGAATGTTCGAGGCCGTGAAAATGGTGTAGCTGGCGGGAGCAGGTGGAGTCGTCGTCGCAGGAGTATAAGCGCTCCCCATGCTGCCCGTGTTGCAGGCCGCGCTTGAGTAGGGAAAGGGCGCGGTAGCACTGTAGGTCGCATCGTAATTGCCCAGCGAAACCGGCGTTCCATCCGCCTCTTGCGCGTTGAAGGTACCCGGATTCAGCGTAAAGTACGAGTCCGCCTTGTAGTGGTCCACCTCCTCCTCATACGTAATCTTGGTGTGCGTCCAGGGCTTCCAGTCCAACGCGCCCGTGAAGTCGTCCGTGCCGTTCCGCTGATACTCATCCAGTATGTTGTCGTACTTGCCGATCGACCTGCCCGGGGACAATGTCGGCCCCTGGAAGATGTTGTGCGAGTACGCGACCCGGAACGTCACCTTCGACAGCGGCAGAATCGTCAGGTCGAGGTCTGTCATCCGGCGCACCGTGTTGAACATCACCTGCGAATCGGTGGGCTGCGTCCACGCCAGCGACGGAGCGCCCGCTGGGGCCGTTACACCAGTTGTCTGGGAGTAGGGTATCTGCACCGTCGGCAGGTTCACGCTGCCCAGCAGATCGTAGTCGAAGTACTGCCGGTCGCGCCGGAACATGCCCGAAAACTCGTACCACTTGCCCTTGGAGATATCCATCTTGGCGAAGTTGTTCGGATCGCCGCCAAACCCGCCGCTGAACAGCGTCAGGTCATCCATCAGCGCGTGCTTCGTGCCCGCAACCGCATGCATCGTGAAGCTCTGCCCCAGAACCCGCGGCCCGCTGTGAACATTCACTAGCGTGTCGTACATATCCCCGCTGCCCGAGATGTTGGCCAGGTGTCCGCCCAGGTCCACCGTGTTATGGACCACAAATCCGTTCTGGACCACCGGCGCATCCGGAGCCGGAGTCTGCGCCACCGCCATGCCCGCCATCATCAGTGCAACGGCCACTCCCATGATGGGCAGCCCAGAAAACCGTTCGATCTTCATCATCTCAAGCCTCACTTGAAAAACTCCGCTACTTCAAAATCTTTGAATCTGCGTAAAACCGTTGCTGCATGATCTGGGCCGCGCCGTCCAACCCTCGCCGGACGGCGCAGCGACTTGCTTACCGCAGGAAAGCCGGGTTGATGTTCGACCCATGAATGAAGGTGTGGCAGTTGATGCACGGCTGGCGTTCCGCCGACCCTGCATTAATCCCGTGGACCGTAGACGCTCCAACCGGGCTGTGGCACTGGTTGCACAGTTGGTTGATGTTGGCCACGTTCAGCAGCCGCGGGTTCTGCGAGCCATGCGGAGTGTGGCAACCCAGGCATCCCTCCCCCTTGACCGCGGCATGTTCGAACACCCAGGGTCCGCGCACCTCCGCGTGGCACTTGGTGCAAATCATGTTCTGGTCGGCCGTCGACTTGATATTGTTGGCCCCAAATGTTCCGTGCACATCATGGCAGTCGGTGCACTTCACCAGACCTTCATTCACCTTGTGGTGGAACGGCATGGAGAACTGCGGTTTTATGTCCGTGTGGCACTGGAAGCAGAGCTGCGGCTGCGACGCCTTAAGCAGCTTCCCTTCAGTGTCCCCGGCATGGATGCTGTGGCAGCTTGTGCAGCCCACCCCGGCCTTGGCATGCGGAGCGCGTAAGTAGTTGGGATGCGTCCCCGCGTGGCAGCCCAGGCAGGTCTCACTCACCTGCGCCGGAGTCAGCTTCGCCAGTTGCTTGATCTTGGTTACGTCGCCGCCGCCCTCCACGTGGGCCTTCCCTGGTCCGTGGCAGCTCTCGCAAGCCGTCCCCGCGCCATGCGTCAGGGTGATCTTGTTGTGCGGGTTGTCTTCGAACTTCTTGGCCACCTCGGCGTGGCACGTCTCGCAAACTTCCGAGCCGACGAAATCGGCGGGGTTCGCAGCCTCGGCCTTCTGCGCCACGGCTGCCTGCTTGGTCCCACCCGCAGCGTACCCTGGCCGCGAAAGCACGGGTAGTAATGCGATCAACGCTATACAAAATAGGAAACGCTTCATTCAATCCTCCGCGGAACCAGCAGTCCAAACTCAGTTGTCCGGTAACCGCTAGTCGTTCGCCGAACCCTTGTTCGAGTTGCACCAAGATTAGAACGTGAAAATACCAATTGCCTGTGATAGGGATCACATGAGTTTCGCTCAGGCGGCATAGCAGTAATGCCCGCAATACACAGGCATAGCCTCAATCCTCGCGCAGTGCGACCGGACAGTGCTGTCCAGTTTTGAACAATCTCTTGAACTTCTTTGCTGCATTCAGCCCGCCGACGCCGCCCCAGCCAGCGCCCGCAGCGTCCCCGGCCAATCCCCCGGCACATTCGCCACCCCATCCGGCACCGCCGCCACAAGACTATGCGGGGCCATTCCATAGGCGCACCCAATCGCCCACGCCCCGCAGTTCCGCGCCGTCAGCACATCCACATCCGAGTCGCCAATCATCACCGTCTCCCCGGGCCCAATCGGCGCGGCGTCAGCAACCAGCGCCGAAGCCTCCGCCATCAGCGCCAGCAGTCCCGCCGGATCAGGCTTTTTGGTATGAAAGCTGTTGCCGCCGTAGTTCTGAAAGAAATACCGGTCCAGCCCGAAGTGCGCGCAAATGTCCCGCGACGGCCGCACCGGCTTGTTGGTCAGCACCGCCATCGCAATCCCCGGATAATCCGCGCGAATCGCGTCCAGCGCCGCAACCACTCCCTCGTACACCGTAGTGAAATCCAGCTTGTGAACGCGGTAGTAATCCAGAAAATATGTCAGCGCTTCGGTCACATATTCGTCGTCGTGAACATCGCCCTCCGGATCGCCCAGCGCCCGCCGCACCAGCATGCTCGCCCCATCGCCGATGTAGCCGGCAATCACCGCGTGCGGCAACTCCGGCTTGCCCAGGTGCGCCAGCATCGCATTCACCGAGTTCGACAAATCTTCCCGCGAATCAATCAGCGTGCCATCCAGATCAAACACCAACAGCCTCGGAACCATACCCCATTCTACCGACCGCCGCCCCTGACCGCCGACCGCTGACAGCTAACCGCTAACCGCTAACCGCTAACAACTGAGAACTGAGAACTGACAACTGACAACTATTTCATCCCCAGCGCCCGCAGAACATCCGGATCGAACACAATCCCATCGGTCGTCTTCGTAGCCAGCCCGAAGTTGCCGTCATAATCCCACATTGCCCAGCCAATGTGGTGCCGCTCCAGCGACGAGCGCGTGTCATTGATCCACGCCGCCCGCATCTTCGGATCGCTGTGGTCCTTAAACGCGCCAAACTCCCCGCAATAGAGCGGCACGCCGCGCTCCTCGCCCCACTTCGCCACCGCCGCAATCTCCGCCTCCACCCGCTCCGGCCCCCACCGGTCCTCGCCGTACCGCTCCAACTGCAGCCGCACCCGCTCATCCGGCTCCTCATTGAGCACTGCCTGGATACTCTCCGGCGTCGAAGGATACGGAACCCCATGCGTAAACGCCCACGCCGCCGTCGACCAGGTCGCGCCCTGGTGCGTAAACCACATCGGATCGTAATCGTGAAACGTGTAGATCACGTTCTCATCCCGCACCGGCTCCATCGCCAGCAGCCCATCCTGGTGCCCCCACTGCGCCGCCGTCGCAATAATAGTGTGCCGCGGCGCCACGCTCCGGATCGCCGCCACCGCGCGGTCCTGGATCCCCTCCCAGCGGTACATATCGTCCATCGACGGTTCATTCAGAATCTCGAAGAACACCCGCTCCGGATCGCTCTTCGTATAGTGCCCCGCAAATTGCTCCCAAAATGCGAACAAACTCGCCGCGCCATCGTCTCCGTGCGTCAGCGCCGCCTTCCAGTCCTCTTCCGCGTGGATGTCGAGAATCACGTTCAGCCCCGCGTCGGTCAACTGTTGCACCGTCTTGTCCAGTTGCGCCATCGCCGCGGGCCGCAGCGTCCCCGTCTTCGCGTTCGCGATCAGAAACGCCGGATTGATGCTCAGCCGCACATGGTCGAATCCCATCGCCTTCAGCGCCTGCATGTCCGCCATTGACATATACGCATCCAGCCGTGCCTGCGACAAGTCCCGCGTCTGCGCGTAGAAGCTGCTCAGATTCACTCCCCGCCGCAAATGCTCCGCCCGCTCAAACGCCACGCCTTTCTGCGCCCGCGCCGCGCCCACCATCGTCAACAACGTTGCAACCATCACCGCAAATCGCATTCCCCGCATTCTTTTCCTCGCACCTGGCAACTAGCAATTAGCAACTAGAACCTTACTCCTCAAACCCCCGATTCCACCGCAGAATCACCCGCGTCTCCCGCTCCCACCCCAGCACGCTTACGCTCCCCGTCTCCAGCGCAAACAGCGCCCCATCCCGCGCCTCCAGCCCAATCCACCGCGCCGCCAGAATCCGCAAAATATGCGCATGACCGAACAGCGCCACATTCACCACCGCTGCTGCATCAGTCGCAACCGCCGGGTGCCCCACATCTCGAGTCTGAGATGTGGGTCCGCCAGCCGCCGCCAGCGCCCGCGCAATCACCCCATCCGCTCTTACCCCCACCTGTTCCACCGTCTCCCCGCCCACAATCGGGTCCTTCCACACACTCCACCCTGGAATCTCCGCCTGGATCTCCTGCGTCGTTCGTCCCTCATACACGCCGTAGTCCCACTCCTTCAGCCCATCGTCCACCACAGCCACATTACCGAACCCCGCAATCTCGCACGTCTGCTTCGCCCGCAGCAGCGGACTGCGCCGCACCGCCGCAAACTTCACACCCGCCAGAAACTTCCCCAGCTCCGCCGCCCGCTCCCGCCCTAGCGCCGTCAGCGGAAGGTCGGTCCGGCTCGTATGCCGTCCCTCCGCGCTCCAAACCGTCTCTCCATGCCGCATCAGCCAAAGCTCCGTCACGCCCCACCCCCGCTCCATCGCTTCAAAGTTGTCATTCTGAGCCGTAGGCGAAGAATCCCCGCATTTGTTTTGTTGCCGCCTCGTACCTCGAACCTCGAACCTGTCCTTAGTTATCCTACAAACATGGACTTCCAGCTCGCCACCACCTACAAGCCCCAGGGCGACCAGCCGCGAGCCATCTCCGAGCTCGTCTCCGGCCTCGCCGCCGGCGAGAAGGACCAGGTCCTGCTCGGCGTCACCGGCTCCGGCAAGACCTTCACCATGGCCAAGATCATCGAGCAGGTCCAGCGCCCGGCTCTCATCCTCGCGCACAACAAAACCCTCGCCGCCCAGCTCTACCACGAGTTCAAATCCTTCTTCCCCTCGAACGCCGTCGAGTACTTCGTCTCCTACTACGACTACTACCAGCCCGAAGCCTACATCCCCGCCGGCGATCTCTTCATCGAAAAGGAAGCCACCATCAATGAGGAGCTAGACAAGCTCCGCCTCTCCGCCACGCGCTCCCTCTTCGAACGCCGCGACTGCATCATCGTCTCCTCCGTCTCCTGCATCTACGGCCTCGGCTCGCCGGAAGCCTACTACGGCATGCTTCTCCTCCTCGAGAAGGGTCAGAAGATTCGCCGCGAAGACATCACCAAGCGCCTGGTCGAAATCCTCTACGACCGCAACGACGTCGACTTCCGCCGCGGCACCTTCCGCGTCCGCGGCGACATCATCGAGGTCTACCCCACCTACGACGAAAACGCCTACCGCATCGAGCTGTTTGGAGATGAAATTGACGCACTTTCTCAAATAGACCCGCTCTTCGGCACCGTCCGCCAGAAATACTCCCGCCTCCCCATCTATCCCAAGTCCCATTACGTCGTCCAGCCCGAGCGCAAGCGCACCGCGGTCGACTCCATCCTCACCGAGCTCGGCGAGTGGGAGACCTACCTCGAAAAGGAAGGCCGCCTGGTCGAGTCGCAGCGCATCCATCAGCGCACCCGCTTCGACCTCGAAATGATCAAGTCCGTCGGCTACTGCCACGGCATCGAGAACTACTCCCGCCACTTCTCCGGCCGTCTCCCCGGCGAGCCGCCGCCCACCCTGCTCGACTACTTCCCCCGCGACTACCTGCTCTTCATCGACGAGTCCCACGTCACCGTCCCGCAGCTCCACGGCATGTGGCACGGCGACCGCTCGCGCAAGCAGAACCTCGTCGACTACGGCTTCCGCCTGCCGTCCGCCATGGACAACCGCCCCCTCAAGTTCGAGGAGTTCGAGTCCCGCACCGGCCAGATCATCTACGTCTCCGCCACGCCCGGCCCTTATGAACTGACTAAGTCTGCAGGTGTGGTTATAGAACAGATCATCCGTCCCACCGGCCTCATCGACCCGCAAGTAGAAATCCGCCCCGTCAAGGGCCAGATCGACGACCTCCTCGCCGAAATCCGCACCCGCGCCGACCTCCACCAGCGCGTGCTCGTCACCACCCTCACCAAGCGCATGTCCGAGGACCTCGCCAACTACTACACCGAGGTCGGCGTCCGCTGCCGCTACATGCACTCCGAGATCGAAACCCTCGAGCGCGTCAAGCTCCTCCCCGGCCTCCGCAGAGGCGAGTTCGATGTCCTCATCGGCATCAATCTTCTCCGCGAAGGCCTCGACCTGCCCGAAGTCTCTCTCGTCGCCATCCTCGACGCCGACAAGGAAGGCTTCCTCCGCTCCCAGGGCTCCCTCATCCAAACCATCGGCCGCGCCGCCCGCCACATCGAAGGCCGCGCCATCCTCTACGCCGACAA
>CAZAXI010000124.1:0-13473 GCA_964489045.1 uncultured Granulicella sp. | reverse complement strand
TGTGGCGCTCGGGCGGCACGGTCCACGGACCCAAGCCGCGCAGCTACGAGTACGCGTTCCCGCAGAAGAAGCTGATGGGCGCGCTGCGCTCGGCCATCGCGGCCAAGATCGCCGACGGCAAGCTTACGGTGGTCGATTCGTTCGACGTCGCCGAGCCGAAGACCAAGCTCTTCCGTGCCGCGCTGGACAAGCTGGACGCCGGCAAGACCACTTTGCTGGTGGAGACTAGCCGCAGGTTGGACGAGAAGCTTTATCTGGGTTCGCGCAATCTTGAAGGCGTTGAGCTGGTGCTCAGCTCCGAGGTGCACCCTTACGATTTGCTGCGCTACGAGCACGCCGTGGTTTCGAAGGATGCGCTGGAAGCGCTGCAGGAAACGCTGAAGAAGTTTGTTTCGAAGCGCAGCAAGACCGCGCAGAAGGAGGTTGCGTAATGCCAACCCTCTACACCGTCATCCGCCGCCCGCTGATTACTGAAAAGGGCATGGGCGTGAAGGAAACGCAGAACACGCTGGTCTTCGAGGTTGACATGAAGGCCACCAAAACCGAAGTCAAAGAAGCTGTAGAGACGCTGTTCAAGGTCAAGGTGACCGGCGTCCGCACTTCCACGGTGGAAGGCAAAGAGCGCCGCCGGGGCAAGTTCACCGGCTACCGCCCCGACTGGAAGAAAGCCTATGTCCGGCTGAAGGACGGCCAGAAGATGCCGGAGTACTTGAACAGCCTGTAAGAGAAGTTGTTAGTTGCTGGTTGTTAGTTGTCAGTTGAAAACGAAGGCGACAAGCAAGTCGCACCGATGCGAAAGAGAACTAGCTAACAGCCAAGAGCTAGTGGCTAGGAGTTGAATACGATGCCGATCAAATCATATCGACCGATTACCCCGTCACTCCGCTTCCAGACGAAGCTGGTGAATGACGACCTGACGACGGACAAGCCGCATAAGCCGCTGCTGACCGTGAAACAGCGCACCGGCGGACGCAACTCGACCGGCCGCATGACCATCCGCCACCAGGGCGGAGGCCACAAGCAGAAGCTGCGCCTGATCGACTTCAAGCGCGACAAATACGGCATTCCCGGAACCGTCGCGACCATCGAGTACGATCCGAACCGCAGCTCGCGCATCGCGCTGGTGAACTATGCGGACGGCGAGAAGCGCTACATCATCCAGCCGATCGGCCTGAAGGTCGGGCAGAAGATCATGAGCGGGCCGGACGCCGATATTCTGGTGGGCAACGCGCTTCCGCTGAAGAACATTCCCGCCGGCACGACGGTGCACAACATCGAGCTTCGTCCTGGCAAGGGCGCGCAGATGGCGCGTTCGGCCGGCGCCCAGGTTCAACTGGTGGCGAAGGAAGGCGATTACGCGCTGCTGAAACTGCCCTCGGGCGAGACCCGCAAGGTGCTGGTGGAGTGCATGGCGACGATCGGCCAGGTGGGCAATACGGACCACGAAAATGTCTCGATCGGCAAGGCTGGACGCAATCGCTGGAAGGGCATCAATCCTTCCAACCGCGGCGTCTCAATGAACCCGGTCGACCATCCGCACGGCGGCGGCGAAGGCAAGACCTCCGGCGGACGTCACCCGGTGACTCCGTGGGGCCAGCCCACGCGGGGATACAAGACACGCAACAACAAGCGGACCGATGTATTTATCGTCAGCCGCCGCAGCAAGTAGTTCGCAGGTTAGAAACACCAAGTCTCGCACGCAAGAGATTCGTCGTAACCAGCACCGTAACCGGCAGTAAGGAAATTGGAGTCACACGATGGCACGTTCCGCAAAGAAAGGTCCGTTCATTGACACCCATCTTCAGTCGAAGATAACGGTGATGAACCAGACCAACGATAAGAAGGTTGTGCGCACCTGGTCGCGCCGTTCGACGATCTTTCCCGACATGGTCGGCCACACCATCGCCGTCCACAATGGCCGCAAGTTCATCCCGGTCTACGTGACCGAGAACATGGTCGGGCACAAGCTGGGCGAGTTTGCGGCGACGCGCACGTTCAAGGGCCACTCTGCGCGTGCGGCCGAGACCACGGCGAAGCCGAAGTAGTTCTGGAACAACTCGATTTTGGCAGGGCGTACCAGTTCGATTGAAGGATTAAAAAGTTATGGCGAAGATCGCAGTAGAAAAAGTTCGAGAGTTCCGCGCCGAGGCCAAGTTCCAGCGCACCAGCCCGCAGAAGGCGAAGCTGGTTCTCGACACCATCAAGGGCATGCGCGTGGAGCAGGCGCTAAACACCGTGCACTTCTCCACCAAGCGAATGGCGCCGGTGATCGAGAAGGTGTTGCGTTCGGCCATTCAGAATGCCACTTACGTCGCGCAGGAGCAGGGACTGGATGTGGATGTCGATAACCTTTATGTGCGCACCGCAGTGGCGAATGAGGGCCCGCGCATGAAGCGCATCCGCCCGGCGCCGATGGGGCGTGCGTTCCGCTATCAGCGCCGGCTCGCGCACATTATCGTCACGGTGGCGGAGAAGAAGTCTGGCGCCGGGTTGGCAACGGTTGTAGACGATGCTCCGGCAGTCAAGTCGAAGCCGGCCAAGACGGCGGCCAAGAAGGCGGCCAAGAAGACCGCAGCCAAGAAAGCTCCGGCCAAGAAGGCCCCAGCCAAGAAGGCAGCGAAGGAAGCTTAGTTTGCAGAGGAGTGCCGGAGATTTTCCGGTAAACAAGTTTTTCGATCAAGCCCCGCCGGCTCAACCGGAAATGGGGAGAAGTAAAGGGAAGCTATGGGACAGAAGGTCCATCCGTATGGGTTTCGCCTCGGCGTCAACAAGCCGTGGAAATCTCGTTGGTTCGTCGAGCGCGGCTATGACAAGCTGCTGGTCGAAGATGTCAAGCTGAAGGCTGAGCTGCGCGAGAAGCTGAAGGCTGCCGGCGTGAGCTCGGTGGAAGTCGAGCGCCCCGGCAACAAGCTGCGGCTGATCATCCGCACCGCGCGTCCGGGCATCATCATCGGCCGCAAGGGCGCGGAGATCGACAAGCTGAAGGCCGACATCCAGAAGCGCACCTCGCGCGAAGTGTTTATCGACATCCTCGAGGTGAACAAACCGGAGCTCGACGCGCAGTTGGTCTCCGAAAACATCGCGCTGCAGTTGGAGAAGCGCGTCAGCTTCCGCCGCGCGATGCGCAAGTCGGTTGATTCCGCACTGCGTTTCGGCTGCAAGGGGATCAAAGTGCGCGTGTCGGGCCGTCTGAACGGCAATGAAATCGCGCGCTCGGAGTGGTATTTGCAGGGGCGTCTACCGCTGCACACGCTGCGCGCGGACATCGACTATGGATTCTCCGAGGCGCACACGACGTACGGCATCATCGGCGTCAAGACCTGGGTTTACCGCGGCGATATCTATGAGCAGAAAAAGCGCCGCGATCAGGGCACTACGACCGGAGTGTTCTAAAAGGTTGTTAGTTGCTAGGTATTAGTTGATAGTTGCTGGCGGACAGCCAGGAGTTAGAGGGTTTTCGTTATGTTGATGCCAAAGAAGGTCAAGTTTCGCAAGCAGCAGCGCGGGCGCATGTGCGGCAAGGCGTGGCGCGGGTCGGATCTCTCGTTCGGCGATTTCGGCCTGAAGGTGCAGGAGTGCGGCTACATCACCGACCGGCAGATTGAAGCCAGCCGTATCGCGATGACCCGCTTCATCAAGCGCGGCGGCAAGGTGTGGCTGCGCATCTTTCCGGACAAGCCGATTACCAAGAAGCCGGCCGAAACCCGCATGGGCAAAGGCAAGGGGGCGCCGGACCACTGGGTCGCGGTGGTTCGCCCGGGCAAGATCCTGTTTGAGATGGAGGGGGTCTCGGCTGAACTCGCGAAAGAAGCGATGCGCCTGGCCGCCCACAAGCTGCCGCTGAAGACGGCGTTCGTTCAGCGTCACGACGCCAAGACGGCCGTGGCGGTCAAGTAGCTTCGGCAAAGCAACGCAGCAGCAGAGAATTTGTAACGAAAGAAGAAGATTATGGAAATCGAAAAGATCCGCAACCTTACCGATGAAGAGCTCACGAGCCAGCAGACGAAGTCTGCCGAGCAGCTCTTCCGCCTGCGCTTCCAAAAGAGCCTCGGCAACAACGAAGGCATCAAGAAGCTGCGGGTGCTGAAGCTCGACATCGCCCGCATCAAGACGATCGCCCGCGAGCGCGCGCTGGCGGCAGACAAGGCCGCATCGCCCGCAGCCGTGGCCGCCGCGCCGGCCGCGAGCGCACGCACCGCGCGCAAGAAAGCGAAGAAGGACTAACTTATGGCAGATACAACCAATACCGCCGCAGCCGCAACCGCAACACCCGAAGCGCAGCCCTCTCGCCGCAACGAGAAGGTCGGCATCGTAGTCTCCACCAAGATGCAGAAGACCATCGTGGTTGAGATCGAGATCCGCAAGGCGCATCCGAAGTACAAGCGGGTGATGAAGTCGAACAAGAAGTTCTACGCGCACGACGAGTTGAACTCGGCGCGGGTGGGCGACGTCGTCCGCATCCGCGAGGCGAGGCCGCTGTCGAAGCTGAAGCGCTGGTCGCTGGAGGAGATTGTCCGCCGCTCATCGCTCGCGCAGCTTGACGAGAAAGACCCCTTCGAGGAAGTGAAGTAGACGGGGAGTGAGCGCGCCGGCAGGCTGAGGCGCGGAGCAGTAGACGAGAGTATCAAGGGGCTATGTCCCCGGGCCATTTGGGCCGGTTTCTTGGATTCAGGAGAACGAACATGTCAGTACAGATGAGAACAATGCTCGACGTTGCCGACAACTCCGGCGCCCGCAAGCTGCAGGTGATTTTGCCGCTGGGCGGCGGCCTGGGCAAGAAGGCCGGGCTGGGCGATGTGGTTACCGCGGCCGTCAAGGAAGCGTCGCCCGATGGAACGGTGAAGAAGGGCAAGGTGGTGAAGGCGGTGATTGTGCGTACGCGCAAGGAGTACCGCCGGCGCGACGGCACGTATATCCGCTTCGACCAGAACGCCGCCGTGGTGATCAACGACGTCAACGAGCCGGTTGGCACGCGCGTTTTCGGGCCGGTCGCCCGCGAACTCCGCGAGAAGAAGTTTCTGAAGATTGTCTCGCTCGCGCCTGAAGTTATCTAGAAGCAGTTGTCAGTGCTCAGTTGTCAGTTGTGAGTTGAAGACAAAAAGCGGATTCCGGCTCCGACAGATTGCCGAGGAAGGAAGCAGCAAATGGCAGGGATCAAGATCAAGCGCAACGACACCGTCGAAGTTATCGCCGGCAAAGACAAAGGCAAGCGCGGCCGCGTGCTCCGGATCATGGCCGACAAGAATCGCCTGCTGGTGGAGCACGTGATGATGATTAAGAAGCACGTGAAGCCGAACCCGCAGCGGAACATCAAGGGCGGCATTGCGGAGCAGGAGTCCTCGATTCACCTTTCGAACGTGATGCTGGTGGATGGCGAGGGCAACAAGACGCGCGTCGCCACCAAGTATGAAGGCGACAACAAGGTTCGAGTTTCGAAGGTGAGCGGGAACCCGATTCCCGAGAAGAAGAAGTAGTTTTGGAGTCTGACTTAACGAAGGTTCACCCCACGAATCGGTATACGGGCAGCAGCCCACTCCGGCGACCGTGGAGAAAGCGAAGTCCAACATGGCAGCACGATTCAAAGAGAAGTACCTGAGCGAGATTCGGCCGGCGATTGCCAAGGAACTGGGCATCACCAACGCGATGGCGATTCCACGGCTGGAGAAGATCATCATCAACATGGGTCTGGGCGAGGCGACACAAAACGTCAAGATCATGGACCCGCTGGTGGCGGACCTGGGCTCCATCGCCGGGCAGAAGCCGGTGATCACCAAGGCGAAGAAGTCGATCGCGCAGTTCAAGGTGCGCGAAGGCATGCCGATTGGCGCGATGGTAACGCTGCGCGGCGAAAAGATGTACGAGTTTCTCGACCGGCTGATCACGATTGCGCTGCCCCGTGTTCGCGACTTCCGCGGGGTCTCGTCGAAGAGCTTCGACGGCCGCGGCAACTACACGCTGGGTCTGCGCGACCAGCTCATCTTCGCCGAGATCGACTACGCGAAGGTGGACAAGATCAAGGGCATGAACGTCACCATTGTGACCACCGCGGCCGACGACAACGCAGCCCGCGCCCTGCTGAGGGGCTTCGGCATGCCGTTCCGGGTTGGAGCGTAAAGAAACACCGCCCGAACCGCATGGGCGCAACAGAATCTGTAGTTTGTAACAGGATAGAGAGCAAACACTATGGCCACTACCGCAAAGCGTGTGAAAGACGCAAAGAAGCCGAAGTTCAAATCCCGTCAGCACAACCGCTGCCAGCTCTGCGGCCGTCCCCGCGCGTTTCTGCGCAAGTTCGGGGTCTGCCGTCTGTGCTTCCGCGGTCTCGCGCTGAAGGGCGAGATTCCGGGCGTCGTGAAGTCAAGCTGGTAAGCTGACCGGCGCGGCAACCTGTATACTGATAAGGTTGTCGATTCGGTCTCACCCTTCCAGAGACCTCATCCGCCAAGGATGCTGAAGTCTGGAAGATGTTTGATGAGCAGGGCCGCACCAAGGTCCACCCAATTGAAGCAGCAACGTTCCCGCTGGTTCTCGCCGTGGAGATACACGCCGAGCGAACGGGGAATGAAGGAGAATGAATGAACCTTACCGATCCAGTAGCCGACTTTCTGACGCGCATCCGCAACTCCATCCGCGCGCGCCACCAGAAGCTCGACGTGCCCGCCTCCAAGCTGAAGGCCGAGATTGCCCGCATCCTGAAGGAAGAGGGCTATATCGCCAACTACAAGCCGACGGAAGAGAACGGCATGAAGGTGCTGCGCGTTTATCTGAAGTACGGCCCCAACAACGAGGCCGTGATCCGCGATCTGCAGCGCGTCTCGCGTCCCGGATGCCGCGTGTACCTTGGCCGCGATGAGATTCGCCGCGTGCAGGGCGGGCTCGGCATCTCCATCATGACCACGCCGAAGGGCGTCATGACCGGGCGCCAGGCACGCCGCGAAGGTGTCGGCGGCGAAATTCTCTGCGAAGTCTGGTAAGCAGGCCGGGGCTTTGGCCCCGTACAACATTGAAGTACCCGGCTGCAGTGGAACGGTGAGAGCAAAACCTCTCCGCGACTCGCAAGCCACAAGAAGGATTCCGAGAATGTCCCGTATCGGCAAAAAGCCAATTCCGCTGCCCGTCGGCGTGAAGTTCAAGGTTCAGGAAGACGGCAAGACCGTGCTGGTTGAAGGTCCCAAGGGCAAGGTGTCCGCCATGCTTCCGGGCGGCATCACGCTGGTGCAGAAGGACGGCACGCTGGTTACCGAGCGCCAGAACGACAAACAGGCTCCCTTCCACGGACTCGCTCGCGCGCTGGTGTTCAACGCCGTCACTGGGGTGACTACCGGCTGGGTCAAGGAGCTCGACATCGTCGGCATCGGCTACCGCGCCGAGTTGAAGGGCAAGGGCACGGTGGTGTTCACGCTGGGCTTCTCGCACCCCATCGAGTTCCCGCTGCCGTCAGGGATTGAGGTCGCGATCGACCCCAAGCAGACACACCTCACCATCTCGGGCATTGATCGCCAGAAGGTGGGCCAGGTGGCCGCGGACATGCGTTCGCTGCGCAAGCCCGATCCGTACAAGAACAAGGGCGTCCGCTACAGCGGAGAGAGATTGAAGAAGAAGGTCGGCAAGACCGGCGCGAAGTAAGCAGAGATTAAGTAGTAATTGAACAGAAATCAAACCGAACGTCCCCAGCACTCTGGCGACGCTATTAGGAAGGAAGAAAGACTATGTTGAACCCCCGCGAACGCAACGTCATCCGCAAGCGTGTGCACACTCGCATCCGCGAGAAGATGTCCGGCACGGCTGAGCGTCCCCGCCTGAATGTTTACCGCTCGCTGAACCACATTTACACCCAGCTCATCGACGACTTGAACGGTGTCACTCTGGTCTCGGCATCTTCGTTCGGCAAGAAGACAGAGGATAAGCACTATGGCGGGAACGTGGCTGCCGCCAAGCAGGTCGGCAAGCTGATCGCCGAGCGCGCCAAGGAGAAGGGCATCAAGCAGGTGGTCTTCGATCGCGGCGGATATCTCTACCACGGCCGCGTGAAGGCGCTGGCCGATGCGGCCCGCGAGGCTGGGCTGGAATTCTAGATTGAGTTTTGGGCGAGCTGGCGCAGGAAACTGCGGTGCCGCCGGAAAGATGGACAGCATATGGCAATGGCTAAGAAGAAGTTCGACGCGAATCGGCTCAACCTGAAGGATGAGGTGGTTTCGATCAATCGCGTCACCAAGGTGGTCAAGGGCGGCAAGAACATGTCGTTCGCGGCGTTGGTTGTCGTCGGCGACCCCGGCGAGGGCGTGGTCGGCTACGGTTCGGGCAAGGCCAAGGAAGTTCCGCAGGCGATCCGCAAGGGTATCGAGGCCGCCAAGAAGAACCTGTTCAAGATCAATCTGACCCAGACCACGATTCCGCACCAGGTGCTGGGCCGCTTCGGCGCCGGCTCGGTGATGCTGAAGCCCGCGCCGGAAGGCACGGGAGTGATTGCCGGCAAAACGGTGCGAGCGGTGATGACCTCGGCCGGGGTGCAGAACGTATTGACCAAGTCGCTGGGCTCGGCCAACCCGCACAACGTGATCAAGGCCACGTTCGACGCGCTGATCCAGCTTCGCAACAAGGCCGAAGTCGCCGCGCTGCGCGGCAAGACCGTGGAGGAGATGTAATCATGGCCCAAAAAGCCGCAATCGCCAAGATCAAGCTGCAATACCATCGCTCGAAGATTTGTACGCCGGTCAAGCACAAGCTGGTCATCAAGGGGCTTGGCTTTACCCGTCTCAACCAGATTGTCGAGCGCGAAGACACACCGTCGATCCGCGGCATGGTGGCCAAGGTGCCCCATCTCGTGCGTGTCGTCGAATAAATTTGCGGCAGCAGATATGCTGCCCCCATGCGAGTCGGCCAGGGCCGGCGTTATAGCGAGGAAACAAAATGGCAATCCGCAATCTCTCCAATCTGCGCGCCCCCAAGAAGGCGAACGAAAACAAGAAGCGTGTCGGCCGCGGTATGGGCTCGGGCATGGGCAAGACTTCCACTCGCGGCCACAAGGGCCAGGGTTCGCGTTCCGGCTCGTCGCTGATGCGCGGCTTCGAAGGCGGCCAGATGCCGCTGCACCGCCGCCTGCCCAAGCGCGGCTTCAACAACATCTTTCGCACTGAGTACACGGTCCTCGGTTTGGACCGGGTGGCTGAGATTCTTGCCGCCCTCCCCGGCACCGAGTTCACGCTCGAGAAGATCGTCGAGTTTGGGCTGCTGCGAAAAAAAGGCGGGCTGATCAAGGTTCTGAACAACGGTGAGCTGACCAGCGCGGTGACGATTCACGCGCATAAGTTCTCCAAAACCGCCCAGGAAGCTATTGAAAAAGCTGGGGGCAAGGCGATTCTGATCGGCTAGCGACTTTGCCAGTGCATCGGCCCGGTCGTTTCGACTACGATAGAGATTCAGCCCAGTGAAGCGCAGTCTGCGAAGGCCGGCTTTCGGGCAAGACCAGAGGTTTTGATGTTCGAGAAAATCGCCAACATCTTCCGCATCCCCGACCTGCGCAAGCGTGTGCTATTCACCCTTGGCCTGCTGGCCGTGTATCGCCTGGGAGCGTTTATTCCGACGCCCGGCATCAACGCCGACGCGCTGGCGCAGTATTTCAACGCGAACTCCGGCTCTGCGCTGGGCCTGGCAGATTTGTTTACGGGCGGCAACCTGCGGAAGTTGACGGTCTTCGCGCTCGGCATTATGCCGTACATCACGGCCTCGATCATCTTCCAGTTGCTCACCGTCATCTACGAGCCGCTGGCCAAGCTGCAGAAGGAAGGCGAACTGGGCCGCCGCAAGATTACCCAGTGGACGCGGTATGTCACCGTCCTGCTGGGCATCATCCAGTCCTTCGCCATCGGTCTGACGCTTTCCGGCGCCGGTTCGAACATGGTCACCATCTCGCGCAGCGCTTTTCTGCCGTTATGCGTCATTACGCTGACGGCCGGCACCGCCTTCATCATGTGGCTGGGCGAGCAGATTACGGAGCGCGGCATTGGGAACGGCATGTCGCTGCTGATTTTTACCGGCATCGTGGTCGGTCTGCCGCGCGGCATCATGAACCTCTATGAGAAGGCCAGGGATATGGCATGGGGACCTTTGACCCCGATCGCCGTTATTATCCTGGTCGTTGCCATGGCAGGCGTGGTGGCGTTCGTCGTCTTTGTGGAGCGCTCCGAGCGGCGCATCCCGGTGCAGTATGCCAAGCGCATCGTAGGGCGCAAGATGATGGGCGGCCAGTCTACCCATCTTCCGCTCAGGGTCAACTCCGGCGGCGTAATGCCGATCATCTTTGCCAGTTCCATCCTTTCGGCTCCGCTGCTGTTCGCCGGCATGAGCATCGGCGGAACCAGGCTCCAGGACAACTCCTTTCTGGGACCGATCTTCCGCAATATCGCCCCCGGCGAGCCCTGGTACGTGCTCCTGAATGCGGCAGCGATTATCTTCTTCGCCTACTTCTACATCTCGATCGTGTTTCGCCCCGATGATATTGCCGACAACATGCGCAAGTACGGCGGGTTTATCCCGGGTATACGTCCGGGCCGCCGGACGTCGGACTTCATCAACGACGTGCTTACGCGGATCACTTTGGTCGGCGCCATCTACCTGGTGATTGTGCAGCTTATCCCGACGGTCCTGCTCAGCGGCATCCACTTCAACCATTTGTGGCTGATCGGGCGCTCCATGGACGCTCTTCCCAACTGGATGCTGAACGGGCTGGGAGTAAACTTCTACTTCGGCGGCACGTCTCTGCTGATTGTCGTCGGCGTAGCTATGGACACGGTGCAGCAGGTTGAATCGCAGCTCATTATGCGCCACTATGACGGCTTCTCTCCCAAGAGCGGCCGCATTCGCGGGCGACGAAGTTGGTAGGCACGATACGTTGAATTCAAATTCCGAAAAACATACGACGGCCCCCGCAGATGGTTCCTTTCTGCCCGGGCCGGTTCTACTTTTGGGGGCACCCGGCAGCGGTAAGGGCACCCAGGCACAACTTCTCGTCTCCAGCTTCGGCATTCCGCAGATTTCCACTGGCGACCTGCTTCGGCAGCATCGCCGGGACCATACCGAACTGGGAATGCTGGCCGAAGACCTGATGCGGCAGGGACAACTGGTACCGGACGACCTGGTGAACAAGATGGTTGCGGTTCGCCTCGCAGAGCCGGACACCGCGGCGGGATACATTCTGGATGGCTTTCCCAGAACGCTGGCCCAGGCCGAATGGCTGGATGCGTTTTCCGCAAAGAGTGGCTGTCTTCCGCCGACGGTCGCGATCGAGCTTCGCGTAGACGAAGAGCATTTGCTGCGCCGGATCACGGGACGCCGGACCTGCCCAACCTGCAATCGGATCTACAATATATATTTCAGCCCGCCGCGACAGGACGAGATCTGCGACGATGACGGGACCAAACTGGTCCAGCGCGCGGACGATACCGAAGAGGCGTTTCACAAGCGCATGCACGTGTATCATTCGCAGACCATGCCCGTCATCTCGCATTACGAGCGATCCTGCCGGTTCCGCTCGGTCGCCGGAGAAGAGAGCGTCGACGTGGTCGCGACCGCTATCCTTGCGGCGCTGCGCGAGTTGCGCGCCCAGTTCTTCCGCGGTGCCTGCTGACCATGGCAATCCTGATCAAGACCACCACGGAGATCGAGAAGATGCGCCGCTCCGGCCAGGCGCTGCGCCAGGTGCACGAGGCGGTCCGCCCGTTGGTGGTTGCCGGCGCCTCCACCATGGACCTGGAAAACGCCGCAGCGGCGAAGATGGATGAGCTCACAGCCGTTTCGGCCTTCAAGGGCTACCACGGCTTTCCCGCAGTGCTCTGCACCTCGATTAACAGCGAGGTGGTGCACGGCATTCCGTCGCTCAAACGCATCCTCACCGATGGCGATATTGTCTCGGTCGACTGCGGCGTCATCGTCGACGGGTTTTACTCCGACTGCGCCGTCACCTACGCCATCGGGACGCCCTCGCCGGCCACGCGCAAGCTGCTGGAGGTTACCCAGGCATCGCTGGAGAAAGCTATCCTGCAGGCGCAGGTTGGGGGTCGGCTAGGCGACATATCCGCTGTCGTCCAAGAGATGTGCGAGGCCGAGGGGTTTGGGGTGGTGCGCGAGTTTGTTGGTCACGGGATCGGCCGCTCCATGCACGAGGACCCCCAGGTGCCTAACTTCGGCGCTCGGGGCAAGGGACCGCGTCTGAAGGCCGGCATGGTGCTGGCTATTGAGCCCATGATTAACGCCGGAGGTCCCGAGGTAAAGGTGCTGCCGGACGGCTGGACCACGGTGACCCTGGACGGCAGCTACAGCGCCCATTTCGAGCATACCGTGGCCATCACCAAAGACGGGCCGGTGGTGCTGACGCGGTAGAATTTGGCCCCCGATCTGGGGTATACTCAAAGATGCTGTGTGCGCAGGCACACGGCGACAGAGCGTTTGGGACGCCTAAGGTCGTCCCTGCCGCTAAAAGGAGAGCGTTTGTCGAAGGAAGATGCGATAGAAGTGATGGCAGTTGTGGTTGAAACACTGCCCAATGCGATGTTCAAGGTCGAGCTTGAGAACAAGCACCAGGCCTTGGCGCACGTCTCCGGACGGATGCGCAAGAACTTCATTCGTATTCTCCCCGGCGATCGCGTCGCGATTGAGCTCAGCCCGTACGACCTCAACCGCGGCCGCATTGTCTACCGGTACAAGTAGACGAAATTCAGCCCCGTGGCTTTTAGCTCTTAGCTTCTAGCTGGAACAAAAGATTCATAGCTGCCCAGGCTCGCCTTTGGCTAAAAGCTAACGGCCAAAAGCTAACGGCTGCGTTTAGGAGTTTTATGAAGGTCCGCGCCTCAGTCAAGAAGATCTGCGATAAGTGCCAAGTCATTCATCGCCGCGGTGTCGTTCGCGTAATTTGCGAAAACGCCAAGCACAAACAGCGTCAGGGATAGGGAACAGGGATCAGGGAACAGGGATCAACAATCCCGCCCCACGAAACGTCTTCTGATCCCTAAGCCCTGATCCCCGCACCACCGGCCCCGCCAGGCTAGTTAGCCGAAATCAAGGCTTGCGTTGAACCCGGCGGAACCTGCCGCAAACCGATCACCCCGCTCCCGTGGACATTAGCGCCACGAGCCCAAACGAAAAGGAACCCCATGGCACGTATTGCCGGAATCGATGTCCCTAATAACAAACAGGTGCGCATCGGACTTACGTACATCTTCGGCATCGGCGACTCGCGCGCGGCAAAGATCCTGGCCGCGGCCGACGTCGATCCCTATGCAAAGGTTGGCGCCCTCGATGAGGACGCGCTCAACCGCATCCGTCACGTAATCGAGGGCCAGGGCCAGATCGAAGGCGATCTGCGCAAGGACGTCTCGCTCAACATCAAGCGGCTGATTGAAATTCAGTCGTACCGTGGCCTTCGCCACCGCCGTTCGCTGCCGGTTCGCGGCCAGCGCACCCACACCAACGCTCGCA
>CAZAXI010000123.1:0-13526 GCA_964489045.1 uncultured Granulicella sp. | reverse complement strand
CGAGGGTTTCCTTGACGTTGGCCTCGGCGGCGCCGGCGATGATGGGCACGCGGCCATTGTTCTCTTCGGCGACGATCTGGGTGATGCGGCGGCGCTCGGCGGGGGTGAAGCGGGTAAACTCACCCGACGACCCGTTGGGGTAGAGACCGTGGACGCCGCGGTCGATCAGCCAGTTGACGAAGCGGCGCAACTCCGGCTCGTTGATCTGGCCGCGATCGTCGAAGGGGATGAGGATGGGAGTGAAGATCCCCTGGATTTTGTTGGTGGCAGTAGCGGACATGGCAGGCATCAGACTCCCAATAACCTTACTCCATGGTACCCGCATGGGGGCAAGGGAGTGGGGCTGCTAGTTCTCCGAAGGCCGCTCGATGTGGTCGATCACGTAGGTAGTGACCGGGCCCTTGGCTAAGACGAGTGTGAGGCCGAGTTGGTCATGGACGGCATCCTGGAAGGATGGTCCGAGCGGTTCGGGTGCGTCGACATCTAGGTCGTCTGGAGTGCGCCGCACGGAGGCATATGTCAACGTGAAATCATACCGGCCGGTAAGCCCGGTCCTGTTTAGGACAGGTCGTCCCACCTGAGTGGTTGCGTAAAAGAGGAGCTGGTCGAGAGTCACGTTCCTGCCGGCCATTCGGAGTGTCAGCGTATTTGGGTCCTGCATTTCGATCCGGATAGCACCGCACGGACCAACCAGGCCGTCCGGCTGATTATTCTTGCACTCCGGATCATCCGCGGCGTGGACGTGGAGGGATGGCCCGACCCTTCCCGGGTGTACAAGCTTCAGGTCGTAGACATCGGCTGTGGTGATCGCGGTGCGGAGTCGCAATTTGAACCGGCTAGCCAGAAGGGCGCGCACCATCTGCCGCATGTCTCCTTTGTCGGGATCACCTTCGACGCGCGCCTCGATGTCGTATCGGGCTGAGACCGCCCAATCGGGTAACTGTTTCTGGAATGCGACCACCTGGAGGGGACTCATGTTGTAGGCAAATTGGATGTAAGCGCCAAGTGGAAGACCGGATGCCTGCATATAGCCGTGCGTGGGCACATAGGAATCGTCGTTGCTGAGAGGGAAGTTGACGTGAGCGGGTGCAGAGTTCCTGTTTTCGCGAATGGTGGCGACGTCGAACTGGGTGAACTGCTGGTGCGTCGCGGTGGGCGAGGCTGCGTCGTACTGAGTATTTGCGATGGCCTGCATGGCGGCTGCGTCCCGCATTTCAAGCGACACTATAAGCGGCACGGCGAACGCCAAGTTGATTGCGGCCAGCAAGATTCCACGCCGCGAGTTCATGGCAGCAAGGTTACTCTCGCCGGAGTTGAAACTCCAAAATCGTTAAGGGCACGGCTTCAGCCGTGCCGAAACATATCACTTAAGTCGAAGGGCTTTAGCCCCTGAGGTACGCACCGCAGAATTGCGGTATGGCGATCCCTTCCCGAGCACCGCGCCACGGTACCTTCTTCATCACAACAGCGACGTTCAATCGTCGGCGTCTTTTCCAGTTGCCTGCAAACGCTGAGCTTTTTCTTGAAACACTGCAACACTATCGACATGAGGGCTGCTATAAACTTCACGCATTCGTGATCATGCCGGACCATATTCATCTCATCATCACGCCGCAGATCATCACAATCGAGCGAGCACTGGGTTTGATTAAGGGAGGATTCTCGCATCGTTTGGGTTCGAAGTTCCCTGTGTGGCAACGCGGTTTTACGGACCATCGAATTCGCAATGCGGAAGATATGGGAGTCCGGCGCGAGTATCTCCATATGAATCCGGTGCGCGGAGGGCTTGTTGTCGCTGCGGAAATGTATCGCTATTCATCGGCGTATCGTCCTGGCGTTAATTGACCTCAGGGGCTAAAGCCCCGATCTGATTGGGGTTCTAGCGGCACGGCTGAAGCCGTGCCCTTAACGAAACTGCACCTTCCTGCAACCTGTCAGGCCCGCCGTGCTCTTGAGAAAAATGGGGTTACTGCAACCTGGCCAGGGCCCGCCGTGCCCTTAACGAAGTGCTTTTCCTGCAGTGTGAGAGGCGGCGCCATTAATAGGACAATCAGCACGCTTGTGCTTCGTTGCGGAAGGAACTGCGCGCCGGTTTATACTTTCGGGAATAGCTCGCATGTCTGTGATGGAGGACCAGGTTTATGTGGGGTCTTTCTTTTTCCAGCTCAAGGCTGCCTTGCTTCAACTCCAGATGGTTCAGGATGCTTGCGGTGGTCGCGTGCGTGTGGGGGGTGGCGGCGACTGCGCGGGCGGGTGGGCCGAAGCTCGAGAAGTATCCGCTGCGGGTGCATGTGCTGGCTTCGGACGAGACCCACCGGACGCCGCGGATGAGTCCGGGCGAGGCGGTGGCGTGCGACGGGATTGGGGGCGTGCTGGACTCGATCAATCCCAACCCGGGCGGGCCGATCTCGATCAGCGGAATCTCCAGCGATCCGTGCTCGTTCCATGCGCCGATCGTGGTGGGGCGGTTAATGGACCTGCCGGATGAGGAGCCGGTGTTTTCCGGCACCGGGCGCGGCGACCTGGTGACGCCGCCGAGCGGGACGCAGGGGCTGACGTTCACGTACAACGACTGCATTCGGGTGCGGGTGCGGCCGGGGTTCGACTCACTGCCGGCGCGATGGAAGAAGCCGGGGAAGCGGCTGGAGGTGCTGATGCCTTCGGACGATATTCCGGAGAACGGGCGACCGCTGCCGCCGGTGAAGTGCTCGTTGAATGTGACCATGCACGACTGGGTGTATCTGCTGCTGCGGAATGGGCGGCTGGTGGAGGTGACGCAGGAGGCTTACTGGGAAAAGCCGGCGCTGCGGGTGTTTCTGAGCGGCGTGGCCGAGACGGTGCAGCAGCGGGTGCAGGATTTTACGGTGCCGGCGTATCCGAACAAGAAGTAGCCGCATACAGTGACCTCAGCTGAGACCCAAGGCTAAAGCCTTGGGCTACCAGCCGTGGTCATTTATGAGGCGCTTACGGCACGGATGAATCCGTGCCCTTAACGCCCTTAACGATTTGTGCCAATTCCGGATTTCATCTTCTTATTTCAGATCGTGGAAAGTGAGCCGCGTGCCGGAGAGAATGGCGACGCGGGTTCCCGCCGGCGAACAGGCGATGGCTGGAGAGGTAACGTCTTTGGCGCTGGCATCTCTCCAAGTCGATGCGGGAAAGGTCGCGAGCAGCTTGCCCGAAGGCAGCGCATAGGCTGCGACAGCTTTATCGTTGACCAGGATGAAGCGGGGCGACGTGCCGCAGAATGCCCCGGTGAGCGAGCCGTAGATTTCGCTGTCGGCAATCGTATAGTCGAGCTTGCCGAGGGTGACGCCGGTCTTGCCGTTCTTCACGAGAACATCCTTCGATGCCGACTCATCCCAATTGAGATTGGGAAACTGGACAGCCCATGCTCCGTTGGGGGATCGCATTGAGGACGGGCCAAACTGGGCCATGACGCGGCCTGTTTTCAGGTCGACGATGGTGCTGCCGACGCGATTGCCTTCGAACGCGACTTGGCCGTCCTCGGTTACGCGGCCGTCCACGCTTCCGCCGGCAGCCACGTATTCACTGGTTCTGGTGGCGACGAGGGTCTTGGTTTGCCAGTCGTAGACCGTGACGGTCATGGGAGTGGGGGAGTCGGTTTCGGAATAGATTGAGACGAGGCGACCGTCGCCGGAGATAGCGGCGTCCCGATCCGAATCGGGCCCATACCAGGAGTGAGGGACGGACTGCAGCTTTCCGGTGGCGGTATCGAGCAGAAACAGCCCCTCATTCTCGTGGGATGCGGAGATGTTCACGGTGGAGGTGCTGGTGGAAACGATGGCCGTCGCTCCGTCGGAGGTGACGGAAGAGACGTCGGTATCCGGCTGGAGATCGACGATGTGGACGACGGCGCCGGTTGGGGCGGCGAAGGTGACGGCGCGGACATGCTGGCTCTGGCTGGTGTCACCGGGACTGCGGCCGATCGCGCGCAGCAGGCTGCCATCGCGGCTGAAGCGCAGAGAGAGATTTCCAAATAGACTCATGCGAGTGTCTTGCGCCGCGGTGGGCTGACCGAAGGCCTGCGGCGCCAGCAGCGAAAGAACCAGCACCACTATTTGCGAGTGGAGCCTCATGGGAATGGTCGAACCTCCTGGGCTCATTGCCAGACGGCCATCAGGCCGCCGATGACGATCAGGCCGATGAGCCAGTAGCCGTTGTTGATCCAGAAGAGGCGGGTGGGACGGCGCTCGTAGATGCCTTGGGGGAACTGGGTTGCGGCGAAGAATCCGAGCCAGCAGACGAAGCTGACGAAGGCTCCCGCCGCGAAGTGCCGGGCGCCGGACCAGAGGATGACGTGAAGCAGGGCGAAGGCAACCAGCAGGTCTCCGAGGAAGGAGGCGATCATGCCGGTGGCGAGGCCTTTTCTGCTTGAGTCGGGGACGATGCCGAGTGCGGCCATCCAGGGCTTGGAGAAAAGCGCGGGGGAATACCAGACGGCGCCGAGAACCCAGAGGATGAGCGCGGATACGAGGATGGCCCAGGGATTGAAGTGGTGCAGGTGGTGGAGCGAGAAGCCCATGCGAGTGTCTCCGGTGGAAGGATTTGTATTCGAGCTATGTTAGTCGCTGCAGAGTTCCTGAGCGAAGGTGTCGCGGTGGGTGAGGATGAGGCGGTCGGCATTGGAGAGCAGGAGCGCGTAGGCTGCGACCGCGACGGCGGCGAGCGGCATGAAGATGACGACGGCCAGCCAGGGATTGTGGAAGTGGCGGCAGATGAGCGTGACCGGGACCTGGAGCAGAATGCTGCCGAAGAGGATGGCGAGCACGAGCAGGCCGCTGGTCTTGCCGGTCGCGGGACTGCGCATGCGGCGGGCCTGGGCGATCGAGATCTTGCGCGGCGCCTGGATGGAGCGCAGGGTGCCGAGGGTGAGGTTGGCGAAGAGCATGAAGATGACCCACAGGAAGGTGGAGATCTGCATGGAGAGTGGGATGGGAACGGTGGCCACCGCCGCAACCACGCACCAGGCAAGGACGGCTTCGGCGCCGAGCAGCGCAAGGCTGGCGATGTTCTTGGAGAGGATGACGTCGCGCAGGCGGACGGGTGCGAGCAGGTAGAGCTGCACGCCTGCCCCGTCGGCGCCAAAGATGTTGTAGAGCGCGGCCATCAGCCCGAGCAAGGAGTAGCCGATGGCGCCGGTCAGCAGGTACGACGGATGGCGCGCGAGCATTCCCTTGGCGAAGAGGAAGACGAAGACCAGCGGAGTGAGCATGGCGACGATCTGGTTGCTGTTGCCGCGGAGGTACAGCCACTCCTTGCGCAGGCAGGCGGCGATGGTGGGGGAAAATAGTTGTTGGTTGTTAGTTGTCAGTTGTTGGTTGAAGACGCCGGCTGGGGTTGGAGCGGGCGCGCGCGGAAAGGCTCGCGGAGTTGAGGCGGCGGCGGTGGTGCGGGGTGCGCCTTCGCTGATGTACTCGCCGAGGAACTGCCGGTGCAGACGGAAGGCGAAGGCGGCGAGGAAGAGCGCGGTCCAGGCGAGCAGTGCGGCGAACTGGGCGAGACGAACGAGTGCATGGCCGGGGACGATGGAGTTGGTGGCGAAGCCCGGCGGTAGCCAGTTGAGGAAGTGGTAGTTCCCATTGAGGAAGTTCAGAAGCCAACTGTCGGTCGGGGGGTGCGCCGGATGTCCGGTAGGGCGGCGGAACTTGAGGCGGTTGAAGTTGAAGTACTGGAAGCCGATGAAGACGAACGCCATAAGCGCGCCGAAGATCTCGCGGGCGCGGCGCGTGGCCAGCCAACGTTCGAGCCATACGGCGATCATGCGCGAGAAGAAGATGTTGAGCGCGGCGTAGATGGCGAGGACGAAAAAGGCGGCGGGGGCGAGCGAGGAGTCGGCGATGCCGATGCCGAGGGCCGCGGCGAAAAGCACCAGGCAGCCGACGATGGTACTGGGCGTGAGCAGCCCCAGCAGCAGGCGCAGGAGCAGGTAGCGGCCGAAGCGCAGCGGAAAGCGGAGGAGCGAGGCGGGCTCGAAGGTGGAGAGCGTGGCCGCCATGCTGGTCCCATTGACGGCGATGAATTGCCACAGGATGGCGACGCCGGCGAGCAGCGGGATGAGCCTCTCCGGATGGTGATGGGCAATGGCCCGCCAGGCGAAAAAGGCGGCGCCGATCGCGGGTCCGATGACCCATAACGCGAGGATAGGCCAGAGGATCATCCGCAGCAGGATGGAGAGGACAAATCCGGCGGACTTGCCGGAGGCAGCCTGGCGACGGAAACCGTTGGCGAACATGCGCCAGCGCATCCACGCGATGGCGAGCAGTTGCGTGGCGGCGGGAATGGCCGGCGCAGGTTGATACTGCGCAGGCTGATACGGCGCAGGCTGAGACGGAATGGGCGCGGATGCGGCGCGGTCGTCTAGCTGAGCCACGAGAGCTCCTGCTCCGGCGGGGTGGCGGCGAGGTTGCCGGTGCGATCGGTGCCGACGATTTCTAGGAAGATCTGCTCGAGTGTGAGCGGTACGCTTCCGGAGCTGGCCACGCCCGCGCGCAACTGTTCAATCGAGCCCTGGGCGACGAGCTGGCCGCGGTGGATGATGCCGATGTGCGTACACAGGCGCTCGACGATTTCGAGCACATGCGAGGTGAGGAAGATGGTGGCGCCGCGCGCGATCATGCGCTGCAGCATCTGCTTCAGCGTGCCGGCGGCGATGGCGTCGACGCCTTCGAAGGGCTCGTCGAGGAAGAGGACCTTGGGGCCGTGGATGACGGCGGCGGCGAGCGCGAGCTTTTTCTGCATGCCGTGGGAGAAGTCGGTGACCAGCTTTTTCTGTTCGTCGGCCAGGCTCATGAAGTCGAGGAGTTCGGCAGTACGCTGCTCTGTGGTGGCGCGGTCGAGGCCGTACATGCGGCCGACGAAGCGGAGATATTCGCTGGCGGTGAGCCGGCCGAAGAGCGCCATGCCTTCGGGGACGACGCCGATCTGGCGCTTGAGTTCAGCGGAGTTCTGGGTCAGGTCCGCGCCGAGGATGCGGATGGTGCCGCTGGTGGGCGCGAGCAGGCCGGTGAGCATCTTGATGGTGGTGGACTTGCCCGCGCCGTTGGGGCCGAGGAAGCCGAAGAACTGGCCGGCTTCGACGGTGAGGTTCACGTTATCGACGGCGGTGAAGTCGCCGAAGCGGCGAGTGAGAGAGGTGGTCTCGATGGCGGCGGGCATTGGGGATCATTGTAAAGGTTCGAGGTTCGAGGTTCGAGGTTCAAGGTGGGGTGCGCGACGCGGCGATGGTATGATCCCGCCCTAGCGAAGCTAGTATGGGGCACCAGGCAACACGAATCTGTCTCTGAGGAAGAGGAAGAGTGGATATTCGACGACCATCACCATGAACCACGCCAGCTTCCACTCTTCAACGTGGGTGAGCACTATCGCAAAAGCTGCCAAATGCCCCACGAGGAGAATCGCGGTCACCACCCAAAACCGCGACTCTCGGAGGAACTTCTCGCTGTCGGTTACAAAAAGCCCGAACAGGCCCAACGTTAAGCCAGCAAGCCCACCCCACCGGATGAATGTGTCATGCCCCCACCGGTCTTCGACCAGGAAGACGAGTCCCAGAAACGCAAAAGAAACTAGGACGCAGAGGAGGACAAAAAGAAGAGTGTTCCTCACATGATCACGAATACGAGTAGTCGTTCGAGCGGCTGAGGTCATTAGAATTTATACTCCACGTTCCGCATATATCGCGTCTGGTAACGAAGGATCGAGACCGATCAATGACAGGCGGGTAGCCAACACCCGATTCAGCGGGTACCGGCGGGGTGGGTACTGAGTTGTATGCGGGCTGACACTTAATAATCATTGCTATGCCGGAGGGGGCAAAGCACAATAGGCATACTTTTTCCCAAGTCCGGGTTTAAGGGAACGTGGGCTGGAGGGCACCAGACATGCCATCTACTCAGGATCTTGATTTTGAGAATTTGTATGGGGTTACGGAAGAACGGGCGCTGAACTTCTGGGCGTCGCACCTGCAGGATGAGATGGGAAGCGAGCGGTGGGCGCGGATTCGCGATTCCACGGGTGTTTATCTGGCCAGCGTGCTGGGACATTTCTGCCTGCAATCGGTGGACCGGCTGGCGGTGCTCTCGCCGGAGTACAGCGTGGGCGAGACGGAGTTCCGGCAGTTTGCCGACCTGACCCAGATCGCGGAGATGATGCTGCGGCAACTGACCAGCGCGAATAACCCGCTGTGGATGGAGTCGGCCGGCGCACACATTTTGCTGTATGCGGGCTTCTTCCAGAGCCAGAACCGGCATCGGCACAACATCGACTTCTTTGCCACGCTGGGCCGGGATTGCTACCGCATGGCTGCAGTGGGCAAGCGGGAAAAGATGATGCGGCTGGTGGCGGCGGAGTTCGGGCAGTATCTGTTTCACCTGGCGAATGTGCACCGGAATTTGCGGGAGAGCCGATATCTGATTCGGGCGGAGGAGTAGAGTTCGTTCTGGAGTGCATGGCCCAACATGGAACCAGACATAGCGCGGCATAGGTTCACCGAACCGCGGCAGTGCGTTTACTGGGAGAAGCCGGAGCTGGTGCGTGGAGGGATGAAGGAGCGCTTTGAGCTGATCGATACGTACGAGGATGACAGCCATCTGCGGCGGTATCTGTTGAAGTGCAGGGAGTGCGGCCAGCTTTATTTCCACGAGTTCTTTGAATGGATCGACTGGGTGGAGGGCAACGATCCGCAGTACGTCACGTATATCCCCGTAAGCACGGTGGAGGAGGCGGCGGGACTGGCGGCGCTGGACCAGTTCGCGCTGCAGATGGCTTCGCCGGCGCTGTGCATCAACTTTCCCAGTGACGCGGAAGTGCCGACGGTTTATTGGCGCAAGGATGCGACGTAGGAGAGTAACCCCACGATAAACGAGCGGCTTGCGCCGGCTCGTTGATCATGGGGCACCCGGTTTGGTGGGACACCCAATGCTAGCTCGCGTCGGACACGTCGTCGTCGCTGGGCACGGAATCGTCGACCGCGGCGCTGTCGTCGGCTGCGGCAGAGTCGTCAACTGCGGCGGAGTCGTCAACTGCGGCGGAGTCGTCCACTGCGGTGTCGTCGGGGACGGGATCGGCTGCGGCCTCGTCGTAGGTGCCTTCGTCTCCGAGGCCTGCGGCGGTTTGATCTTCGCCTGCGGCGGCGTCGCCGTAGAGAGTCGCGTCTGCCGCGTCGCTCGGTGTCGCGTCGGGCGAGTCGGCCGCTGCGGCGTAGCTGGCGGCGGTGGTGGCGTCCTGGTCGGCGGTTTCCTGGTCCCAGTTGGCCCAGCTCTCGTCCAATTGTTCGGTATCGGCCGAGCCGTCGTCGGTGAGTCCGCCACCGCTTGCGTCCGCGCCGGCGGCGGCAGAGGAAGCGGCGGAGGCGTCGTCGGTCGCGGCGGCGTAGTTGCCGGAGGCCGCATCGGTGGCTTCCTGCGCCTGATCGGTGGCGGCGGTCTGCTGATCGGTGGCCGCGGTTTCGAGGTCGCTGGAGTCGGGACCGGTGAGGTCGCTGGTGTCGCCGGCCGCTGCTGCCGCGGTTTCCGCCTGGCCTTGATAGTCCGCGGCGGTGGCGTAGTCGCCGTCGGCGACGGCTTGCTGGGCCTGATCCTGGAGGTCGGCTACGTTGTCGGTGGCGTCGGTTGTATCGGGGGTGGCGTCGAATATGTCGTTGGTGTCATCGGTGGGCATGGGGTGGCCTTTCTTACGGTGTTATTTCTGGGAGTGAATTCATAAGGAATGGTGGGCGCGGACGCGTGGGCGGCGGCCTACGAGCCGATGCCGGTGTCGGGGTCAACTGTGAAGTCATCGGTGGAATCGGTGGGGACTTCCACATCGCTGCCGGTGTCGGTGGCTGGGTCGACCACGAATTCGTCGGTGGTATCGGCGGCATCGGCACCGGGAACGTACTCGTCTTCGCCGGTGTCGGTGGCGGGGTCGATGACGAATTCTTCGATGGCGTCGGGGACGGCTACGTCGCTTCCGATGCCGGTGGTGGGGTCGACTACGAATTCGTCGCTGCTATCGTCTGCCATGGAAATACCTTTCTTCCGGAGTCACGCGTTTACTTTTGCGGACCGGCTGGTACCGGGGATGGTGTGGTTGGTTTCGACCGCAGCGTCATAACGTTTTGACATTGCGGACAGCGGACGTTGAGCGACGTCTTGCCGCGCAGGACGGCAAGCGGAATCCGCATGGCGTTCTGGCACTTGCTGCAAACGACACGGATGGAGTCCTGGGGAGCCGGCGGCGGAGCGGTTTTGGCAGCAGACGGGGCGGGCGCCGGCTTGGGTGGCGGATTAAGTGCGGCTGAAAGCTGCTTGCGAGTGGGCTGGATCTTTTCGCTCCATTGCATCAGATTGGTCTCGCGCGCCGCCAGACCCAGGAGCCGCAAGCGCCGCGCGGTATACATCGACGAGGAAGTTGTCATTTCGGAGATGTGGGTCAACTGATCGGCGCTGGCATCCTCCTGCTTCATCCACTGCTCGATGTTGACCTGCTTCAGGATGGTGGACGAGCGGATGGACCAGGTGAGCAGCACGCGGCGCGCGAGGGCCACGTCGCCGATGGCGAGCAAGCCGGCGCGGTCGGCGGTAACGTCGGATTGGCGCGACCATGCCATGAGCGGCATTTCCAGCGCGCCGCCGATCAGTTTAGTGGGACTGATGGCGCCCAGCAGTCCTCCCGAGAGCAAACCGCTGGCTGGACTCATTTCGCCGGCGACGAAGCGAATCACCGTTTTCCAGAGGGCATGGCCGGCGCGGCAGTGTCCCATTTCGCGGGCCAGCACGAACAGCAGGTCGTCATTGTGAAAATTGGTGAGGATGGCCGTGCCGAGCACGATGAAGGAGCTGGTGTCCGAGCCAAAGGTGTAGGTGTTCCACATGCTGTCGCCCGAGACATAGACGTCGGGCATGTACGGCACGCCGATGAGCCGGGCCGCGAGCACCGCAAGCTTCCACACATTGGGGAGCTGATTGGGACCGATAAGAATGCCGTTGTAGGTGGCTTCGATCCAGGGACGGCCAACTTTGTCGGAGACGGTGCGGGCGACGGTGTTGAGCACGGACATGCTGTGCAGGGTGTTCATCGCCTGGCCGTCCTGCGCCCATAGGAAGACGGTGCGATCGAGCTGGTAACCGGGATACAAGGGACGCAGCCATCCGCATTCCGTGCAGATGGCTTCGGCGGGATCGAGATGGAGCCCGCCGCCGCCGCAGACCTTGCAGATAGGCGGCGGTGCGGTGAAGGAAAAAGACGACGGTGCGGATGGCGCAGGCGCGGGTGCGGATGGCGAGCCGGCTGCTATGGGCGGCGCAGCGGATGCTGCGGGTTGGGATGGCACTGCCGCAGGCTGATACAGCGGTGGCGCGGGCGGGATTGGGACTACCAGCGGAGACCCGCACACGGTACAGAATCCCGAGCCGGGCTGGCCGGGCCCGTGTCCTTTCGGGCAGATAAGCTGAAGCGCGGCGCTGTCCACGGAGATTCCCTTTCCGGTCACGCTCGAGGCTCTTGAGTGACGTGCGAGGTAAATGGGGAGAGTCTGAATAGTACAGCGAAGAAGGGTGTTCGCGGTGAATTTTGGCGGAAAAAGTTGGTGGCCCTCGTTCGCAGCCGGTAGTGTCACAGCCTGGCGGACTCTGGTACGCTGCTACAGCGTGCGATTCTTGACCCGTCAAGATCGGGGGCCTGAATGGGTGGAGTGACTGAAGCCGTGGACTGGCGGATGGTGCGGGCTCTGATCTGCGCTGTTGCCCTTTGGGGCGCAAGCGCACATCTGCTCGCTCATGCGCAGTCGCCGGCTCCGCCGACCGCCGGGGTGTATGCACCGATGGATGCCGTGCCTGCGAACATTTCATTTGACGTGGTGTCCTTCAAGCGGTGTCCTGAGGGCAGGTTCGGCACCGCCAAAGTGGATATGCCGATGACGGCCGACTATCTGGCCTATCACTGCGAGCCGCTATCGCGCATCATCTACTTTGCCTACACCGGGTCGCTGAGGAGTTACACCCTGGAGAGCGGGTATCCGCCGTGGGTGGACAACGACCGCTACGAGTTCATCGTGAAGGTGGCGGCGGAAGATTTTCCAGCCTGGCAGAAGCTGGACCTTACCGCGCGCCGCGTGCTGATCCGCAAGGTGCTGGCGGACACGGTGAAGCTGAAGATCCGGGTGGATAACTCGCCCAAGGACATCTATGCGCTGACCGCGACGAAGAAGGTGAAACTGACCCCGTACAAGGATGGCGACGAAACCAAGCTGCCTGGCGGCATCGTGCAGACCGGCAGAACATTTAACTGGATCCATGACGATCCATCGACTGGATACATGACCATCCATCTTCAGGGGACTACCATGGCGAACCTGGCGGAGATACTCAGCGTCTACATGGACCGCGCCGTCGCCGACCACACCAACCTGACGGGTCCGTATATTTTTGCGCTGCCATTGGGCGGCAACAAGAACATGGAACCCGACTCACACCTGGGCGGCGGTGAGGATGCTCCCACCATTGAGGATGGCCTGGAACAGCTCGGTCTGCGGCTGGAACCAGCGAAAGGGCCCGACGAGCGGCTGGTGATCGACCATATCGAGAAGCCGGAAGAGGATTAGTCGAGTGTTCCGCGCGCGTAGAGGCTTAGATAAGTCTCAATATCCTGTGCTCGTTCTGGAACCAACATTCGAAAAATCTCGGCGGCAAATGCAACCGGCGAGAGGCCGTTTGCCGTAATCACGAGTTGGTCTCCGACTGCACGAGATGGACGGTACATCTGCTGTCCGCAGTACTTGGGCACATATCTCTCGATGAACCCAGTTCCGTTGCTTGTGTGCAGACGGTTATCGAGAAGCCCGGCGTGCGCCAAAGCCAGCGTTGCCGCGCAAATCGCCGCAACAGGACGGTCCGCGGCAACCGTGGCATTCACCGCCTCTGAAACCGCCGCAACCTCTCGCTCCATCCATGCATCGCCACCAGGAAGTATCAGAATGGCTGCACATCCAGGCGTAAATTCCGACAGGGCGAGGTCCGGAACGACCGTTATCCCTCCCATGCTCACAATTGGATCCATGTCTATACCAATTGTCTTTACGGAGAAACCAAACGTCCGCCGCAACTCAGCCAAGGCAGAGGCTGCTTCCCAATCTGCATAACCGTTCCTGAGCAATACGTATGCCGTGCCCGTCCCCATATACTCCAATGACTCCTGTGACCGGCCAGTATACGTCGCGCGGCCACTTTGCACGGATTTGCGGGATTGGGTGTAAGAAGTTGGTGGCCCCAGAACTCGGCGAGGAGTTCCGGGGCCACGTCCCATGCAGACGGCCCGTAAGCCGGATTCTGTTTTAGACGATCATTCCTCTAGGCGACGCGTTACCGCGGCGCTCCAGCAACCTACCCGCAAGTTTCGGCTGATTGACCGAAGCCAACCTGAACTCTCTGCCTTGGCGCATCGGGCCGATACGCTCGTGCCCGCTGGAGAGTGCGGGCGCGATCCCTGCCTATTTGGTCTTGCTCCGTGTGGGGTTTACCATGCGGCGA
>CAZAXI010000122.1:0-13708 GCA_964489045.1 uncultured Granulicella sp. | reverse complement strand
CGGCCTGCTCGATGAGGTGGTTGAGGCGGTCGGACTCCTCGTCGATGACGGTGAGGAGTTCTTTCTGGGCGGGGGCGTCGAGGGAACCGTGCTGGGAGAGCAGCGAGCTGATGGAGGCCTTGATGGCGGTGAGCGGGGTGCGCAGTTCGTGGGTGACGGAGTCGAGCAGGGCGGTGCGGAGGCGCTCGGTCTCCTTGGCGGCCTCGGAGCGGGCGGAGTCTTCGAGGGCGTCGGCGCGCTCGATGGACATGGAGACGAGGCCGCTGAGGGCCTCCATGGTCTCGCGCGAGAGGCAGGTGGCTTCGAGCAGCAGGGCTCCGGAGGGGCGGACGCCGATGCGGAGGGGAATGGCGGTGGGCAGGCCGTCGGCGGGCGAACGGAAGACGGGGAGCATCATGGCGTCGCGGAGGTCCTTGACGATGTCGGCGCGGGTGCGGTCAGCGTAGGGACCGGAGCCGGGGACTTCGGCGGGACTCCAGGGGACGTTGGGGCTGGAGATGCGCTTGGGGTCGGAGAGATAGATGCGGTCGCCGTCGGCGATGTAGAGGGTGACGGCGGGGGAGTTGAAGGAGTTGGCGACGCTGGGCGGGATGAAGTTGAAGAGCTGGGAGACGTTTTCGGGCTGGAGGAGCTGGCGGCCGAGGCGGTAAAGCATCTCGGACTCGCGGCGGCGGTTGTTGGCCTCCTCGGACTCCTCGCGGATGCGGGAGGCGAGATGGCTGGCGTAGATGGCGGTGCCGAGGAAGGCGAAGAGCGCGACCCAGTTTTGAGTGTCGGCGATGGTGAGGGTGCCTACGGGCGGAAGGAAATAATAGTTGAAGCAGAGGGTGGCGGCGATGGAGGCGCCAACGGCGTAGCGCAGGCCCCAGTTGCCGGCAAGGCCGAGCACCAGCAGAAGGAATGTGAGCGAGATTGTGGTATGGCTGGCGGGGAAATGCCGGTAGAGCGCTACAATACCGGCAAGCGCGAGAGCGATGGCGAGCCAGCGTGCAGTCTCGATAAAGCGCTTGGTGTACACGTGAGGAATTGTACGGCGATTCGCGGCCGGGATTTGGGGAACTTACGAATTCTTAACGGGTTGGGGTGGGAAGATGTTTGTGAGGTTCGAGGTTCGGACGGCACACGGAAATCTGCAACGAAGACACGCCCCAGGGGCTAAAGCCCGCTTTTCTAAGGGCGGTTGAGAGGGCCAAGGCTGAAGCCTTGGCGTACCTAGAAGCAAGCAACTGGCACCCTGCAACCCGCAACGAGAGAGAGTCAAGCAACTAGCAACCCGCAACGAGAGAGAGCCAGCAACCTGCAACTGGCAACTAGCAATCTGCAACTGGCAACCTGCAACGAGAGAGCGCCGGATGAATACGGAACAGCCGAGGACGAAGACTCCGGACGAATGGCTTGCCGATGTGAGCGGGCAGCAGCGCGGACGGTTCAAGGTGTTTCTGGGGTACGCGCCGGGGGTGGGCAAGACGTTCAGCATGCTGAGCGAGGCGATCCGGCGGAAGAGCCGCGGCGAAGACGTGGTGATCGGGATTGTGGAGACGCATGGGCGGGTGCGGACGGCCGAGCTGGCAGCGCAACTGGAGCAGGTGCCGCGCAAACAGTTGGAGTACAAAGGCACGCTGTTTGAAGAGATGGACGTGGACGCCATCCTGGCGCGGAAGCCGGAAGTGGTGCTGATCGACGAACTGGCGCATACAAATATTGAAGGCAGCGAACATACCAAGCGCTTCCAGGACGTGCTGCAGATTCTGGAGGCGGAGATCGACGTGCTGTCGACGCTGAATATTCAGCACGTGGAGAGCATTACGCCGCGGGTGCAGAGCCTGACCGGGATTACGGTGCGGGAGACGGTTCCGGACTGGGTGCTGGACCGGGCCGACGAGGTGGTGCTGAGCGACCTGACGCCGGAAGCGCTGGTGACGCGCATGGGGCGCGGCGATATCTACCCGGTGGAGCGGGCGGAGCGGGCGCTGAGCAATTTCTTCCGGCGCGGGAACCTGATTGCGCTGCGCGAGATGGCGCTGCAACGGGTGACTCGCGCGGTGGACAGGACGCTGGACGACTACGTGCAGCGGAAGAAGCTGAGCGGACACTGGCAGATTGCGGAACGGATCGCGGTGTGCATCAGCGCGAACCCGGAGTCGCGGGACCTGATTGCGCGCGGGGCGCGGATGGCGGAGGCGATGAGCGGCGAGTTCTACGTGCTGTACGTGGAGCTGGACGCGGACATTCCCGAGGGGCGGCGGCGCTCGCTGGAAGGCAATATTTTGTTTGCGGAGAATGTGGGGGCGCGGGTGGTGCGGCTGCAGGGGCGGAGCGTGCCTACGGCCACGGCAGACTATATCTCAAAGAACCGGATTACGCAGGTGATCTTTGGGCGGAGCGCGGTGAAGGGTTGGAAGGCGTACTTGTACTATCATGCGCTGGGACAGTTTATGCGGAATGCGCCGCATGTGGATGTTCATATTGTGACGCAGATAGCGAAGTGAGGCAGTTGTAAGTTGTTGGTTGTTAGTTGTTAGTTGGAAAGACAAATACGGAGATTCTGGCTGCGCCAGAATGACGGCGCCAAGGGCGTAGGTGAGTGGTAGAAGTTGGGAAGCTGGTAAGCGATGCAGATTCTGGTTGTGGATGACGAGCCGCAGATTACGCGGGTGTTGCGCACTTCGCTGCAGAGCAACGGGCATGAGGTGACGGTGGCGCATGACGGTGCGGAGGCGCTGGCGCAGTTCATGAAGGCGCAGCCGGAGTTGGTGATTACCGACCTGGCGATGCCAGGGATGAACGGGATCGAGCTGACGCGGGAGATCCGCGAGCGGTCGAAGGTGCCGGTGATTGTGCTGAGCGTGCGCGGGAACGACGCTTCCAAAGTGGAGGCGCTGGACGAGGGCGCGGACGACTATATTACGAAGCCGTTCAGCATTCAGGAGCTGCTGGCGCGGGTGCGCGTGCAGATGCGGCGGCTGGCGGCGGCAGCCGGACCGGCGGAAGAGACCATGATCGAGCTGGGGGACTTCCGCATCGATCTGGAACGGCACCAGGTGATGGTGCGCGACGAGGAGGTTCACCTGACGCCGAAAGAGTTCGACCTGATGGTTTACTTTGCGCGGAATGCGGACCGGGTGCTGACCCACAAGACGCTGCTGCGCGCGGTGTGGGGCGTGTCGGGGATCGACCAGCCGGAGTATCTGCGGGTGCTGGTGGCGCAGTTGCGGAAGAAGATCGAGCCGGATGCGGGAAAAGGCGAGCCACGCTACATTCTGAGCGAGCCGTGGGTGGGGTATCGGCTGAGTCCGGGAGGGGATGAGGCGGTTAGGGCGGAGTAGGGTTTTAGTTGTCAGTTGTCAGTTGTTAGTTGTCAGTTCTCAGTTGCGGGTTGTGGAGTAGTAACCCCACCTTAGGCGCGATGGGACTGCGCCGAAGATGGGGCACCTGGGTTGGTGAAGATGGGGCACGCGCGGGTGTTAAGGTTCTTTACAAAATCTTTATGTTCTTCCTACTGACTTTCTACAACGGGGGCTGACAGACTTGGGTGTAGTGATCCTGGCGCGCCTGCTGGTGTGCGCGTTTGGGACCCAAAGCAGACTCAGGGCCCGTGCCGGCAACGACCGCCGGCCCTGAGATTCCACTTGAGCGATCTCAAGGAGAGTGCATGAGCGACATCGCGTTTCTTGCGGCTTCAATCGTTTTTTTTCTGGTTGCGGTGCTGTACGTTCACGGCTGCCAGAAGCTGACGAAGGGTGGGGATGGCCATGCTTGAGAATGTTCTGCTGCTGCTGCTGACGGCCGGCTTGCTGGTCTACCTGGTGTTTGCGCTGTTGTGCCCGGAGAAATTCTGATGACTTCGAATGGCTGGCTGCAGATTGCGGTCTACTTCGTGTTGCTGCTGCTTTCGGCTAAGCCGATGGGGCTGTACATGGCGCGGGTATATGAGCGCAAGAAGACCTGGCTGGACCCGGTGCTGGTTCCGGTGGAGCGGCTGCTGTACAAGATGACCGGCGTGGACCCGGATGTGGAGATGCGCTGGACGGAGTACGGGGTGGCCATGCTGGTGTTCAGTTGCGCGACCCTGCTGCTGACCTATGGTGTGGAGCGGCTGCAGCATGCAATTCCGCTGTGGAACCCGCAGCACCTGGCCGCGGTGGAACCATACCTGGCGTGGAGCACGGCGGGCTCGTTTACGACCAACACCAACTGGCAGGCCTACGTGCCGGAACAGACGATGAGCTACCTGACCCAGATGTTCGGGCTGGCGACGCACAACTTCTGGTCGGCGGCGGTGGGCATGGCGCTGGCGATCGCGTTTATCCGCGGGATATCGCGGAGGGAGGCGAAGACGCTGGGGAATTTCTGGGTGGACCTGACCCGGGGGACGCTGTGGGTGCTGGTTCCGATCTGCCTGGTGTATGCGCTGGCGCTGGTGAGCCAGGGCGCGATCCAGAATTTCAAGCCGTACGACACCGCGACCCTGGTGGAGAAGCAGAATGTAACTACCACCGGCACAGATGGAAAGCCTGTAACCACGACGGTTACAACCCAGACGATTGCGCAGGGGCCGCTGGCCAGCCAGGAAGCGATCAAGATGCTGGGGACGAACGGCGGCGGGTTTACGAATGCGAATTCGTCGCATCCATTTGAGAACCCGACTCCACTGACGAACCTGATGGAGATGTTTTCGATCTTCGTGATTCCGGCGGGGCTGTGCGTGACGCTGGGCAAGATGACGGGGTCGAAAGGGCACGGCTGGGCGGTGTTTGCGGCGATGTCGATCCTGTGGTTTTGCGGCGTGGCGACGTGCTACTGGGCGGAGTCGCAGCCGAACCCGCTGCTGAAGGGCGTGGACCAGCACGTGGTACAGGCGGGACCGGGACAATCGCTGAGCCCCGGCGGGAACATGGAAGGCAAGGAGGTGCGGTTCGGGATCGCGAACTCGGCGCTGTTTGCGACGATTACGACGGACGCGAGCTGCGGCGCGGTGAACTCGATGCACGACTCGTTTATGCCGCTGGGCGGGATGGTGCCGCTGGCGGACATCATGATGGGCGAGATCGTGTTTGGCGGAGTGGGCGCGGGCATGTACGGAATGCTGATCTTCGTGGTGGTGTCGGTGTTCATTGCGGGGTTGATGGTGGGCCGGACGCCGGAGTATCTGGGCAAGAAGATCGAGGCATACGACGTGCAGTTGTCGATGCTCTACCTGCTGATATTTCCGCTGATCATTCTGGGATTTGCGGCGGCGAGCGTGCTGCTGCCGACGGGGCTGTCGAGTTTGTCGAACCACGGGCCGCATGGGCTGTCGCAGATTCTGTATGCGTACACGTCGGCGGTTGGGAACAACGGATCGGCGTTTGCGGGACTGAATGCGGATACGCACTGGTACCTGGTTACGCAGGGAATCGCGATGCTGGGCGGGCGGTTCCTGATGATTGTGCCGATGTTGGCGGTGGCGGGCAACCTGGCGACGAAGAAGATAGCGCCGCCAAGTGTGGGCACGTTCCCGGTGAACAACACGCTGTTTGCGCTGCTGCTGGTGGGCGTGATTCTGATTGTGGGCGCGCTGACGTTCTTCCCGGCGCTGAGCTTGGGGCCGATTTTGGAGCATCTGCTGATGCGGGCGGGGACGAGTTTTTGAGGGGCAGGTTCGAGGTTCGAGGGAAAGTGCAAGACGAAGGCATACCCCAGGGGCTAAAGCCCGCTTTCTTTGTGGGCCTGGGAGGGCCAAGCCTGAAGGCTTGGCTTACCTAGAAGCAAATACGGAGATTCTGACTCTGCGAGTCAGAATGACGTGCGGGAAGCGGAAAGACTGACGGGCGAGAAGCGAAAGGCCAGGAGAGTTTGATGAGTGCAGTGCATACGGGGACGGCGAAGAAGAAGAGCTTGTTCGATGGGGCGATTGTGCGCCGGGCGGCAGTGGATTCGCTGAAGAAGCTGAATCCGATGCTGATGATGAAGAACCCCGTGATGTTTGTGGTGGAGGTGGGCAGCGTGGTGACCACCGTGCTGCTGTTCAAGCGGGGCGGGGAGTTTGGGTTCAACCTGCAGATCACGCTGTGGCTGTGGTTCACGGTGCTGTTTGCGAACTTCGCGGAGGCGATGGCGGAGGGACGCGGCAAGGCGCAGGCGGACGCGCTGCGCAAGGCGAAGAGCGAGACCACGGCGTACCGGCTGAAGGCTGACGGGACGACGGAAGAAATTGCGAGCTCGCATCTGCGCGTGGGCGACAAGGTGCGCGTGGTGGCGGGCGTGATGATTCCCGGCGACGGCGAGGTGATTGAAGGCGTCGCGTCGGTGGACGAGAGTGCGATTACGGGCGAGAGCGCGCCGGTGATTCGCGAGGCAGGCGGCGACCGCAGCGCAGTGACGGGCGGGACGCGGGTGCTGAGCGACGTGATCGTGGTGAAGATTACGGCGAACCCGGGCGAGACGTTTCTGGACCGCATGATCGCGCTGGTGGAAGGCGCAGAGCGGCAGAAGACTCCGAATGAGATTGCGCTGAATATATTGCTGGCGGGGCTGACAATTATCTTTCTGCTGGCGGTGGTGACGCTGGAGCCATTTGCGGTTTATTCGCATGCGCCGCAGACGGCGTTTGTGCTGATCTCGCTGCTGGTGTGCCTGATCCCGACGACCATTGGCGGGCTGCTGTCGGCGATTGGAATTGCGGGCATGGATAGACTTGTCCAGCACAATGTGCTGGCGGTGAGCGGACGCGCGGTGGAAGCGGCGGGCGACGTGAACACGCTGCTGCTGGACAAGACGGGAACGATTACGCTGGGCAACCGGCAGGCGTCGGAGTTCCTGGCGGCGGCGGGCGTGAGCAGCGAAGAGCTGGCCGATGCGGCGCAGTTGTCGAGCCTGCCGGACGAGACGCCGGAGGGACGGTCGATTGTGGTGCTGGCGAAGGAGCAGTACGGCCTGCGCGGGCGCGAACTGGCGCACCTGAAGGTGGAGTACATCCCGTTCAGCGCGGTGACGCGGATGAGCGGCATCGACCTGGAGGGCCGGAGCATTCGCAAGGGCGCGGCGGACGCGATTGACAAATACCTGAAGGAGAATGGGTCGGGGGTTGGCCTGCCGGACGAGGTGCGCGCCAAGGTGGACCAGGTGGCGCGCAGCGGAGGCACGCCGCTGGTGGTGGCGGAGAATGGGCGCGCGCTGGGCGTGATCCACCTGAAGGACATTGTGAAGGGCGGGATGCGGGAGCGCTTCGACCAACTGCGGGCGATGGGCATTAAGACCATCATGATTACCGGCGACAATCCGCTGACCGCTGCGGCGATTGCGCGCGAGGCAGGCGTGGACGACTTTCTGGCCGAGGCGAAGCCCAAGGACAAGATGGACCTGATCAAGCGCGAACAGGCGCAGGGCAAGCTGGTGGCGATGACCGGCGACGGGACCAACGACGCTCCAGCGCTGGCGCAGGCCGACGTGGGCGTGGCGATGAACAGCGGCACCCAGGCGGCGAAAGAGGCGGGCAATATGGTCGACCTGGACTCGAACCCGACCAAGCTGATCGAGATTGTGGGGATTGGGAAGCAGTTGCTGATGACGCGCGGGGCGCTGACGACGTTCTCGATTGCGAACGACGTGGCGAAGTACTTTGCGATTATTCCGGCGATGTTTGCCGGGGTGTTTCCGGTGATGGCGGCGATCAACATTATGCACCTGAAGTCGCCGGAGTCGGCGATTCTGTCGGCGGTGATCTTCAACGCGCTGATTATCGTGGCGCTGATTCCGCTGGCGCTGAAGGGTGTGCAGTACACGCCGATGTCGGCGGCGGCGCTGCTGCGGCGGAATTTGTGGATCTATGGGCTGGGCGGGATTGTGGCGCCGTTTATCGGGATCAAGGCGATCGATATGTTCATTGCGGCGGTGCATCTGGTCTAAGGCAGGGAACAGGGTTCAGGGAACAGGGAGTAGCGATGAAGAAACATATTGTGACGTCGGTGCTGTACACGCTGATTACGGCGGTGGTGCTGGGGATCGGGTATCCGCTGGCGGTGACGGGGCTGGCGCATGTGCTGTTTCCGAAGCAGGCGGATGGGAGCCTGATCTACGGCGCCGACGGGACGCTGGTGGGGTCGCGGCTGATCGGACAGGCGTTCGACGGGCCGGGATATTTCTGGTCGCGGCAGTCGGCGGCCGGGTCGGGCAACGGGTACGATGCGTCGAACTCGGGTGGGTCGAATTACGCGCCGACCAATGCAGCGCTCGTGACGCGGGTTGCGGGGACAGTGGCGACTCTGAATCCCAAGGGGACCGAGGGGCCGGTGCCGATCGACCTGGCGACGGCGTCGGGGTCGGGGCTGGACCCGGACATTTCGCCGGCGGCAGCGTACTACCAGGTGGCGCGAGTGGCGGCGGAACGGCACATGAGCGAGGATGCGGTGCGGGCGCTGGTGACGGCGCACGTGACGCCGCGGCAGTTTGGACTGCTGGGCGAGCCGCGGGTGAATGTGCTGGGACTGAATATGGACCTGGATATGGCGGCGGGGAAATAGGGCGGGTTGGAGAGAAGGCCTGGGGCTGAAGCCCTTTCTTCGCGCGCTTTGATTCAGGGGCAGACCCACGGCTAAAGCCCTAGGCTACGAGGCCCCTGCTCCCTCCGGGGCCGAGCTTGCGCTCGGCGGAAAAGCGGACCTCAGGGGAGACCCGAGGCTGAAGCCTCGGGCTACCAGCCCTATTTATTCTGCGGCGTTTACGGCACGGATGAATCCGTGCCCTTAACGAAACGGAGTTTTTCAGCGCCCTCTGAAGCCCCGCTGCTGATCCGGGGCCGAGCTTGCGCTCGGCGGAAGAGCAAATACGGGGGTTCTTCCTGCCCCAGCCAGCGAGTTGGCCGGGGGCCCCGTTCGCTGCGCTCAGAATGACAAGGTGAAAAGGATGGGGAACCTGCGTTGGTGGCACACCTGGGGCGGGATAGAGAGTAACCCCACGATAAACGAGCGGAGAGACTGCTCGTTGATCATGGGGCACCCGGATTGGGGGCACCCGGCGGGGGGTTATTTGTTGGCGGGGGGTTTGACGCGGGCTGAGTCAAAGTTCGCCATGAGGCTGGTTTCGTTTACGGCTTCGAAGTCGCTGCCTTTAACTCTGTTGAGTTTGTGGAGGTCGTCGTCGTCCCAGCGGGGGTCGGGCACGCCGGAGAGGAACCAGTTAGATCCGTTGTCGGCGAGGAACATGCCGTAGCGTTTGAGGGCGGTGAGGATGACCTGGTTGGTTTTGGAGAAGCCGGAGATGTCGAAGTCGGCGCGCAGGCGGAAGCGGACGCCCAGGGGCGGGAATCTGCGGTCATTAATATGGGAAGCGTCGTGACGGGCGGGCCAGATGTGACCATTGAGAGTCTTGAGGGCGGTGAAGCGGAGGGCGTGGCGAATTTCGCCGGCGGCGACTTCGTCGTAGCGAACGAGGCCGGGGAAGACGGGCAGGCCCGCGGCGTCGGCTGAAGTCTCGCCGTTGGGGCGGAGCTTGTTACTGTTGAGGTCCATCCTGATGCCGGAGCCGGCCGTCCAGGCGGTGTCGGACACGCGCCTCGCGCCCCAGAGTTCCATGAGCATGCAGCGGTCCGTTTCGATGAGGAGGATATGGTGATCGCTGTCCTGGGGGGCGCTGGGGCCTCCTTCGATCCTGGGGTTGGGCGGGATGGGATAGGCTCCGGGATCGCTTTCGGAGTCGTAGTCGAAGGTGATTTTGGCGGGCTTGACGTGCGAGTCGGTGAGGGTGAAGGGGATTCCGCTGCCGGGATCGGAGGCGAAGTCGGGGTGCAGGCCGACATCGGCGCCGATGCTGGCGATGTACGCCTGCGAACGGGGATCGATGGGGAGTTTGTCGATGGGAGCGTTCCAGATGTTGTCCGCGGGGAAGACGGGGCAGCCTGCGATCTGGGGACCGGAGGGAGTCGCGGCCGGAGGCTGCTGGGCGGCGGTGGATAGGCTGAGGATGAGGATGGCGACGAAGATCTGGGGGGCCGGGAGACCGGAGCGATCGGAGAACATAGCTGCGCCTCTTTTCAGATTGGCTTGCATTCTACCGTCCCGGGGCGAAAAGAACTGGGATTGGGCACCCGGACGGGTGGCACAGATTCGGGATAGAGAGTAACCCCACGATAAAGGAGCGGAGAGACTGCTCGTTGATCATGGGGCACCCGGATTGGGTCGGGTGGCGGGCTTAAGTTTGTGTGAGCGCCCTATTTTTGTTGCACTTCGGGCGGATTTCTTTATCGAATCTTCATTTCGATCCTGTTACAAAGAAACCATCCAGCAAACTGCAGCCCAGACCTGCGGCAAGAGTCGGCATTTCCGACGGCAACGTAAGTTTCCACAGGAGACGTATATGTCCAGGCAGCCGTGTATCCTCCGCTCTCTCGTAAGCATTGTGTTCATGGGTTTCATGATTCTGTTTGCGTTCAGCGTGCGGGCGCAGCAGACGACGGGCGGCATTACCGGGGTGGTGACGGACTCGCAGGGTAGCATCCTGGCGGGCGCGAACCTGGAGGCGGTGGCGGGTGAGACCGGTCTGAAGCGGAGCCAGGCCTCGGGCTCGAACGGGTATTACGCGTTCGCCAACCTGCCGGCGGGGCATTACACGCTGACGGTGACGCACGAGGGGTTCGAGAAGCAGGTGGTTCCGTCGATCGCGGTGGAGGCGGGACGCACGGCGACGGTGAATATGACGCTGACGGTGGGGGCGGTGACCCAGTCGGTGACGGTGACCGCGGTGCCGCTGCTGAACGCGGTGGATACGACCAACGGGTACGTGCTGGACAAGGCGCAGATTGAATCGATCCCGCTGCCTACCGGATCGCCACTGGGGACGGCGATCCTGTCGCCGGGGGTGGACGCGGAACTTGCGCCGGGCTCGGGAGTGAACGCGGGTATGGGCAATCCGCCAATCTGGGCGAACGGGCAGCGGGACACGTCGAATAGCTTCAGTTTGAATGGCGTGGACGGGAGCAGCCTGTTCAACGGGAAGAGCACCAGCGACGTGGGGTCGGCGCGGGTGATCAACTCGACGGGGGTTTCGACCAGCCTGGGCGGGGGCGGAGTGATTTCGTCGACGGCTTCGGTGTATCTGTCGATCGGCAATGCGATCCCGACGCCGGCACCGGAGATGGTGGAAGAGGTGCGGGTGAACGCGTCGATGTACGACGCGCAGCAGGGGTCGACGTCGGGGGCGCACATCGATCTGAGCACGGCGTCGGGGACGAACACGCTGCACGGCAGTTTGTACGGGCGGCGGGGGACGAACTGGATCAATGCGGACCCATTCTTCTTCAATAGCGACCCGGCGATGCCGAGTTACCTGAAGAACCCGGAGCTGCACCGGTACCTGGTGGGCGGCACGGTGGGCGGGCCGCTGATCAAGGACAAGCTGTTCGGGTTTGTGGCGTACCAGCATCTGCATGTATCGGACCAGGAGATTGGGGACTCGTTTGTGGATGTGCCGGTGGGGTTGAGCGACACCAACCGGACGGCGAGCGGGTTTGCGAACATCGTGAACCAGCAGTTCGACAGCTCGTATTTCCTGGGGTATGACCTGGCTGGGTCGGACATGAACCCGACGGCGCTGGCGCTGCTGAATATTCCTGCGCTGCCGGGCGAGCCGGGGAAATGGCTGATCCCGAACGACACGGAGTCGGGCTACCTGTCGCCGCAGCATGGCTACGATGCGATCCTGCCGGGGACGGGGCGGTTCCATGCGGACGTTGGGGTGGCCGACCTGGACTGGAACGCGACGGCCAAGGACACGGTGGCTCTGAAGTACTACTACCAGCACGATCCGACGCTGGCGCCGTACGCGTTTTCGAGCGTGCCCGGGTTTACCGAGCACCTGGACTCGGGCTCGCAGGTGGCGGCGATCAACAACACGTTTCAGATCAAGCCGAACCTGAGCACGACGGAGAACGTTGGCATTCTGCGGGAGAAGACGTGGGCGGACAACGAGCAGCCATGGGGGCCGGCGAACGTTCCGGGCTGCGCGAATCCATGTTTCAACATGTTTGGGTCGAAGTACTTTCCTGGGGTGTCGATCTTCAACGTGTATGGCCTGGCGGCGGTGAACGCGGGTTTTCTGGCGACCAACAGCATTCTGAACATCGGGCCGAACGCGGAGGGGCAATCGAGCAACACGGGCGCGTTCGAGAACCGGATCCAGCCGTCGGGGGACGCAATCTGGACGCTGGGCAAGCACACGGTGAGCTTTGGGATGAGCTACGGCTATACGCAACTGAACACGATCGACAAGCGGCCGGGAACGGGGTCGATCGCGACCAGCGACCTGAGCGCGTTCGCGCAAGGCTACGTGACGCCGGGCAGCAGCGCGAGCGGGTTCTATGTGTCCTCGTTCCTGCAGGGCAACGCCAGCCGCTACTACCGCACGAACCAGGTGGGGAGCTATGTGCAGGACAAGTTCCAGGTGACGCCGACGCTGAGCCTGACGGCTGGAGTGCGGTATGACTGGGATGGTGGACTGACGGAGAAGTACGGGCGGATCTTCAACTTCGATTTCAGCACTCCGTGCTCGACCAAGACCGCGTATTGCTACACGCCGAGCCCGAGCGAGACACCGGGCAATATACCGGCGACCAACGGACTGGTGATCGCAGGCAACAACAGCAACCCGACGGGGGGGGTGAGCCCGACGACGCTGACCGGGCGGCAGTGGGGGATTGCGCCGCGGGTGGGAGCGGCGTGGCAGCCGGCGATGTTCAACTCGAAGGTGGTGGTGCGGACGGGGTTCGGCATGTACTACGACCGGGGCGAGCTGTTCAGCTACTTCTCTCCGGGGTACGCGATCGGAACGGTGACGGGCGGGCCGTTCGGAGTAAACCAGTCGCTGCCGTTTGTGAACGACTCGAGCTGCGCGGTGACGTTCCTGTATGAGTACTTTCTGCCGACCTGCGGCGGCGGCGACCAGGGCAACACCCCGGCGGCGGCGGCGGAGGGCAACCTGGCGAATCCGTACGGGACGTCGCTGCTGGCCCCGCCGAGCAATCCGAAGTCGTCCGACCTGAGCAACTATCTGCCCAACCTGGCGTCAATCAACCAGGGCGGGAAGCCGATCTCTCTGGGGGTGTATGACCGCAGGAACAAGCTGCCATATACGTACAATTTCACGCTGGACGTGCAGTGGCAGCCGCGCAACGACCTGGCGATCGAGCTGGGATACACGGGCAACCTGGGCCGGCACCAGGTGATTCCGGTGCCGTTCAACCAGCCGAACATTGCCAACGCCAGCCATCCGATCAACGGCGAGATTTACAGCTACGGCTATGTGGTGCAAGGCGTGAATCTGCCTAACGGCCAGCCCTACGACTTCGACTACGAGAACGGCAATGTGGACCACCGGGTGCCGTACCTGGGCTATGCGGCAGAGTCGATCGACTACAAGGCGGCGGGTATCGATACCTATAACGCTCTGACCGCGCATGTGGACAAGCGCATGAGCCACGGCGTGTCAGTGGGCTTCAGCTATACCTACTCGCACGCACTGGACGAGCAGAGCGGGCTGGGACTGTTCTACAACGGCAACAACCCGCTGAACCTGCGGGACGGGTATGCGTCGGCCGACTTCGACCGGACGCACGTGATCAATTTCAATTACGTGTTCAAGGCGCCGGATGTGGTGGCCAACAAACACAGCCTGGAGGGCTATGCGGCGGATGGCTGGTCGCTGGTGGGGCTGACGGTGCTGCAGAGCGGGCAGCCGT
>CAZAXI010000121.1:0-14078 GCA_964489045.1 uncultured Granulicella sp. | reverse complement strand
ATATCAACGGCATCGACGTGCACGTCGATGCGCCCGGCGACGAGACCCTGCTCTCGGTCCTGCGCAACCGCCTCGCGCTCACCGGGACCAAGTACGGCTGTGGCGAGGGCGAGTGCGGCGCCTGCACCGTCCTGCTCGACGGGCACGCCGTCAAGTCCTGCCAGACGCTCATGTCCGAAGCCGCGGACGCGAAGATCACCACCATCGAAGGACTCGCCCAGCACGGCCAGCTCACCGCCGTGCAGCAGGCCTTCCTCGACGAAGGCGCCTTCCAGTGCGCCTACTGCACCTCCGGCATGATCATGCGCGCCACCGCCATGCTCAACGCAACGCCCCATCCCACTGAGGCCCAGATCGTCTCCAGCATGAACGGCAACATCTGCCGCTGCGGCACCTACCCGCGCATCATCGCCGCCGTTCAGCACGCATCTACACTCGCCGCGACGCACTCCCCGGAGAAAGGAGCCGCCCGATGAGCACCCTTTTCGCCGACGCCACCGAGATCACGCTCCCCGATCCGATCAACGCCCCGCGCTGTTTCGCGCTCGACCGCCGCACCTTCCTCCAACTCTTCGGCGGAGGCCTGCTCGTCTGCCTCACCGGCGAGTCTTCCGCTCAGGAATCCGGCCGTGGCGGCGGCTTCGGTGGCGGCCGCCAGCAGGTGCCCAGCGACGTCTCCGCCTGGATCCACATCGCCGCCGACAACCGCATCTCCGTCTTCACCGGCAAGGTCGAAGTCGGGCAGAACATCCGCACCTCGCTCGCGCAGCAGGTCGCCGACGAACTCATGGTCCCCTTCGACGCCATCACCATGGTCATGGGCGATACCGACCTCACGCCGTACGATATGGGCACCTTCGGCAGCCAATCCACGCCGCAGATGGGCCCGCGCCTGCGCACCATGGCCGCCGCCGCCCGCCAGGCCCTGGTCGAAATCGCCGCCAGGCTGTGGAGCTGCGATGCCGCGGCCCTCATCGTCGCCAACGGCAAAGTCACCGCGCCCAACGCCAACCAGTCGCTCACCTACGGCGAACTCACCAAGGGCGAAAAGCTTGTCACGACTGTCTCAGCCAACCTCCCGCTGCTCGCTCCCAAGGACTGGAAGGTCGCCGGCACTGCAGTTCCCAAGGCCAATGGCCGCGACTTCGTAACTGGCAAACATCAGTATCCATCGGACATCTCGCTTCCCGGAATGATGTTCGGCAAGGTCCTCCGCGCCACCGGCTACAACGCCACCGTCGATTCCATCGACACCTCTGCCGCCGAGAAGATGCCCGGCGTCAAGCTCGTGCGCGACGGAGACTTTATCGGCGTCGTCGCCCCCGACGCCTGGACCGCCGAGGCAGCCCTCGCCGCCATCAAAGCCAAGTGGACCGTCCCGCCGCAGCCCTCCAACCAGAACATCTTTGACTACCTCAAGACCAACTCCAACTCCGAGGCACCACGCGGCGGACGCGCGAACGCTACAACTGCGCCTGCCGCCACCACCGCGCCGCCCGCCGATGCCATCGCGCTCGCTCAGTCCTACACCGTCCAGTACATCGCCCACGCCCCGCTCGAACCCCGCGCCGCCGTCGCTCAATGGGACGCGACCGGCAAGCTCACCGTCTGGACCGGCACCCAGCGCCCCTTCGGCGTCAAGGACGAACTCGTCGCCACCTTCCACCTCGACCCCAGCAAGGTTCGCGTCATTCAGCCCGATATGGGCGCGGGCTACGGCGGCAAGCACACCGGCGACGCAGCCGTTGAAGCAGCGCGCCTCGCCAAAGGCGCCGGCGCGCCCGTCCGCCTCGTCTGGACCCGCGAAGAGGAGTTCACCTGGGCCTACTTCCGTCCCGCCGGCCTGATGGAGCTCAAGGCCTCCGTCCAGCACGATGGCACCCTCGTCTCCTGGGAACATCACAACTACAACTCCGGCAATGCCGGCCTCGATACGCCATATACCGTCGCCAGCCCGATCCAGCAATACCACGCGTCCAAGTCGCCTCTGCGCATAGGCTCCTACCGCGCGCTCGCGTCTACCGCCAACCACTTCGCCCGCGAGTCCTTTATGGATGAACTGGCGCACAGTGTAGGCCTGGATCCCCTGGAATTTCGCAGGAAGAACCTCAAAGACGACCGCCTGCTGGCCTGCCTGAACACCGCGGCCGACAAGTTCGGCTGGGCCCCGGGCAAATCAACATCGACCCGCGGATTCGGCATCGCCTGCGGAATGGAAAAAGGTGGCCACGTCGCCACCTGTGCGGAGGTCGCCATCGATCCCGCAACCAAAAAGGTGCACATCGTCCGCGTCGTCAGCGCGTGGGAGTCCGGCGCCGTCGTGAATCCCGACGGCCTGCGCAACCAGAACATGGGTGCCATCGTTCAGGGCATCGGCGGCGCGCTGTTCGAAGCCATCCAGTTCTCCGACGGCCGCATCCTCAATCCGCACTTCGAGTCCTATCGCCTTCCCCGCTTCTCGGACACGCCCCAGGTCGAGATCGTCCTCATCGACCGCAAGGACATTGCCCCGGCCGGAGCCGGCGAAACCGGCCTCGTCGGGCTCGCCCCCGCAGTCGGCAACGCCATCTTCGCCGCCACTGGAGAACGTTTGCGCAATATGCCCATGACCCCATCAGAGCCCGTCCCTGGCATAGCACCGTCGCCAGTCCAATCATGATGCCATTCGACTGGTCGGAATCCAAGAATCCGCCGTCACGGGAAGCAGCGCCAGCCGAGTTCGCCCAGTTCGCGGCGGAGAGCCTCTTCAACCTCTCTCCCGACGCGATCCTCGTCACCGATCCGGACGGTATCATCCGCGCCGCCAACGCGCGCACCGCGGAATTGTTCGGCTACGAACCCTCCAAGTTGATCGGGCTCTCCATCGACAGTCTCGTGCCGGCTCGTTTCCGCTCCCGCCATCCCAGTCACCGGGAAAACTATTCCGCCCATCCCCGCACGCGCCAGATGGGCGCGGCCATGAACCTTTTCGCCCTGCGCAAGGACGGCACCGAGTTCCCGGTCGACATCATGCTCAAGCCAACCGACACGGTCTTCGGTCCCATGGTAATGAGCTTTGTACGCGACGTGACCGAGCAGCGCGCGGCACTGGAAGCCCTGCGCCTCAACGACCAGCAGTTGCGCTCCATCATCGAGAGCGTCCGCGACTACGCGCTCTATCTGCTTGACCGCGACGGAAACATTGTTACCTGGAACCCAGGCGGCGAACGCATCAAGGGCTACACGGCGGACGAGATTCTCGGCAAACATTTCTCGCGCTTCTTCATCCAGGAAGATATCGACCGCGGCCGGCCGGCCGAGCTGCTGCGCATTGCCGCCGCACGCGGGCGCATCGAGGAGCAGGCCTGGCGCGTCCGCAAGGATGGCTCGCGCTTCTGGGCCGACATCATCCTCACCGCCATTCGCGACTCCTCCGGCGCGATCACCGGCTACGCCAAGGTCACCCGCGACCTTACCGACCGCAAGCGCGCCGAAGAGGCGATGATGCTGCAGCTCAGCACCGCACTGCTGGCCAATATGGATGTGCGCAAGTTGCTCGGCGCCATCTCCGCCAGCGTCGGCGAGCTTATTCTTCACGATGCCGCCACGCTGGCCCTGTATGATGCGCCCACCAACCAGCTCATCGCGAACTTCCTCAGCGCCGACGAACATGGGACCCAACGCGGTGAGGTGCGCCTTCCCCTGGAGGGTTCGCCCGCCGGCCAGGCCTTTCGCACCCGCGAGCCGGTCATCGTCGAGCGCATGGAGGGTTCCCCCTTCGCCCCCGAGACGATGAGCCACCTAACCTCCATCGGCATGCAATCCGGATGCTGGGTACCGCTGATCCACCGCGGCGAAGTCATCGGCACCATGATGATCGCCAGCCGCCTGGAGTCTACCTTCTCCCAGCGCGAGGCTGAAGTTCTCGTTCAGATGGCCGACCAGGTGGCCATGGCCGTCAACAACGCGATTGCCTTCCGCCAGATTCAGGAGTTGCGCGACCGTCTCGGCCAGGAGAAGCGATATCTCGAAGAGGAGATCAACCTCGAACGGCGCTTTGACGATGTCGTCGGCGAAAGCAAGGGCCTGCGCCTCGTCCTCCGCGAGATTGAAACGGTAGCTCCCACCGATGCCACCGTCCTCATCCAGGGCGAAACCGGAACCGGCAAGGAGCTGCTCGCGCGCGCCATTCACCGGCTCAGCCCGCGCAGCGACCGCACCTTTATCAAGATCAACTGCGCCGCCATCCCTGCCGGCCTGATTGAGAGCGAACTCTTCGGCCACGAGAAAGGCGCTTTCACCGGCGCCATCCAGCGCAAGATCGGCCGCCTCGAACTCGCCCACGACGGCACGCTCTTCCTCGACGAAGTCGGCGAGCTTCCGCTTGACCTTCAGCCCAAACTTCTGCGCGCACTCCAGGAAAAGGAGATCGAGCGCCTCGGCGGCAGCAGGCCCATCCCGGTAAACGTCCGCCTGGTCGCCGCCACCAACCGTGATCTCGCCCAGATGGTTGCCGACAAGCAGTTCCGCAGCGATCTCTACTACCGGCTCAAAGTCTTCCCCGTCTTCTCTCCGCCGCTCCGCGAACGCACCGGCGACATTCCCATCCTGGTTCGCCACTTCGTCGAAGCCCACAGCCGGCGCATGGGCAAACGCATCGAGAGCATCCCCGAGGAGACCATGGCTGCGCTGGTTCGCTGGAAATGGCCCGGCAATATTCGCGAGTTGGAGAATTTTCTCGAGCGCGCCGTCATCCTCACCCGCGGCCCGGTCCTCTTCGTTCCCCTCGCGGAGCTCGAGACCCAGGAAGCACAGGGTGATCAGGACTGGGAAAACCCAACCCTCCAGGCCGCCGAACGCGAGCACATCCTGCGCGTCCTGCGCGAGGCCCAGGGTCAGATCGGCGGACCTACCGGCGCAGCCGCCCGGCTCGGCCTCAAACGCACCACGCTGAACTCTAAAATCAAGAAGCTCGGCATCGAGCGAAGTGACTATATGAAGTCGACGTGACGATATCCCGTCATCGTCACTTCGTCACTTCCGCTCCGCGACGCCCCCACATCCCGCTCCCTCAGCCTCGATAAACCCATTTCCATCAAGTACCTACGCGTGCCCCGTTCGAGTGCGCCATGGTTTGGCACGCGCCGTGCCTTATCACTGGCATGGCGTTACGAATCACAATCGAAGAAAACGCAGCATCAATCGCGGTCATCCTGGAAGGGCGCATCACCGGACCGTGGGCCGCTGAGCTTGACCGGACCTGGTCGACTCTTGCGCCTTCCATCAGAACCCGAAAACTGTCGATCGATCTCCGCAACGCGACGTACGCGGATGCAAACGGCATCCGCGTACTTCACAAAATCTACTCGCAAACCGCGGCTGCTCTGATAACCGGCACACCGTGGACCCAATACCTTGCTGAAGAAGTCACCCGCGAAAGCGATACCAACTCTTAAGGAGCAAGCCATGCACACCGTTCAAGAACCCGCAAGCAAAGCCACCTGCCGCAGCCTGCGAGCCGGCGGATTCCTGCAGAAGCTCTCGCCCGCTGCGCTCGCGGATCTCACTTCCATCCGCACGCCCACAAGCTATGAGGCAGGCGATATTCTCTTCAACGAGAAGCAGGAAGCGACCGGCGTGTTCGTGGTGCGCGAGGGGCTGGTGCGGCTCTCCATGAATTCCAGCGGCGGCAAGCGCCTCAGCCTCCGCGTTGCCCGGGCGGGCGAGGTGCTCAGCCTTTCATCGTCGCTGTTCGAAACCAAATGCGAGACCACGGCCGAGACGCTTTCGCCCGCAAAGATCACCCACATCTCAGGCCCCGAGTTCCGCGACTTCCTCCGCCGTCATCCCGAGGTCTACAAACTGGTCACCGAAGAAGTCAGCCTGCAATACACCATGGTCTGCGACCAGTTGCGCACGGTCGGCCTCTCGTCCTCCGCCCCGGAGAAGCTTGCCCGCCTGCTGCTGGACCTGAGCGAGAACGGCCAGCCCACCGAGCATGGAACTCGTTTCCGCTTCCACCTCACCCACGAGCAAATCGGCGAGTTCATCGGCGCGTCCCGCGAGACTGTTACCCGCACCCTCGGTACCTTCAAGCACCGTCGCCTGGTAGACTTCAATGGTTCGATGCTCACGATTCCCAACATGCGTGCGCTCGAAAGCTGCGCCCATAACTAAACTGCACCACTTGTAACAAAAGCCGTTATTGTCTTGCCGATACGATTAACGAACGTAGCCAAAAGGCGAACCTGGCCAGATCCGAGCTTTCTATAATGGCTTTCAACGGTGCGGTACTTCATGCTGTCCTCACCCAAACCGAGCAACTCCAGGCGGCCATCGCTCACGACGAACTCGAGCTTTATTACCAGCCGCTGATCGACACCCGTGATCACTCGTTGCATGGGGTCGAGGCGCTGATGCGCTGGCACCATCCGGAACGCGGCCTCCTCAACCCGGCAGAGTTCATTCCCCTGGCGGAAGAGACCGGCCTCATCGTCGCCATGGGATTGTGGGCGTTGCGACAGGCCTGCAACGACCTCCGCCGGCTGCAGCAGCTCTCCCACAGCGACCTGCTGGTCAGCGTCAACGTCTCTGCCCGTCAGTTGGACGAGCCGGCATTTATCGCAGACCTCGCGGACATCCTCCGCCAAACCGGCATCGCTCCTCACCTGCTGCAGCTTGAGATTACCGAGAGCATTTTCCTCAGGGATTCGATGCGCATCGGTGCGCTCTTCCAGGCCATCCGCGCTCTCGGCGTCAGAATCGCGTTCGACGACTTCGGCACCGGCTACTCCTCGCTCAACTATCTCGCCGCATACCCCGTCGACGTGGTCAAGATCGATCAGTACTTCGTCCAGCGGATGAGTATGAGCTACGTGCACACTGAAATCGTGCAACTGATCGTACATCTGGCTCAAAGCATCGGCATGAGCGTCTCCGCGGAAGGCGTCGAAGATTCCTACCAGGCTGAAGCGCTTTCCCACCTCGGCTGCAACATCGCGCAAGGCTACCTCTACAGCCCACCCCTCCCCATGGACTCGCTCACCGCAACGCTCATGCGGCCGTCCCTCGAACCATCCCCACGAAACCCGAAGGGTGTCCGCTCTATCCCGACCGCTTGCCGCAAAGCCCTCGCAAGGTAGCTCGCCCGAGCGGCCCCCACGGCCGTCTACTCGTAGCGCAGTGCTTCGATCGGGTCCAGGTTGGCTGCGCGGATGGCGGGTATCATGCCGCTAAACAGCCCGACCAAGCCGAGGATTACGGTGGACACGATCACAGACGCCGGCGAAATCAGCAGGCGGATGTCTGCGGCTTCGGCATGCTGCGCCAAGGCACTGTAGAACGTGATCCGTCCTACCATCACGGAGATCAGATAGGCGAGCGCGATCCCGCACGCGCCCCCCACTCCGGTAATCGCCATCGCCTCCGCCAGAAACTGCAGCAGGATATGCCTCCGGCGCGCCCCCAGCGCCTTCTCAATGCCGATCTCGCGCGTGCGCTGCTGCACCGCAACCAGCATGATGTTCATCAAGCCGATGCCTGCGATGCCCATCGTCAGCGTCCCCACCAGCGACAGCAGGACCTGCATTGCGTAAGAGAGAATCTTGAACTGCTTCAGCTCCGACATCAGGTTCGCCACGTGGACCGCGTTGTGATCGCTCGGGCTGAAGTGATGCGCCGCAGCCAGAGTCTCGCGCAGGGCCTTCTCCGCCTGCTCATTGTCGCCGGTATAGCTGAACCAGATGGCGTCGATGTATTCCGTGTCCTTCAGGTCGCCCATGGTGTTGAAGGGGATATAAATCTGGCGATTGATGTCGTCATCGCTCTCCTGCATCTTGGGCTCGAGCACACCGATTACGGTAAACGCCTCGCCACCCAGACGTATGCTTTCGTCCAGCGCCCAGCCGCCGGAGAAGAGCTTGGTCTTCGCCTCCGAACCGATCACGCAGACGTGTGCCCGCTGCTGGTTCTCGGCGCCGTTGAAGAAGCGCCCGTCGCTCGTATCCAGCTTCATGATGTCCTGATACGCCGGCAGCACTCCATTCACGCTCCAGGTGTAGGTGTGCAGATCGTTCTGCACCGGCACGTCCTTGTAGACGGCAGGCGAGATGCGGCCAATTCCCGGAACGGCCGCCGCGACGCGGTCCACATCGTCCAGGGTGAACCGCTCCCACACCCCGGCTTTGTCGGCGCCGGCCTGCTCGCTGGTCCGCCCCGGAAAGCTCCCGATGGTGCGGGTGCCGAACTCCTCGAAGATGGCCTCGAAGGCGCGGCTAAAGCCGGCTCCGTAAGCCAGCAACAGCACCACTGTGGCAACACCCCAGGCCATGCCGATCACCGTAATGACGGTGCGGCGTCGGTTGTAGAGCATCGCCTCCCACGCCTGCCCGAGGATGTCCTTGAACATAAAGTCCTTCTCAGTAACAGCTAGTTCTTACTCTCGCCGCAGGGCTTCCACGGGGTCCAACGCTGCGGCCTTCATCGCCGGATAGAGTCCCGCAGCCACGCCGCTCAGCACCAACGATCCCAAAGCCAGCGCAGCCGACCACGGCACCAAATGCGGCGGATCGAAACCAGGCATCTTGTCCGTAAGAAACTGTTGTCCCAGCCACATGACACCCTCTGAGACCGCAATCCCAATCACGCCGCTGATTCCGGTCAGCAGCAGTCCCTCCCAGAAGAACTGCGCAACAATGCTGCGCTTGGTCGCCCCGATCGCCTTCAGCACGCCAATTTCCCGAGTCCGCTCAGTAACTGAAACCAGCATGATATTGATGATGCCCACTGCGCCCAACCCGAGCGTGACAATCCCCACGCCGCCCAGAAAGATGTCCATCGCATTGAAAATGACCCCAATCGTCTTCTCTTCCTGGATGGAGTCGAACTGATCGAAGGCGTCTGTCAGCGCGGGATCGAACCCATGCCGCTCGGCGATGACGCGATCGGCCGCGGCCAGCGCGGCCACCGAATCGCCTCTGTGCGTCGGCTGGAATTGGATCGACGTCAGAGCGTCGCGCGGAATGTTGTCGCCCTTCAACGCGAACATCTCCTGCATGGTGGTGATGGGAATGTAAATGCGTTGGTCGTTGTTGTCGTTGGTGCCGCGGCTGATCTTCGTCGCTGCGCCGGTAACCGTAAAGGCTGTCCCGTTGATGGTGATGGTCTGGCCCAGCATGGGCCTGCCGGGGAACAGCAGTGTCGCTGCCTTCGAACCCAACACCGCGACCCGACGCCGGTCGGCTTCGTCGGTGGCGTCCAGGAAGCGGCCCTGCCCCAGGGGGAGGAACTTCACCGTGGCGTAGTTGGGCTCGACTCCAATCACGCGGCTGGACGTGTTGCTCCACTCGCTTACTTCATACAGGTCCGACCGGGCTAGCTCCACCGTGGTCGCGCGCAGCTCCGGCAGCCGCCGCAGCGCTGCCTCGTCGCCCAGCGTCAACTCATACGGACGCATTCCGGTGTGCTGATTGGCTATCGCTGGAATCGTGCTGTCGAACATCATGATGATGTCGTTGCCCAACATCGATAATTGCTTGTGCTGCCCGGAACGGAAGCCCTCGCCCAGCCCCACCAGCACCAGCAGTGAACCTACCCCCCAGGCGATCCCGAACATAGTCAGAAACGTGCGCAGCTTGTTGGCCGCGATGGCGCGGAAGACCTGGCCGAGAATGTCGGAAAAACTCTGCATAGCGCACTGTGAACGCATAGGGCGCTCACTGGAATGATACGCGGCGGCTTCCTCTTTCGTTCCCGCAGGAAGCATCAACGCGATGGAACCGAACGGCGCCGGATTGCGTAAACTCAAAGCAGCGGACGTCAGCGGTACGCTGGTGCCGTAGAGGTTTCGATCGGTCTATCTGCGCCTGGGACAGCTTCGGCTTTCTTCGCGTATGGGGGAGGCTTTGGTGGTTGCGTCGCGAAAAAGCAAGCGGTTCTGGATTGGGCTGAGCGTGATTGTGGTCGCAGTTCTGGCGGGCGCGGGATTCGCGCTGGCGCGGCTGGTCAACGGCGCTTCCATCGACCCCAATCGCATCGCCAAGGCGACCCGGGGCGACGTGGCGCGGTCCGTCGTCGCCACCGGCAAGATTCAGCCCATCACCAAGGTCGAGGTAAAAAGCAAAGCCTCTGGAATCGTCGAAAAGCTCTACGTCGACATCAACAATAAGGTGACCAAGGGCCAGCCCCTGGCGCAACTCGACCAGCAGGAGATTCTCGCCCAGGTGGACGCGCAGCGCGCACAGCTTGCTTCCGCCGAAGCCAACGTGACCTCCTTCGAGGCCAACATCGAGCAGGACAAGGTGAACGCCGCAGCGCCGGATCTGCCCATGTACAAGGCCACGCTGGACCGCAATCAGGAGATGAAGAAGGAAGGCCTGGTCAGCCAGCAAGCGTTGGACGATACCAACAAGGATTACCTTGCGGCGCTCACCCGCCGTAATTCCGCTCAGGCCCAGATCGGCGTGGACAACGCCAAGCTGAAGCAGGCGCGCGCCCAGGTACTGCAGAGCCAGGCCAGCCTCAAGCAACTGGAGGAGCAGCTCAGCTACACCACCATCGTCGCGCCCATGGACGGCGTCATTCTGTCGCGCGACGTGGAGATCGGCGACGCGGTCAGTTCAATTCTAGTCCTCGGCTCAACCGCGACCTTGGTGATGACCGAGGGCGACATCAACCAGGTCTATGTGCAGGGCAAGGTGGACGAGGCCGACATCGCCCACGTCTACATGAGCCAGCCCGCGCGCATCAAGGTGGAAAGTTTTCGCGATCGCTTCTTCACCGGCAAAGTGACCAAGATCGCCCCGCTGGGCGTGGAGAAAGACAACGTCACCACCTTCGAGGTGCGCGTCTCCATCGACAACCCAGGCGGCGAACTCAAAGCCAACATGACCGCCAACGCCGAGATTCTGCTCGACGAGCACAAGGGCGTCCTGACGGTTCCGGAAAACGCCGTCAGCTACGACAGCCAGAAGAACGCAACGGTTCAGCTCCCCGACAGAAAGCAGAAAGAAGGCTATCGAACCGTCCCGGTTAAGGTCGGCCTCTCCAACGGCTCCGTCACCGAAATTGTCAGCGGCCTGAAGGACGGCCAGCAGGTAGTGCTGCCGCAGTAAGCAGACTGCAGGCCGACAGCCGCTTCCACTCCGTGGAGAATACCTCCAGACAAGTTAGCCACCCCACAGGCACGCAACCGCGCTACTCTTTCTGCATGTTTAACCAACGTAGTTTTGTGCGCGCTGTGGTCGCGCTTGCGTTCTGTGTCGCCACAGCCGCAGCCCAGCCTCCCGCCGCCGTAAGCGCCGCGGACCCGCCCCAGTTCGGCCCCTACAACGCCACCTTCCTCGTCGACGGCCCCGGCCTCACCAAGCCCATCTCCGACCCGCGCGATCCCGTGCTGCAGGCCGATTCACTCTGGACCCTCTTCTGCTGGATCAGGACCTCCGAACCCGTCGACGCACTCTCGCTCGTCGCAGGCCTCGGCAGCGCCACCGCCGAGCACCCTCGCTACCTCGCCGTCGATGCCGGCAAAATTGTTCTCTGGCTCGGAGAGGCCAACCAACTCACCGCCTCCGCCGCCCTCAAACCTGGCGAGTGGCACCTGCTCGCCGCCACATTCGACGGCAGCCGCTTCCATCTCTCCGCCGACGGCCAGCCTTCCACCTCCGGCACACTGACCCCCGGCAGCGCCAACCCCGTACTGCAGATGGCGCCCGCCGGCTCCGCTGCCGCCCGCAGCCGCCACTTCGGCGGACAGATCGCATCTTTTACCCTTCTGCGCCGCGCCCTCGCCGACGGCGAATTGCTTCAGCTCTACCTCACCCGCCCGGACTTCTCCCTCATCGAGTTCGAGGAAGGCTCCAAGCCCTGGCCATTCCAGACCCGCGCCCAAGCCGGATACCGCGCGCCCCAGGACCCCGCCACCATGCCGAAAACGCTGGCGCCGTTCTCGGCCCCCGTCGCCATCCGGCGCCCGCCCGTCGGTCCATCGCTCACCCAAACCGCCCCCGGCGAGTGGACCTTCTCCGATGGCTGGACGCTCCGCGAAGTTCCCAGGGTCGATGCCGACGGCGCACACCTCAGCACCGCGGCGTATCACGCCTCCGGCTGGATGCGCGCCACCGTGCCCGGCACCGTGCTCACCACCATGGTCGACGACGGCGTCTACCCCGACCCCGATTTTGGCCTCAACAATCTCGCCATTCCCGAGTCGCTCAACCAACAGGACTACTGGTACCGCAATGAGTTCACCGTACCCATGTCGGCTCTGCCCAGCGGTGCTCGCGCCGAGCTCACATTCCAGGGCATCAACTACGCCGCCTCGGTCTGGCTCGACGGCAAACGGTTGGGTACGGTGAAGGGCGCATTCCAGCGCGGCACCTTCGACGTCACTTCATTCCTCAGGTCCGGCCAGCGGAACGTCCTCGCCGTCCGCATCTCGCCGCCGCCGCACCCCGGCATCCCGCAGGAGCAATCCATCCTCGGCGGGCCCGGCGAGAACGGTGGCGCTATGGAACTCGACGGGCCCACCTTCCTCGCCACCGAAGGCTGGGACTGGATCCCAGCCATCCGCGACCGCGACAGCGGCATCTGGCAGCCGGTCACCCTGCGGGTCACGCGCAGCCTCACGATCGGCGACGCCCAGGTCATTACCTCGTTCCGCAATCACGACACCTCGCAGGCCGCCGTCGACATCACTGTGCCGGTCACCAATCTCTCCGCCGCACCAATCGCCGCAACCATCAGCGCATCCATCGAGAACATCACCATCCGCAAGAGCTTAACTCTGCGACCCGGCGCGAGCTTCATCAAACTCACGCCGTCCGAGTTCCCCCAGCTCAACCTGCAGCACCCGCGCCTGTGGTGGCCCAACGGCTACGGTAGCCCCGAACTCTATCGCCTCAAGCTCACGCTGCTCGCCGGCGGCTCAATCTCCGACACCAAAGACGTCCGCTTCGGCGTCCGCGAGATCAGCTACGAGCTCAGCCTGCTCGACAGCGCCGGCCATCTGCGCCGCGTCGAGTTCACGCCCACCGCCGCGCGCAACGCGTCCAGCCCCATCGTCGATGTTAGCCACGAAGGCATCCGCGACATTCCTCTCCCCGATGCAGAGTCAGCAATCATCCCAGAAGCACGCCGCGCGAATGCGCTCGCTCACGTCGCCTCGCTCGCGCCCGGCGCGGAACATTCGCCTTCGATTCAGCCGCTCACCGACCAGCGCGCCGCGCCCTACCTCGTCATTCGCGTCAATGGGGTGCGCATTGCCGCGCGTGGCGGCAACTGGGGCATGGACGACGCCCGCAAGCGCGTCTCCCGCGCCCACCTCGAGCCCTTCTTCCGGCTGGACCGTGACGCCGGCCTCAACATCATCCGTAACTGGGTGGGCCAAAGCACCGAACAGACGTTCTACGACCTCGCCGACGAATACGGCATGATGGTCTGGAATGATTTCTGGGAGTCCACCCAGAACTACAACCTCGAAGCCGAAGACCCCGCGCTGTTCCTCGCCAATGCCGCCGACGTCATCCAGCGCTTCCGCAACCATCCCTCCATCGTCCTCTGGTGCGGCCGCAACGAAGGCGTACCCCAGCCCATCATCAACATGGGCCTCGAAAAACTGGCGCGCACGCTTGACGGCACCCGCTACTACTCGCCCAGTTCCAACGCGGTGAACCTGCAAGGCAGCGGCCCCTATCGCTACCAAAGCCCCGCCGACTACTACACCCGCCTCAATCGTGGCTTCTCGGTTGAAACCGGCACGCCCTCCATGTCCACGCTCGAGTCCTTTCGGAGCACCATTGCCAATCCGGACCAATGGCCCATCAGCGACGCCTGGGCCTATCACGACTGGCACCAGAGCGGAAACGGCGACACCGCGCCCTTCATGGCCGAGATCAACGCTGAGTTCGGCGCACCCGCCAGCCTCGAAGACTTCGAGCGCAAGGCGCAGATGCTGAACTACGTCGACCATCGCGCGGTCTTCGAGGGGATGGACGCGAATCTGTGGGCGCCAAACAGCGGGCGTCTGCTGTGGATGACGCAGCCGGCGTGGCCGAGCACGATGTGGCAGATTCTCAGCTCGGACTACGACACGCAGGCCTCCT